>CAZIGZ010000051.1:0-23846 GCA_964538835.1 uncultured Chitinophaga sp. | reverse complement strand
GCTGATGGCGCGACGGCCCAGAGCACTGCCGCCGCAGTGCACGCCCATAATGGCTTCCACATGCCGGTGTCCTTCCGCAAGACTCAGATGGTATTGCAGGGCATCCCGACACCGGCTCGAGGTAATCGATTGCCAGACTGCATTACGTCCATCATTCAGTTCGGCTTTCCATCGCCGAACCTGCGCGAAAATTGCTGACACAAATGTGCTGCCGGGGCGAACCGAGAAATCTCGTGTACACACAGCGACTATCGGGCGGCAGGTCTCGCCGATTTGTCGTTCGCACGACAAGGATCAGCCTGCCTTGCCATGCCAGCCTGCTGGCAGGACGACGTGAAGCAATGTGCTGTAATCCGTAGCAGTACATGGCGGACGGATAGGCTCATTCCTCAGAGCACAACGGGCAAGCTGGACCGCACGCCGGGCAAGTGAGACCGTGATCGTTGCTGCGATGCGGGCGTTGTTTAGTTCTGAACGGGCAGCATGCCGCTGTGTGATGCCGCCTGAACTCGAAGAATGCGTCCCACAGGCTTCTTCAGGTCGACAACCACGGGCTGTGCGGTCTGAGATGAAGCAACATTCCCGGCGGCATCTCGTGCTAGCAGGCGGAAGTAGAGAGATGACGGAGTGCCTGGTCGAATGGCGAACTGGTAACCGCCCTGATCTGCCTGCCAGTCAAACACTGGTGTCCATGGCCCTGTCGGTGTCACTGCATATTCCAGCCGAACCGGAGCACTTGATGCATTTGCCTCATTGACTCGCCAATTCAGCTGAATGCTTCCAAACGCATCCAGACGGATTGACGGCTGCGACAATTCGATCACCGGTGGAGTCTGGTCTACAGTGACGACCACTTCCGGGGCCTGACCGGGTTGCGGAGGAGTGTCGGAAATGCCAAGACCGTTGCGAACTCGAACGGCAAATCCGAAAGTCCCTTCTCCCATACTGTCCACCTGGAACGGGCTTTTCATGTCCGGGTCAGTTCCGTAACGGAACCACTGCTGTCCGCCATCTTCGGTGACGAACAGTTCCACCGAGCTGACACCGGATGGACCAACGTCTTCGATCTGATAATCCAGATCGAAAACGCGGTCATTCACAAGCTGTTTTTCTCCGGCAACGGCGTTTGCCGCAAATGCCGGTGGCTGTGCCGCCACTGGTGCAATGGCCTCAGGCAGAGCGGGAACGGCCGGTGTTTCCGCCGGATAGCCAGCAAAGGCGTGTGAGCCGAAGTTTCCATTGCCAGTCGCGGGCTGTGGAAACCTAGGTTGTGTGGATGATCCGTTCACCGCCATTGGTCCCTGCGCCGGGCCCGCGGTGAATGGAGAAGGTCCAAGAGGCAGAGCTGGCGGAGTCGCCGGTGCGGGCATGCCTGGCACCGCCGTGCTGGAAACGACGGGGCGAGAAACGTACTGCGCTGACGCTTCGCCGCGATTTCCCGCCTGGTCCATGATCGAGGCTCGCACTGAGATCATGGAACCTGATGCGACGGCGACGCGAACCTGTCCGGATCCTGATGGAGTGAACTGGATCGGCTTTCGGTTTCCACTCAGCCCTTCCGTGCATTCCAGTGCAAAGGAATCACCGACGATGGATGAGTCACTGGATGTCCAGTTGATGATCGCCTGGCCAGGAGTCACTTCGATGATCTCGAGCTGGAGTTTCGGTGCGACGGTATCGACGACCACTTCCATTTCAGGTTCAGATCCCTCGATCGCCATTTCGAGGTTGCCCTGAGCATCCGTCATGCGGATTGCAAAAGAGGACTTGCCGTCCCGCGGAGCAGTGAAAATAAACGCACCGCGACTTGCTGGCACAGACTGGAGTTGATCCCATGTGCGACCGCCGTCCTGTGATCCGAACAGCACGGCAAAGCCCTGGGCTTCCTTGCCGTCTTCGCCTTCCACTTCGAACGGAATTTCAAATCGACCGATGTTGGTGACAACCGTTTCGTCATCACTGGCCGCAGAGCTGAAAAGTGGCAGCGAGATTCCGGCCACGACAGCGGTGGCAACAGACAGCGGGCGAAATGACTGACGCAGTGCAGTCAGGAAATGTGACAGCAGCATCTTGGTGTTCCCTCCATGGAACTGCGATCGCGGATATCAATGCCCGCCTTGTGCCCCCGAATTCAACACACATGTGCGAGAACAATACGATCCTTCGTACTTTGTCAGGTCAATTTGCTTCCCTGGCACCTTGTACGATCCACTCGTATCCCAGCCATGTTGGGAATCACGCTCGTCCCCCTGGGCCGAATCCTGAGCGCAGGATGTCGGCGCGCGATTCCTTAGTCGGACATATCGACGCTCACAGACGGTTTACTTGATTCGATTCGCAATTCCCGTCGAATCGCGCTAATCGCTCAAGCTTTGGCAGGGATCGCCGACATCGGCAGATCCTGCCGCAGGCGCACGAAAAAACCTCCTGAGATTTTTGACCTCAGGAGGTTTGATTCACAACGATCGCTGAACTTCAGCGAAGTCGATTACTTGCAGCCACAAGCGGTTGCTGGAGCACAGCCGCCGCATGCTGGAGCTGGAGCACAGGCTGGCTTCCAAACCTGCTGAGTGCAGGTCTGCTCAACCATCTTGCAAACCTGAACTTCAACTTCCTTCTGCTCCTGCTTGCAGGAAGTGACATGGTACTTGTACTCTTCTTCGACCTGAACCGTCTTGCAGACGTTTACAGTGCGAGTCTTGGTCTCTGGCTTACAGACCGTGACGTTGTACTTGTACTCTTCCTCAACTGGAACCTGCTTGCAGACGTTGACGATACGAGTCTTGGTCTCTGGCTTACAGACAGTGACGTGATACTTGTACTCTTCTTCAACAGCAACGGTCTTGCAGACGTTGACGGTGCGAGTCTTGGTCTCTGGCTTACAGACAGTGACGTGGTACTTGTACTCTTCTTCAACTGGAACCTGCTTGCAGACGTTGACAGTTCGAGTCTTGGTTTCTGGCTTGCAAACAGTCACGTTGTAGGTGTACTGCTCTTCGCTTCGCTGAGTTTCGTAGCAGGTGTACTCAACTTCGGTTTCGACAACGTTTGGAACCCAAACCTTGCAGGTCTTCTGACAAGCTGGCTGGCAGCCGCCGCATGAGCCACATCCGCCGCAAGCATGGCCGCAGCCACCGCAGCTTGATTCAACAGCGCGATCTTCCCAGTGACCCTGGTCCTGACAAACCTTGCGAGTCTTCTTCACTGGAACGCTATGGCAAACAGTGCGAGTGCCAGTGCGCTGCTCAGTGGTTGGGACGAGAACCGTGTAGGACTCTTCCTTCTGCTCCGTCTCGGTCTTGCAGACTGTTCGCTTGCCAGTTCGCTCTTCGGTGACTGGAACCATAACCGTGTAGGTCTCTTCCTTTGGCTCAACAACGTGCTTGCAAACGGTTCGCTTGCCAGTTCGTTCTTCAGTCACTGGAACCATCACGGTGTAGGATTCTTCCTTCTGCTCCGTCTCGGTCTTGCAGATGGTTCGCTTGCCAGTTCGCTCTTCGGTCACTGGAACCATCACAGTGTAGGTCTCTTCCTTTGGCTCAGTCACGGTCTTGCAGACCATGCGCTTGCCGACCTTCTCTTCTGTCACTGGAACGTTAACAGTGACAGTTCGCTTTTCTGTTACCATCTGAGGGACGAGAACGGTCTTCTGGACCGTTTCCCATGTGCCGCAGCCGGAATTGCCGCACGCGGAACCACAAGCGCTGGCCCCACACGGGCTGCAGCTTGTGGCACAAGGTGCGGAGCAACATTTGCTGACCTTTTTGCCGAAGCAACCGCCAGCCTGGGCAGACGCCGTCAGGGAGACAGCGATTGCCAACGAAAGAATGAAACGCATGCTCTGTAACTCCTCCAAGTTGTTCGAAAACTGACCAACACCACCAAATACACCTGACACCCCGCCAGGTAACTTGTTTCAAAAGGCACTTTCGCATGAATTGCCTATTTAATGCGATGTATCCATTTTGCCACCAATCTAGCTCCGGGTGTTCAATTCCGGAAACGAAAAGTGGAAAAAACAAACAGCTCCGGTAAACAATAACACCTGTAATCTTTGGCTCGCGTACGCTGCTTGAGAAGAATGGGAGGGCAGAAATGCCACTGCCGGAGGTGAAAAGCCGGAAAACTGGAGATTTGCGTAAAGTTTAGCGGTCGGCAAATCTTAACAGGAGGATTCGAAGTTCCCAGTCAGGCGGAATGGTCAGAACTCCCTTTCTCGGACAAGCGACAGGCTTCTTTTTTCCTCAAAACTGCCACGGAATGGTCTATGGCTTTTGGCGAAGCTCACTCGGAAACTTAGACTCCGCGGTTTCCCGGATTCGCGCAGCGGGTCCAATTTCACATTGAGAACAGGCTTTTCGTATCAATGAAGTTCTGCCTTGTTGATCGCATTCAGGCACTGGTTCCCGGTGAGAGCATTCAGACGATCAAGAATGTGTCTCTGGCCGAGGAATATCTGCAGGATCATTTTCCAGGCTTTTCAATCCTGCCTGGAGTACTGATGGTCGAATGCCTGGTTCAGTCCTGTGCATGGCTGATGCGTGCGACGGACAACTTCCAGTACAGCACGATTCTTCTAAAGCAGGCGAAGGCGGTGAAGTTCAATAACTTCCTGAAGCCTGGTGAAACGCTGCAGGTGACTGCGACCTGGAAAAGTGCTGACGATTCGTCCGTGGATTTTGTCGCCTCCGGGACGGTGAATGGACAATCGGCCGTGAGCGCCAAGCTGACATTGTCTCGGCAGAATCTCGCGACTCACAATCCGGCACTGGCTGACAACGACCGTCGGGTTCTGGAAGCCATGAAAGAGCTTTATTCGCAGTTGTATTCTGGAAGTTAATCAGTGCTGGTTCCCGAACGATGCCGAGCCAGTTGCTGAAACGGCAGCGAGTTTGAACACTCAACTTTGATCAAGTTTGTTTCGTTTTTTTGACAGGATTCACCCCATCATGACAGTCAAAGGCAGAATCGCTCTTGTGACCGGCGGAAGCCGTGGCATTGGCCGAGCGATCGTAGAGGCACTGGCTCGAGCCGGAGCGAAGGTCGCATTCGTTTACAATTCGAACTCAGCTGCTGCCGAAGAAGTTGCGAACGCACTGAATGCCGAAGGGAATGAAGTTTGGGCCATTCAGGCAGACGTTCGTTCCAAGCCTGCAGCTGATAAGGTTGTCGCTGACATCGTTGAGAAGTGGGGCAAGCTTGAAATCCTCGTGAACAATGCCGGCATCATTCGTGATGGTCTGCTTGCCACGATGGATGCTCAGCAGTGGCAGGACGTGATTGACACCAACCTGACCAGCGTGTTCAACTTCTGTCAGGCAGCAACTCGAACGATGATGTCTCAGCGTTACGGGCGCATCATCAACATGTCCAGTGTTGCGGCGGATGTGTCGAACCCGGGCCAGGCAAACTATGCGGCCAGCAAGGGCGGCGTTGAAGGATTTACGCGATGCGTTGCCACTGAGCTGGCTCGCCGTGGTGTAACGGCGAATGCTGTTGCTCCTGGATTTATTGAAACCGACATGACGGTCGCTGTAGTCAACGCGGCTGGAGAAGAGATTAAGAAGAAGATTCCGGTACGACGTCTTGGAAAGCCGGAGGATATCTCCAATGCTGTGCTGTTCTTCGCTGCCGATGAGTCTTCCTACGTCACTGGACAGATTCTGAAGGTGGACGGCGGACTCACACTTGGTGGTCTCTGATGGTTTGTTCAGTCCTGGGGGCATTTGCAGGCGAAAAGCCTGCAGTTCTTCCCGGGAGACGCAGGAACGGAAGTTTCCGGGATTTGCCGCGGGAGACTTTTTGAGGAAGTCTGGAAGTTCGGTCAAAAACCGGCAACAATACGCGTTCCGTTGACGAGCAACTCCTGGGGAGGAGTTGATGTCAAGGTCTGTCGCCGCAACTGGGGTGTGGTGGCAGAACGGTGTTTGTGGTTGCACCCCATTGAATGGGTCTTGCTTTGGGACAGGTCACCAGTCCAAGGCAAACTGCTGGGTTCCTGGTGACCGCTGTCTGGCTCCGGTAGGAGTCGGATCCGGAGAAGTTGTTCAATGCCTTCAGCTGACGAAATTCTGGACAAGGTTCGTGAGACTCTGGTCGATGCTCTCGGAGTTGATGATGATGAAGTCACTCCGTCTGCGACACTGATCGGTGATCTCGGCGCTGAGTCAATTGACTTTCTGGACATCGTGTTCCGCCTCGAAAAATGCTTCGACATCAAGATTCCTCGCGGTGAACTCTTCCCGGAGAATCTGGCGGCCGCTGACTCCGGTTTCGTCGCCGACGGAAAGGTGACCCCGGAAGGAATCGCGCAGCTTCGAACGAAGATGCCACATGCCGACATTGACGCATTCGCAAAGAACCCGCTTGTGTCAAAGATCTCGGATCTCTTCACTGTCGACATGATCTGCAAGTTCATTGCAGCACGACTGAAGTAGGATCGCTGGTGTTTTGCCGGACCGAAGGTCACGCCTTCGGTCCGCATCATTTTGTCTCGCGAGCAGTGTCATGCGCTGGTATTGGGTCGATCGTTTCATTGAGTTCGAAACAGGGAAACGTGCGCGTGCGGTGAAGAATGTGTCTCTTTCCGAAGAGCATATGCACGACCATTTTCCTGGTTTCCCGGTGATGCCAGCGTCCCTCATGATTGAGGGCATGGCGCAGACTGGCGGCATTCTTCTGGGTGAACATTACCAGTTCGCTTACAACGTGATTCTGGCCAAAGTTCCCAAGATTACGTTTCACAGCTGGGCTTGTCCCGGTGACCAGTTGATCTACACCGCTGATCTCCAGGACGCTCGCGAAGAAGGCGGAAGCGTAACCGTAACGGCGAAAGTCGGTGACCGTCTGGTTGCTGATGGTGAAATTGTCTTTGTGCATCTGAAGTCCGATGATCCTCAGCTCAGCCGAATCGATCAGAAGAACTTTGTGTTCCGGATGAATCTGTTGGACATCCTGACGGTCGGCAAGGCTGGCTCTGGTCAGGCGACCGAGGCCTGAAGCCGGGCATCGGAAGAGAAGACTGACAGTCGGAAACAAACTGAGTGTTGGCGAAGTTGAGTGACACGGGCCGGAGTTTGAAATGAAACGTCGAGTTGTAGTTACCGGAGTTGGAGCACTGACACCGATCGGCAACGACGCGCCAACCATGTGGAAGGCGCAGCTGGAATGCCAGAATGGTGTCGGACCGATTACTCACTTTGACGCCTCAAAGTTCCCGACAAAATTTGCCGCGGAAGTGCGAGGCTACGACTTTGCGACACAAGTTGACGATCCAGCTCGGTTCGAAGATGCCGGCCGCAACGTTCGTTTTGCGATTGGAGCGGCTCGCCAGGCGGTCAACGATTCCGGAATCTACGATGACCCTCGGTTTAATCCGGCTCGGTTCGGAGTGTATCTGGGAGCGGGTGAGGGCCAGCAGAATTTTCTGCAGTTCATGACGCTCGTGACAGAAGCGTACAAGAACGGTGAAGTTGATCTGAAGAAGTTCACGGGCAGCTTTATTGATCGCATGAATCCTCGCTTTGAACTGGAACTTGAGCCCAACATGCCGGCGGCTCATTTGTCCAGCCTGTTCAACGCTCAGGGGCCCAACCTGAACTGTCTGACGGCCTGTGCGGCTTCCAGTCAGGCGATTGGCGAAGCGACCGAAATTATCCGCCGCGGCGATGCGGATCTGATGCTGTCTGGCGGTGCACACAGCATGATTCATCCGTTCGGTGTGACGGGCTTCAATCTTCTGACGGCACTTTCCGAAAGAAACGATTCTCCTCGCACGGCTTCACGACCGTTCGACTTGAACCGTGACGGTTTTGTGCTTGGGGAAGGTGCGGGCATGCTGATTCTGGAAGAACTGGAACACGCAAAGGCTCGCGGTGCGAAGATCTACGGGGAGATTCGCGGCTATGGTTCGACGGCCGATGCCTATCGAATCACGGACATTCATCCGGAAGGTCGCGGTGCGATTGCCTGTATCAAGATGGCACTCCGGGATGCAGAACTGAACCCGGAAGAGATCGGCTACGTGAATGCTCACGGTACCAGCACCAAGGTGAACGACCAGGTTGAAACCGCGGCCGTCAAGGGCGGGCTGGGTGAGCATGCATGGAAGACGCCTGTTTCCAGCATCAAGAGCATGATGGGGCACCTCATTGCTGCTGCTGGTGCTGTTGAGGCGATCACGTGTTTGCTTGCGATTCGCGACGGGGTCCTTCCGCCGACGATTAACTACGAGACGCCTGATCCTGACTGTGATCTTGATTACATTCCGAACCAGCCTCGCGAGAAAAAGATCAAAGCAGCGCTGTCGAACAGTTTTGGCTTTGGAGGCCAGAACGTTGCCCTCATACTGTCGGAATTCTCTGGCTAGATTTCCCAGTCTCGCACAGGGATGTGAAGGCCACCATTGGGAGATTCCGGGAGCCAGCCGTGTTTTGGTGGGGATTGTTCGCAGGAATTGCCATCGCGTTACTGATTGGAGAAATCAGTTTCCGTCGCTATGTCATTCCTCGAATCTGTGCAATCTTCGAAAACGTCCCGCCGTTTAATGTGGTGCCCGAGCCGGAAAATCCATCGGCCCAGCGTATTGAGTTTCGTACGGCGGATGGCCTCACACTCAAGGGCAGTCTGTGGAATGCGGACTGCGAATCCTCCCCGGGCCTTGTGGTGTTCATGCCGGAACTGAAAGGGACACATTGGATGGCAGCTCGGTACTGCCATGCCTTGATCGAAGACGGCTTTACTGTCCTGTCGTTTGATTTCCGAGATCACGGTGAAAGTGATCGGTCAAAGAACTATTCCCCGATCCACTGGATGACGGAATATGAGATGACCGATGTCGAAGCCGCTCTGGAATACGCTGAGTCTCATCCGCGGCTCAGCACGATGCCGATGATGGCGTTCGGTGTCAGTCGTGGAGGCGTCGCTGCCCTGCTCGCCGGCTGTCGATATCCTCGAATTCGCGGAGTGATCGCCGACAGTGCCTTTGGCACGATGGCGATGACACGATATTTTGTGGATCGATTTGTTCAGCACGTGATTCCGGAACGAGTCTATAGTCTGCTTCCGAACTGGCATGTCCAGTTGACGCTGAAGCAGGCGGTGCAACTCAGTGAGCGCCGGCGTCATTGTCAGTACGTTCATCTGGAGAAAGAAACGCAGGGGCTTGAGTCAGGGGCCGTGCTGTTGATTTCCGGCGGCCGTGATTCCTATGTCACTCCTGAGATTGCTCGACGTCTTCAGGAGATGGTCGGCCACGAATCAGAGCTTTGGATTGCTGACAAAGCCAAGCACAACATGTCGCGATCCATTCAGACCGCAGAATATGACCGTCGAGTTCTCGCGCATGCTCGCCGCTGCCTTGCTGGCAGCAACGAAACCACGGCGGATGCGACAACGGGCGAAACCGCAAACTCCCGCTGAAAGGAACATCGAGCGGTTGAGTGCACTGTCTGAGTTACGGAAGGGGACCTGGCAGTGGCGGTCGCTCCTTCAGCCATTTCAGCATCAAATTCACGTTATCGCGAAACTGCTGAGGTTCTGTCTGCTTGCCGCCGGCCGTGTAAACTGCGTTCATCTCTGTCAGGTAGATGTTCTCTGGCTCCGGTTGGCACGGGTCGTGAGTTCTTTTCTGCCATTCGATCAAAGCGGCCCTCATCTTTTGCAACTGTGATGTATGAGTCGGGTTGCTGGCAAGGTTGTTGAATTCCTCCGGATCGCTTTCGAGGTCATACAGTTCTTCCACCGGGCGAGTCTCTGCCATGATCATCGCTTGTTGCGGATTCAGCAAACCTTCTGCCGCACAGCGTCGCATGGCCTGAAGGATGGGCTTGCTGTCTTTGTAATTGTTGGGCTGAAGCCACGGCCGATTCGGGAATCCATTCCAGAGATACTTCCAGCGATCCGAGCGGACGCTGCGAATCAGATCGACTGTTTCATCAGCTCGATCGCGAGCCGCGAAGACGAATTCACGCGGTTGAGTGGTGTCCAGGAGGTTCCTTCCGAACATCCACTCCGGAATCGGCTGTCCGGCAAGTGTCAGCGATGTAGCCGCGAGATCAATGTGCTCCACAAGGTCTTTTCTTTCCTGTCCCCCATTGAAGGGACCACCTGCGACGATGAGCGGCACATGAATGCCGTCGTCGTAAAGGAACTGCTTTGAGCGAACATGGCTGATGCCATGGTCTGTCATAAAGAAGATGACGGTGCGTTCAAGTTCCCCCGAGTCTTCCAGTCGCTGGATGATCCTGCCAACTTCCATGTCCGTCATTCGGACGGTGTCCAGGTATTGCGCCCAGTCCTCGCGGATGATCGGATCGTCCGGAAGCCATGCCGGAAGCGTGATTTTGTCATCCTGGGTACAGGAACCAAGCGCGGCCAATGCTCTGCGAGGCCATTCTTTGCCATTTCCCTGACCACGATGCTTACCACCCTGAAGCTGGACCTGGACAAAAAATGGTTTCCCTTTTTCCCGCGCTGACCAGTGGACTCGGTCGTATGTTGCGCTGGTGTCCCATTGAAAGTTGTAGTCGGTCTTGGCCACGGGAACCTGCGGCATAGCGCTGACGTCGTGTTCTGGCCTCAGGAACTGTTCGAGCGTCAGATTATTCACATGATAGCCGGCCTCTTTCAGCATCGCTGGTACAAGCCTGACGCCGTCCGGGAGCGTAATGATGTGTCCTGGAACGCTGGAACGATGATTCTGGCAGCCGATACTGGTCTGGTACCGGCCGGTGATCAAAGCTGATCGACTGATGCTGCAGATGGGCGCAGTCACGAACGCTTGAGTGAATCTGGTTCCGCGATGTGCAAGTGCGTCTACGTTTGGCGTGCTGATGTCCGTTTCGCCGTAACAGGAGAAGTTCGCCGACATGTCCTCGACAATAACCCACAGAATGTTCGGTCCGGGAGATTCCGGCTTCGCCGTCTGCGACCGGGAGATCGGCTGCTCGTCTTTTGAAACTGCCCCGGAAGGAACTCCAGCCGCTTTCTTCTGTTTGTTCTGCCTTCCCCTTTTCTTTCTGGCCGTCTCGTCGGCTGTGCCGTCTTTTGTGACAGGATCTGCATTTGATGTTGGCATCAGGGCTGCCAGATCGGTTTTCACGGAAGCAAATTCCGGAGCGGACGCGACGTTCTTCCATTCATAAGGGTCGACGCGATGGTCGTAAAGTTCTTCGCTGCCGTCGGCATATCGAATGTACCGCCAATCACCCGTTCGGATCGCGTGATTGTCTTTTCCGTAAGTTGTGAGTGCCGCTTCCTGCCAGTCGGACGCGGGATTTCTCAACAGGCGAACGATGGAACGGCCTTCGACATGTGCTGGCACGTCAATGTGAGCAATTTCACAAAGCGTCGGATAGATGCTCATAAAGTCCACCGGGCGATCGCATGATGATCCCGCCGTTGTGACACCGGGCGCCACAAAGATCAGTGGTGCACGTGTTGTTTCTTCCCAGAGAGCGAACTTTCGCCAATGCTGCTTTTCGCCCAGATGCCATCCATGGTCACCCCACAAGCAGACGATGGTGTTGTCGCGATGCGGGGACTTTTCGAGAGCATCGAGCACTCGTCCGACCTGACCATCGAGATAACTGATTGCCGCGAGGTAGGCCTGGACAGCTTCCTTCCAGCGTCCCGACTTCAAGACATCGGCATGATCACTCTCTGCT
This sequence comes from uncultured Chitinophaga sp., assembly GCA_964538835.1. GTDB lineage: Bacteria > Planctomycetota > Planctomycetia > Planctomycetales > Planctomycetaceae > SXXK01. The sequence goes on along the minus strand of CAZIGZ010000051.1, from coordinate 12,180 downwards.
CGGGCCATTTTCAGACCGGCAGCCGGGATATCGGAAAGATCGTCTTCGAGAATCGGGGGCAGTTCAATCTGCTCCAGCGGGTGCATGTCGAAGTACTTTTTCGGAACGTTCCACGGCATATGAGGCTTGTGGAAGCCCAGGGTCAGAAAGAACGGATCGCTGTGAGACTTATTTAGTTCTGCGATCCCGTAATCGGCAATGCGCGTATCCGGAACCGCTTCATCTCCGGCATTCAGCACTCCGAAGCGAATGCCTCCCATGCTTCGATCTTCCAGTATCGAGCCTGAGCGATCAGCGGTCTCCCGGCCACCGGTTTCCGTCCATTGATCCGGAAAGCCGAGTCCTCCGTGCCAGAGTTTCCCCATTCCCAGCGTCTTGTAGCCTGCCGTTCGGAATTGCGTGACCAGAGATTCCGAACTGGTGACAGCATTCGTGAACGGGTTATTGTTGTCGTAGACACCTGTCGTTGATGGCCTGCGACCGCTCAGCAGAGCCGTTCGTGAGGGATTGCAGACGGGAGCGGCACAATGAGCGTTGGTGAAGGTGATTCCAAGCTTTGCGAGCCGATCGATGTTAGGAGTCTTTGTCTGGCGATTGCGACCCAGATGCCCAACCCAGTGATTCAGGTCATCGACAGCGATGAAAAGTACGTTGGGACGCTTCGCTGCTGGAGGATCCTCATCGTGGGTTGCGGCCGCCGAGCAAACATCCGGCGGTGCCAGACAGAGCACCAGCAAAAACAATACAAATGGCCAGCAGCCAACGTCACAACGATTGAAAAGGCGATGCGTCATGGAGCGATGACCTCATGGTGAAACAAAGCGCCAGTCAGGAATGCAGATTGAACGAAGGGGGCAACGGACCTCTTCAGCAAACTTGCGGAACAGAAGATACCAACGATGGTTGTGGAACACGACTATGCGGACTGATGGATTGAAACGAAAAAAGCCCGCCGAGAGACACTCCCGACGGGCTCTTTGCAAACTACTTCAGTCCACGACCTCACATGGAGGATGCACTGATCCTGGGCGAACGGCAGGCCAATTGGTTACTGCTGCTTAATGTCGTAGCAGCAGATGATCTCCTGATCTCGCAGGTAGAGTTTTCCGTTGCAGATCACGGGATGTGTCCAGATGCGTCCCTGGGGATTTCGCTGTGTCGTCTGGGGCTCCAGGCGGAAGCGGCTGACTTCCTTGTAGCCCGAAGGTGTGGCTTCCACAAGGAAACAATCGCCAGAGCCTTCTTCGAGGCAGTAGAGCATTCCGTCTGCGAACGCGACTGCGCCTTTGCTGTTGTTCTTCTTGTCATCACTCCAGACCTGTTCGCCCGAATCAAGCTTCTGGCAGACGATGCCTGTTGCGTCGCTGTGACCGTACAGGTGGCCTTCGAAAAGAAGAACTCCACCGTGGTGATTCTTCATGACCTTGTTTTCGTACAGCTTCTCCACCTTGTTGTCTGCCGTAATGTTCAGCGCCATGCAGCCCACACCGTAACCCGCTGTCAGATAAACGACTCCTTCGTTGTAGATAGGAGTTGGAATCACAGCAACTCGACCCGGAAAGTCGCCCTGCCAGAGGAGCTTGCCGTTTTCGTCGAGGCCAAAGACCTTGTTGGAGGTCAGTTGGATGTACTGCTTCTTGCCGAAGTGTGAGACCACGATGATCGAAGAGTAATGGGCCAGTTCGGTGATCTCGGCAGACTGCCAGAGTTTTTCACCAGTCTTGAGGTTGAAGCACGCCACTGTTCCCAGCGAACCGCCTGGGGTGATCAATACCTTGTCGCCGTCAATCAAAGCAGACTCGCAGTATCCCCAGCTTGGAATCTGGCCACCCAGTTCTGCCATGCTGGTTCGCCAGACTACTTTTCCATCCTTCGTCGTGACGCAGATCACATCACCCTTGCCGCTGATCCCAACGGCCAGCGAACCATCGGCGGAGATCGAAGGCGTGCATCGAGGACCGCCGCCCCAGCCATTCTCAAGGAACTTGCTGACGTCGGTTTTCCAGATCGTTTTTCCATCTTCGACGTTGATGGCAATCATGTACTCATTGGATTCCGGGGTGTTTCCGTCCGCGCCCATCGTGTAGAGCGTATTGCCAACGATCGCGACTCCCGAATAGCCCAGGCCGGCTTCCTTTGAGTCCCAGAGCTTTTTCGGCCCCCCTTCCGGCCACTGTTTCAAAAGCCCGGTTTCTTTGGAGATGTCATCACGATTTGCTCCTCGCCATGTTGGCCAGTCGCCAGCTGTTGCAGCAACCACAGAAGAGCACAATACCAACGCCGCTAATGCAAATTTCCTAAGCGCCATTTCACACCCTGAACCAGCAAATCGAGATTTCGTTCGGAAGGACACGGTGTACCTCCGGGGCTCGCCGTTTGGAGGATAGCAAACGGAATGTTCGTTGTCCCGCGAGCCAACAAGTCTCATTCGTTCTACAGAATGCTCTTTCTGCTGAACAACTGGACGGGTGAGCTTGGTGGATGGCCACGTTGGCGTTGTCCACAGGTTTGAAATGTCGGGCACAGAGGCCATTCTGTGGCTGGTGGAATCAGTGAAGGAACTGATCCGGGCTGTGGGAAACGTGTGAGACAATTGCTTGGAGCAATGTTATGCTTCCTGCATCGAAATGTTGGCGTACCGGCGTACCGACGTGAAATCGAACAGATTTTTGTAAGCTCTTGCGTCATCTTATGGGTGTGCCGTTCGGAATACTGATCAAGAACTCTCCTGTTATGACGACTCCAGATTCACAGTCTCCACAGCCCCCGTCTGATCTCAGCAATGTGCGGATCGGAGAATTTCTGCTTCTGCGGCGACTGGGCAGCGGTGGCATGGCGGATGTCTATCTCGCCGAACAGATGTCTCTGGGGCGTAATGTGGCTGTGAAGGTTTTGAAGAACGACGCGATTTCCGGGGGGAGCGAAGTCCTTCTCAAACGATTCGAACAGGAAGCGAGAGCCGCTGGCGGACTCAGTCATCCGAATCTTGTGCAGGTGATTACCACGGGCCGTGACGGGGCGGTTGCCTATATCGTTCAGGAGTATGTTCCCGGACTGAATCTGAGCCAGTGGATTCGGAAGCACGGTCCGCCTGATTTTCAAACGGGCTTGAAGTGGATGCAGCAGGCGGCGGCAGCCTTGCGTGCGGCGGCTGACGCCGGGATTGTGCATCGCGACGTGAAACCCGAGAACATCCTGGTGACTCGCAGTGGCATCGCGAAGATTACCGACTTCGGGCTCGCCCAGCTGAATCAGCCCAATACACCTCGAATGAATCTGACTCAGGCTGGCACCACGATGGGGACGCCATGGTACATGAGTCCCGAGCAGATTCAGGGCGAGAAACTTGACCATCGCAGTGACCAGTATTCGCTTGGAGTGACGGCCTATCACATGTTTGCAGGGAAGCCGCCTTTTGCTGGTAAGAACCCTGTGACTGTTGCCGTACAGCATCTCAAGGAAGAAGCCGTCTCGCTGGCATCACTGCGAGCCGATCTTCCCAAAGAGATCTGTGACACGATTCATCGAATGATGTCGAAGAAGCCGATGGATCGCTTTCAATCGGCCGCTGAGCTGGAAGACCTTTTGAAGGGGATGGATCGACTTTCGCCAGCGGTGGATCTGCGACCACAGACAGGAATTGTCGGTAAGTTTCTGGTGTGGCTGCCGGAACTTCGGAATGCCGCGCTGATTTTTATTGGCCTTGTGGTTTTGGTCACGATTGCTGTCAGACGAATGACGCCTGCGGTTGAACTGCCAAAGTTGCCTGAACCGACCGAAGTTTCCAAAGCCGGGTCTGCCGGGCAGCAGTTTGCCCACGCTGTTCTTCAGCCAGACCGTCAGGATCTCTGGAATGCCGTCATTCGTTATTTTCCGGACTCTCCCGAGGCGGATATGGCGTCACTTCGACTGGGGCTTGCATTGCTGTCGAGCGCTGTGCCGGATGTGGATCAGGCGAACAAAACGTTTCAGAGTGTCCGAAACAAAGGCGAACTGGCTCCGGAGAAAAAGTACCTCGAGTTACTTGGCATGATTGGTCAGGCCTATGCCCTGCGGGAACAGCGCCGGACAGCCGAGCTTGAACTGCTGCTGACTGAAATTGATTCACGCATCGATGGCTACAAGAGCGATGAAGAACTTCAGATGGATCTCGATCGCGCTCCGAGTGAACTACAGAAGTTTGCACAACAGTTGATTGTGCGAAAGCAGCAAAACAACCCGGATGGCTTTTTCGGTGGCTTTGGACCGCCTTCACCGTAGGCGAGTCATTCTATGACTTGAACCTCTTTCCTGCATGCCGTCATGACAATTTCGCGACTTCTGCCGAATCGACTCGGGACAGCCAAGCGGCCTGCTTAATTCATCCCAACCCGCTGCGCCAGCGAGGGATCATGCCGTGCCGGCGGCTGATTCCGCAATGAACAGTCCTCGCCGCCGGCGGCTTGATCAGCACTCGGTCATGGAATGACCGAGCTACGTAGGCGAGTCATTCCATGACTCGCACCTGATTCAATGCATGCTGTAATGCCGAATTCACCTGACGCTGGGGTTACTGCCTGGTTCTGGATGCAAATTTCGTTTCACTTCGGTGCGATGATCTGACGAACAGTCCTCGCCGCTTTGCGGCTTGTGAGCTTCGGTCATGGAATGACCAGGCTACGAAAAAAGCCCCGACGGCAATGTCGGGGCTTTTATACTCCATCAGAACGGGAAGACGAATTACTTCTTCAGTTCTGCGTCAATCACAGTGACGACTTCGTCAGCATCTGGCTTCGTGCGAGGAGCAAAACGAGCGGCGACTTTGCCGTCCTTGCCGACGACGAACTTCTCAAAGTTCCAGCTGATGTTGTCCTTCTTCTCAGAGTGACTCTTCAGGTATTTGTACAGCGGGTCTTCCTTGGATCCGTTGACATCAACTTTGCTCATCATCGGGAAGGAAACTTTGTACTTTGCGTCGCAGAATTCCTTGATCTCTGCTTCCGTTCCCGGTTCCTGTGCACCGAACTGATTACATGGAACGCCAATGACGACCAGTCCCTTGTCTTTGTACTTCTCGTGCAGAGCCTGCAGCTGTTCGTACTGAGGAGTCAGCCCGCACTGGCTGGCGACATTCACGATCAGCAGAACCTTGCCCTTGTATTCGGACAGTTCTACTTCCTTGCCGTCGATGGACTTCATCTTGAACTCATGAACCGAATCCGCGGCCATCGCCGATGCCCCTACAAGACCTACAAGTGCCAGACACAAAGACTGAAGAAACTTCATGGGACCCTCCACAAACCTGGACCGTGTGAATCAAAGGACAAAAATGTCGCCTGTTTGGCAACCTGTCCGCCAACTATCGGAACATTGTTACCCTGATGAAGTGAAAGGCAAGTCACTGAATCCTCTTCTCGGGCAAAGCACACCTGCTCAAGGCGTTTCGGTAATCTTCGGTAATCTGTGGATGCTTTGGCGTTTGGCGGCAGGCTGGCTGCAAGGCAGGAATCGCTGGATTGGCAATGCCGGGTTTTCCCCGAAGGTGTCCGTTTCCGACTTGTGGATCCGGAATGGAGAGCCTACCTTGAACATCCCGCCGTTTCTGTTTGGAGGACATCCAAATGCCTGCCTGCCCTGCTCTTTTCGGTTTTCGTCACTCGGCATCAACTGCGATTAGAATTGCGCTGTTGCTCTGTGGCGTTTTCATCCCGGTCTCAGTGAATGCTCAGGAACAGGCTTCAGGGGAATCGGTCGCTGCCCATGATGCCTTTCAGTCCGGCGTTCGGCCGATTCTGGAGAAGCATTGCTATGCCTGTCATGGACCAGAGAAGCAGGAAGGCAATCTCAGGCTGGATACTCTGCAGGGGCTTTCGTTGGGTGGCAAGTCCGGGGCTGTGTTGGTTCCCGGCAAAGCGGACGAGAGCCTGCTGATCACAGCCGTGCGACGGACCGACCCAAGTCTGGAAATGCCTCCTGAAGAAAAGCTCGCGGAGGAAGAGATCCGTCAGTTGTCGGACTGGATTCAGCAGGGAGCAAAACATCCTGATGGAATGATTGTGCTGGCTCCGCCCAGACCGCCGTTCGACATCGACGAAGCAAGAAAGTTCTGGGCGTTTCAGCCGCTTCAGCCAGTGTCGCCTGCAGTCGGTCAGGATGTTCATCCGATCGATTTTTGGGTCCGACACAAACTTGAACATCATCATCTCCGTCAGAACGCACGGGCTGACAGGTTGACATTGATTCGTCGCGCCACGTTTGATCTGACGGGACTCCCGCCGACTCGTGATGAGATCACGCAGTTTCTCAATGATCAGTCACCGGATGCGTATGCCAGTCTGATTGATCGGCTGCTCGCGTCGCCTCACTATGGCGAACGCTGGGCTCGACACTGGCTGGATGTTGTTCGTTATGCGGATTCGAACGGGCTTGATGAGAACATTGCTCATGGCAATGCCTGGCGATATCGCAACTATGTGATCAAATCACTGAATCAAGACAAACCGATCGATCTGTTTCTGCGAGAGCAGATTGCGGGCGATCTGATGGTGGACGATTCGACTGATGAAGTGACGCGGTTTGATCGGCTCACAGCCACCGGTTTTCTGTCTCTGGGGCCGAAGGTGCTGGCCGAGGGCGACGAAACGAAAATGCAGATGGACATCATCGACGAGCAGATCGACACAATCGGCAAGTCCATGCTGGGGCTGACGCTCGGGTGTGCTCGATGTCACGATCATAAGTTCGATCCGATTTCACAGGCTGACTATTATGCTCTGTCCGGGATCTTTCAGAGCACCAAAACTATGGAGTCTCTGAAACGGATCGCAAAGTGGAACGAAAATTCGGTCGCAACGGCAGCTGACAAGCTGGCTCTGGAACAGCATCAGTCAAAGATTGCAGCGAAGAAGATCGACATCGAGAACGCATTGAAGATGGCGACGGCCAGTGCGGGTGAAGCAAAGAGCATCCCGGAAGATCAGCTTCCTGAAGATGTTCGAAAGCAACTGGCAGGATTACGTGAGGAGTTGAAAACGCTGGAGCAGACTGTGCCCGAACTTCCGACGGCCATGGGTGTCGTGGAAGGCGAAATGTCCAATGGCCGGATTCTCCCGCGAGGCAATCATCTGGCGCCAGGCCGGCTGATGAACCGGACGATCCCAGTCGTACTCGACCGCGATAGTTCCTTTAGAACCGAAGAGAATCGCAGTGGTCGACTTGAGTTTGCTCAGTGGATGACTAGTGAAAAGAACCCGCTGACTGCTCGCGTTATTGCCAATCGGATCTGGCGCTGGCATTTTGGTCGCGGCATTGTGGCCACCGCGGACAACTTTGGAAAACTGGGTGAAGCCCCAACACAACCGGAGCTCCTGAACTGGCTGGCCGCGGAACTTGTGCGTTCAGGCTGGTCGCTCAAGTCGCTTCATCGGACCATCATGCTGTCGGAAACGTATCAGGCTTCGTCGCTTGAGAATCAAGAAGCCGAGGCTGTTGATCCGGACAATCGGTGGCTGTGGCGGTGGACACCAAAGCGTCTGGAAGCGGAGTCCGTCCGTGATTCAGTGCTGGCCGCGACAGGGACTTTGGATCGCAGCATGGGGACTTCAATGCTGCATGTGAAGAATCGCGAGTTTCTGTTTGATCACACGTCGAAGGATCTGACGAGTTACGATTCCAGCCGTCGTTCCATTTATTTGCCGGTGATCCGAAACAACTTGTACGACGCCATGTCGCTGTTTGACTGCACGGATGGCACAGTGCCAAACGGTGATCGAGCTTCATCGACAGTCGCATCGCAAGCCCTCTTCTTCATGAACAGCGGGCTGGTGATTAAGGCTTCCGAAGAATGTGCAGCGAAATTGCTCCAGCAGTTTCCTGACAGCGAACGACAGCGAGTCGATCAGTTGTTCTGGCAGACGGTTGGCCGGGCTCCGACCGATCCGGAGTGGCAGGCCATTGCGAACTCGATTCCCCGGCTCACAGAACAACTCCGGACAGATGGAGTCGCAGAAAGCGAACTCCCGGCAATGGTCTGGACGAATCTTGTGCAGACGGTGTTGATGTCAAACGAATTCCTTTACGTGAAGTGATACTGAGTGATGACTCACGCTTCACGCAGGGAGAAATGAATCATGGCTGAAGTTCAACCCCCATTCCGATCCGCTCGACGGTCGCTTTTGAAGAGCGTCGCAGCGGGCTTTGGCGGAGTGGCGCTGAATGCGATCTGTCAACAGGCGGCTGCCGCAGAGAACGGTACAACTCCGTTTCATTTTTTGCCCCGGGCGAAGCGCGTCATCTTCATGTTCATGAAGGGCGGCCCGTCGCAGGTTGACACATTTGACTACAAGCCTCAGCTCCAGAAGGATGACGGGAAGCCGCTGCCATTTGCCAAGCCGCGAGTTCAGTTTGCCCCGACCGGAAACCTTCTGGGATCACCGTGGCGTTTTCGTCAGTATGGGCAGTCGGGAATTCCTGTCAGTGAACTCTTTCCGAATGTCGCGCAGCTTGTTGATGACATTTGCTTTTTGAACTCCGTGCATGGCACCAACTCCGCCCATGGAGGCGCGGCGTTGAAGCTGCATACGGGCAGCGACAACTTTGTGCGTCCCAGCATGGGCGCATGGGTGAGTTATGGGCTTGGGACGGAGAATCAGAATCTTCCATCGTTCGTCACGATCTGCCCGACGCTGGCACATGGAGGTGTCAACAACTGGGGCTCAGCATTTCTGCCGGCTCAGCATCAGGGCATTCCGCTTGGAGTCGCCAGCCAGCCGGCGACATCGGCCGCGGTGAAGTATATCGCCAATGCCAAATGGTCTCAGGCGACTCAGCGAACGCAGCTGGACCTTCTGAGAGAACTGAATCAGCAGCATCTGCTGCAGACAGCGGACGATGTGGCGATGGAAGCACGCATTCATTCCTTCGAGCTCGCGTTTCGCATGCAGTCGGAGATGCCTCGGCTTCAGGATCTTGGGCAGGAGACGAAAGAGACGCAGGATCTTTACGGGCTGAACGAAAAGGTCACCGAGAACTTTGCGCGACAGTGTCTGATGGCGCGAAGGTTTGCCGAGGCCGGGGTTCGGTTCATTCAGGTGACTCATAGTGATTCCTTCGTGCAGTGGGATCAGCACGGCGATCTTCGAAAAGGGCACACGAAGAATGCGGCAGAAGTCGACAAGCCGATTGCGGGGCTTCTGCGTGACTTGAAACAGCGAGGACTTCTGGAGGATACGCTGGTCCTGTGGGGCGGCGAATTTGGGCGAACACCAACGGCTCAGGGAACGACGGACGGTCGTGATCACAATCCCGAAGGCTTCACGATGTGGATGGCGGGCGGCGGCGTCAAAGGCGGCACTCGTTATGGTGCCACCGATGAATACGGCTACTACGCCACCGAGAAGCCGATGCATATGCATGACGTTCACGCGACGCTTCTGCATTTGCTGGGGCTTGATCACAAACGGCTGACGTACAAGTATGCCGGACGTGACTTTCGATTAACGGATGTCGCTGGTGATGTTCACCACGGCGTATTTTCCTGAATGCCATAGAGTTCCGAACGTGCAAGTCCCCACTGTGCATTCGATCGTCTCTCGCCGTGGGCGGTTCGCCTCGCTGATACTGATTCTGACATGGTGCGTTGTGCTGCCAGAATCGATGGCCGGCACGAGCGAGCTGCCTGAGTCGTATGCCAGTTATGTGTCGGAGGGGATTCGCTTTGAAGGCACAGGAATCACGAGCTGGGAAGGTACAGCGTCTGAGGCAACCGGCCGGTCACTTGCTCGCATTTTCGGCAAACCTCGGCCGTGGCTGGTTCAAACATCGACCGGCAAAAGGACCGTGGTGAGATTCAATGGACGCTCGGCAGTCTGGCAGGCCGTGGATTCCTGGGGAACTCTGCGCGGCCGTCGAACGATTGTGGTCGTCGCCAGAATCGCCACGAAGGACTGCGGAGTGCTTTTCGATGGAAGTACTCGTGTCGGCAAGGCACCTGCCAAATGGACGGGAGAATCGTGGGAGTCGACCGCGACGATTCATACGTACCCGATTGAAGCATCATCTCTTTCCAGGGACGCTGCGAAGGGTCAGTGGGAGATCTTTACGTTTGAGTTCTCCGAGCAGCATCCACTGGGCGGCCTCATAATCGGGGCCAACGTGGCGACGGAAGATGGGCTCGAATGTGATATTGGCGAAGTCCATGTGTTCCCCATGGCGTTGAACGCCGTTGAGCGGCACGCTGTCACTGAGACCATCGCCGAGCGCTGGAAGAACGTGGAAGATCTTCCGATGGACGAGCAGATCAGGGCTCGCGAGCTGCCCCAGGATCCGCAGGTGTTTCGAACGACGGTTCGAGAAAATGGTGCAGACGGAGTGCATACCTATCGGATACCGGGGCTTGCAACATCCACCAAAGGCACCCTGATCGCCGTCTTCGACGCGCGTTACAAAAGCAGCGCGGATTTGCCGGGAGATATTGACGTCGGCATGATGCGATCCACCGATGACGGTGCCTCGTGGAGTTCCATGCAGCGCATTATTGATTTTGATTCTGCTGTCGAGGGTTCACAGGGAAATGGGGTTGGCGATCCCGCAGTATTGGTCGACCAGAGAACCGGTCGCATTCTTGTGGCGGCCCTGTGGTCCAAAGGCCCCAGAGCATGGAATGGAAGCGGCCCCGGACTCACACCAGAGGAAACGGGACAGTTTATTTTGGTCCACAGTGATGATGATGGACTGACGTGGTCAGCGCCGCGCAGTATTACGACGCAGATCAAGGATCCGAAATGGCGGCTGTGCTTCAATGGACCGGGCAACGGCATCCAGCTTCGTGATGGGACTCTCGTCTTTCCAGCTCAATTCAAGCAGGATCAGCCTTCCACAGAAACCGGAAAGACGGCCAGCGTTCCCCATTCGTGCTTCATTGCCAGCACCGACGGGGGCGATCACTGGAGCATCGTTCCGGCGGCGATTCCGAATGGCATTCCGACCAGTGAATGTGCGATTGCTGAACTGGATGATGGATCACTTCTTCTTTCCATGCGAGACGAATCACGTTCGGGTCAGCGAGCGTGGGCGAGATGGGAATGGACGGGCCGCGTTACCGAAGGGCGGTGGAGCGAGCCGTGGATAACTGTCACAGATCCGACGTGCATGGCCAGTCTGATTCGTTATCCCGGCGGGCCACTGCTGTTTTCAAATCCGAATGACGCGAAGCGAAGGGTTTCTCTGACGGTTCGCACCAGCCTTGATGGTGGAAAGACCTGGACCAGCGGTCGTACCATCGATCCGGCCGGAGCAATGTACTCGAGCATGACCATTCTGAAGGATGGCCGAATCGGGATGTTGTATGAAAGTGTTGAGGATGACGGGTTGGCGTTTGTGCGTTTTCCGCTCGCCTGGGTCACCGGCTCGAAATGAGCATTTACTGCACGGAGCCTGCTCCAGCTTGCTGCTGACTTGCCAGGGCCCTTAGAATCTGCCAACCAGATTGTGGACGGTGCGTGAGAATTCTGAATCCAGTCACGTCCGCCAGAAGACTCGACTTGTGAACAGCGCGGTCCTGCGACGCTGAAGGCAGAAGCACCATGGGCATTCGACTGATTGATACTCACTGCCATCTTGATTCTGAATCATTCCATCAGGAAATCGATCAGGTTGTTCAGCGCGCGACTGACGCCGGTGTGGAGCGAATTCTGGCCATCGGGATTACGGTCGAAACGACACAGGCGGCGATTTTACTCTCCGACCGTTTTCCGTGTGTGTCGGCGATGGCTGGAATTCACCCGAACCATACTCACGAAGCCAAACCCGGAGATTGGGAACGCATTGTAGACCTTGCTCGCCATCCGCATGTGGTCGGGATCGGGGAGACAGGACTGGACAAGTACTGGGACTTCGCGCCTCTCGACATTCAGCGGGACTATTTCCTTCGGCACATTGAACTGTCAAAGCAACTGAAGAAGCCGTTTGCCGTGCATTGTCGTGAAGCGGAGCCGGAAGTGATGGAAGTTCTGCAGGAAGCTGCGGGTGAGGAACGGCAGCTGAGCGGACTGATGCATGCGTTTTGCGGGAGTGTCGAGACCGCCAAGACATGTCTTGAGCTGGGCATGTACCTGTCGTTTGGAGGCATGCTGACCTACAAGAAGAACGACGCATTGCGAGAGACGGCCCGAACGGTTCCGCTGGATCGGCTGCTGGTGGAGA
>CAZIGZ010000050.1:0-38002 GCA_964538835.1 uncultured Chitinophaga sp. | reverse complement strand
TCCGTCGCCACTGCGACATTTCCACACTGACAGCGAAGCTTGCGCCCGAGATGTTCCCCGCTGACTCGGCGAATTCGACCACAGGCCGCACACTGCATCGCGGCGACGAACGTGTTGGAGTTGCTCACGGGATCTGCCTTTTCTGTTTCAGTTCGAAGTTCCGGTGAAAAATAGCGGAGCGGCGCAAGCCGCCCGGTAACTACCTGCACGCGACACCGGACGGCTTGCGCCGTACCGCTTCTTGCTGTTCGGCAGTGGTGGTTTCCTTCCGGAGTCAACCGTCACTCGAAATTCGAAAAGAATCTTCAGGAACTTCGGGGCTAAACGGCGTTCTCTCGGTTGGACAAACTGTTCAGAGAAACTCGACCGCTATTTGCCTTCGTTCTCGTCGTCAGCAGAATTCCGGAAATTCTGCGTGACGTTGTGCTGCGCGCGGAAACCAATCCAAAAAGCCCCTGTTTTGCGTGTTCCGTAAAGGAGGCTGATTGCCCATCGATCCGAAATTGATCGAGTCAAATGCTGAAGAGGAAGTTCGCGCGCTGGCGAATTCTTCCTTTGAGGACATCGTGCGCCTGCATCAGGCGGACGTTCGCATTCTGACTCGACGACATTTCGGAAGTCCCGCGGAGGCCGACGAGGTGGCTCAGGAGATTTTCGTCCAGGTGTATCGCGGGCTCAGCAGCTTTCGAGGCGACTCGAGTGTGCGAACCTGGATTCTGGGAATCGCCCGCAACCAGATTCGACTCCACATTCGAAATGAGTGTCGACGTCGACGGCGCAGTGAGACAATTGTTTCACCGGAGCTTCTGGAATCATCGGCCATGACGGAAGATGCCGATCCTTTTCAGATGAGTGATGCCGTTGAGGAACTGGATGCACTCAGAGACTGTGTGAACCGACTGAATGAACGACAGCGGTGGTTTGTGGAGTCCTTCTACTTTCTGAAACACTCGGCGGAGATGATTGCCAGTGAGGTATCGCTGACACCCGGGGCCGTCCGGATGTTGCTGATGCGGATTCGAAAGCAGCTGGCGGAGTGTATTCGATTTAAGCTGTCAGGCAGTGATCAAGTCCCAGGCCGCGGTGAGGATCAGACATGAATGAGAACGATCACGAGAATGACAAGACAGGCTCGGCACGTTCCCTGTGGTGTCGTCTGATCAGCGGAGTTGAACTGACCAGTGAAGAGCAGGCTGTGCTTCGTGATGCGCTGGGAAGTGATGAAACGCTTCGTGCAGAATGTGACACGGACGCCACGCTCCATGCCCTGCTGCTTTCGATGAATGATGTGAAACAGTCGGAAGACGATTTTGTTCGGGGCGTGATGGGGGCGGTAGAGAAAGGGGCGTCAGAAACGATAAGGACGGAAGTCAAAGCGGCGAAGCGGGATCGCCTGGCCGGGGCTGGTGGAGGTCTTCGCAGAAAGTCTGCACCGGGCTGGCTGGCGTTGACAGTGACGGCGATGTTGTTTGCATCGGTTGGTCTGATGGCGTGGTGGTCTTCGGATCAGCGTCAGGCAGGCAGTAGCGATCTGCAGGTGCAGACTCCGATAACTCCGGAGAAGAAAGACCCGGCTGGCAATGCTGACAAGACTTCGGTCGCTCAGATTGTTGCCGAGCCGGCGAAAGAAGTGAGTCCCCGCGTGAAACCTGATTCGGGCATCAGGAATGTTCGGACCACGGATGTTGCTGCGTCACCGCCAGAGCCTTCAGGTGATCCCCTGGAGCGGATGGATGAAACCAAGGCTGCTCAGGTTGCAAAGAAAGTGGGGGCTCTGCCGGAGTCGACCTTTGTCACTCTCTCGAAGATCGAAGATCCGGTCTGGGAGCGATCCTGGGTTGAAGGCGATCGCATTGGCGACGATGTCGTGCGGCTGTTTGGCGGTCGGCTGGAGCTGAGTTTTGATGATGGAGCGAAGGTCACGCTGGAGGGCCCTATTGAGTTTCGACCGATGACATCCGGGCAACTGCAGTTACGACGAGGTCGATTGATGGCGGCCGTCCCGAAGGAAGCGATCGGCTTCACGGTCTCGACGCCAACGTCTCAGGTCGTCGATCTGGGGACTGAGTTTGAAGTATCGGTCAAAGAGACAGGAGCTTCCGACGTTGTCGTGAAGAAGGGCGAGATCGAAGTGATGCCGGCGGTTGCCAAGGGAGAGGCTCCGCGAAAGTGGCGGCTCGTCCCCGACGGGCTGAATCAGGCGTCCTTCTTTGAGCGAGCGGGCGAAGAAGAGACAAGTCCGGTATCCGCGGCGATTCGTGGAACGGACGGAGCGTTTCAGGGCATGATCTCGATCAACGGTCAGGCCGCGGAGTTTACGTCAGCGGAAGCCTTTGACGATGTTCGCGAACGCGTGATGCAGCAGTTTGAGAAGTCACAGCAGGAGACTCTGCAGCAATGGACCGAGTTTGTTGAGTCGATGAACAGGAACGTGAAGGGAACGATGCAGCTGAACGGTGCTGAGGTTCAGTTCGGGAACTTTGACGATGTCATGAAGCTTCAGCAGCAGATGCTGGAACGAATGCAGATTCCCGGCGGAGACCCCGTGAATTTTCCAGAGTCCAACTTCAGCGGTTCGATCAACATCAATGGCAAAGTCATCACGTTCAAGACTCGCGAAGAATACGAAGCCGCCCGCCGTACCGCTTTTGGCGCCGCCGCGAATTTCGGTGCCGGCGATGTGTTGAGACCTCGAACGCGTGTGAAGCAGAAGTAAGTGTCGAGCAGTTGGTTCGAGTTAATTTGCGCGTACCGGCGAGCGGCAGGGCGTCAGCCCTCCGTGTCCGCGCATTCGCTTTCATGCACTCATCCGGCAGCATTGAAGCCCCCTCATCCCCGGCCCTTGTCCCCCGCGGGGAGAAGGGAGGATTGAGAACTGCGCTAGCGGCGGTAGGCTTCGATGGCTTCGTCGTATTCTTTCAGCGCATCCGGCGGAAGAACGCTCTTGCTGCGTTCGCGTTCTGTTTCCATTCGCCGAATCAGAAACTCCTGGTCCTTTGATGAAGGACGAATGGGCTTGCCTTCGACATCGAACCAGATTGGTGCGGAATGAGCGAATCGCCAGCGGTCATTTGCGGACTTCTGCCAGACTCGGACAGCGACCCAGGATGTGGAATCGAACTTCACTTCGCGTTCCAGACTGGCATGAACTGAGCCATCGTCATGCTGATTCGATGATGTCGGTTCAACGATTTCGATCTGTCCGTTAACGAGCCATTCGATCTGATCAATGGGGCCGTCAGCGTCAATTTGAACCTCGACCTTATCGCCGTTCTGTCGAGTGCGAACCATGGGCCCGGTTGTCACAAACGAACGACCTGCTCGAAGACCTTCAACCCAGCGTTCGTAGCTGAAGTCATTTGGGACGTTCACGTAGATTCTGCCATAGCCGATGGGCACCGGATGAACTCCTGTGGCAGTGCCGGCGGTTGGCTGCAGTCGGTAGCCGCAGTTCAGAAGAGCCCAGTAGGACCGATGAGTAAACTCGATCCAGTCCTTTTCGCCTCCTGAGTTCACATCTTCCAGCCCCATTGAGTCATCGGCGGGTGTGGACCATTTGCGGAACGCGAATTCGGTTCGCCACATATGGTTGTTCGCCAGTTCGAACGTCAGACGATTGCCCAGCATCGGTGGGAGGACCATCGCGAATGGCCAGTCGTGCTTGTCCATGTCCAGAAACGCACCTTCGCGATCGGTCTGTTCGATCACGCTGCGAACGGGCGGAATTCCGACGTCGAACGGCGTCTTGTGATTCATGGCAAACAGAGCACCGAGAGTATGGGGCTTGCCGCCGACGGAGAAGATCTCCCATTCCGTGTTTCGGGGCCAGATGACATGAGTCGGATCGATGGTGATCAGTTCTGCCGGGCGAGCTGCATCGTCGCGATGGGTTCTGTCTCCCTTGGCTGCTGTCAGCTGATCACGAGTGGTCCAGTAAACCATCGGCAGAGCAACATTCACGTCGTCGGCCAACATGGGGATGCCGATTTGCCGGATTGGACGATGGACGTGAGCATCTCCGCTGTACCATCCTTCCTTCGCCATATCGATCCAGCGATGCAGCCCGATGTCGATCGCGGGAGTCTTGTCGCTGACGACCAGCTCTGTCGTCACCGGCAGATACTCCTTGCCACGTTCAGCAGTCACCGAGTACCGGCCGAGTTTCAGTCGGAGATGAAAGGGGTGAGCGGAGATGCTGGAATGGAACTCCTGGGAAGTGCTGTTCACCCAGTTTTGTTTTTCGTACCGAATCACCTGGCCCTCGGGAACAGCAGGTTCCGCAAAGTGCCACTGGCCGGATTCTGACTTCACGTACAGTCGACAGGGAATCAGCTTGCCCGTTTCCGCATCAAAGACGTTGCCCGAGATGACTTTTTCTTCTGTCGGCGTCCAGACCTGCTTAATGCGAGTGAGTTCCGCGTCGATGTCTTTCCCCTGATAGAACGACAATCGTCCGTAGACTTCGCGAGTTTCTCCGGGAGGGCAATCCGGAAACTTCGGATCGGCATGCAGGCAGGGGCATGGCGGATTTCCCCAGGCTCGGTTGATCGGTTCAAAGCCAAGGATCACCCAGCGGTCTCCGGCCTCATTGCGACAGGCCGCGAGAGAGCCCCGAAAGATTTTGTTATCGTTCGTTGGTTGGTCGAACCCTTTGAGTCCTCGCAGCATCGCGCACATCTGGACTCGAAGATCCGTCAGCAGTTCCGGAGTTCCGTTGGTCATCGACATACGGATCGCAAGGTGATCGCGATGAGGAGTTGCAGTCACCTGCCAGACGATTTTGTTTGGCAGCTCGCGGCGGATCTGAAAACTGCCGTCATCCAGAAGCTGCCACTCCTGTTGTTCAAGTGTAATCCCCTGTTTGGTCCAGATCGTGTCAATGTGAGTATGAGCCAGATAGGTCAGGCCCAGGTTGGACCAGATCGCTTCCGGCACGTCAAGAACGACGTAGCTGCTTCGATCCCACGGTGCGAAGATGCTGAGCTTGGTATCGCGCTGAGGTTCAATCGCACCGTCGAGGAAGCCTGTTCGAGGATGTCGGCCGCCGGGATAGGGCAGCACGAAGATCGGCGGATCGACTTCCGGCAAAGGCGCGTTGTCGGGGCGGATGTTGAAACGTTGCAGAGCCTGTTCGAGCGAGGTGGCATCCAGGCCAGTAACGTCGCGAATTTCCTCCGGAGTGTAGTGATGATGCCAGACCATGTTTTCCAGCCAGTGTCGCAGCTCCGTCTCATTTGCGGCGGGGCGAGTTTGGCCGGAGATTTCTTTCTTGCCTGCAGTCGGTTCATCAGATGCTGCGACGGCTGACGCGCTGGTCACGAAGCAGGACAACAGCGTGAACAGGAAAAGAGCTGAACGGCCGGCAGCGCGGTTTGCCTCTCGCGATTCTGGCTTTTTCAGACTCAGAGGCGGGAAAGTTGCAGGGGCTTCGGAAGGAAGGAATGCGAGCATCGTGGGGGGGCTCCGAATTGAAGACGTCAGGAGTCGTTCAGGGCGGAGATGATAGGGCTCGCAGTGCGGAGCGGAAACTGAGCGAGCAGAACTGGGGCGAAGGACCGCTGGATCGCAGAACGATCCACGACTTTGGTCAGCGCATTTTCTTGAGGAGCGAGTCTCGGGAGACGTCTTTCTGCAGCATGTGGATGCGGCTGGTGTAAGACTGGCGTTCAGCGCTGGCCTGAATGCGGCGTAGCTGGGAAGTAAAGTCAATTTCGACTTCGCCGCTGCTGTTGGATTCTCTCTGCAGCGCCGCAGCGAGCCACGGGCCGAAGTGGCGGATCAGAGTATCATCGGCGGACACAAATACCTGCGCCGAGCCGGGATCGCCCTGACGTGCACAGCGTCCGATCAGCTGACGGTCCATGCGGCTGGACGTCTGGCATTCCGCCACGATCACGTGCAGGCCTCCTGCGGCTTTAACGTCGCTGTGAAGAAGAATGTCGGTTCCTCGACCCGCAAGATTTGTTGCGATTGTAATCGCACCGGGCTGCCCTGCTCTGGCGACGATGTCTGCCTCTGTTGCATCCTGAAGTCCGTTGAGGACTTCGCACGGCAACTGCGAACGTTTCAGCTGCTGAGCAATGAATTCACTTTCGGAGATTGATCGCGTTCCAATCAGAACGGACCGACCGGCCGCATGTTCTTCAGCTGCGGCCTGCGCAATTGCCGCCCATTTGGCTTCCTGAGTCGCAAAGAAACGAGTTGGCATCATGCGGCGCTGTGAGGGAACTCGGAGAGGAATTTCGTGCACATCCAGCTGATAGACATCGTGCAGTTCGCGATCGCAGCCGGTTGCAGTGCCGGTCATGCCGGAAAGATGTTCGTACAGGCGGAAGAATCGCTGGCGAGTCACCTGAGCAATCGCCGCTTTTTCTGCTGTGATTTTCAGTCCTTCGCGGGCTTCGATCGCCTGGTGAAGTCCATCCTGCCACGATCGGTCTTCGAAGATTCGACCGGTGGACTCATCCACGATGCGCACTTCGTCATCGACGACCACATAGTGAATTCCTCGTCGGAACAAACAGCGTGCTCGCAGCGCCTGCTGGACGTATTCTGTCCATGGTCGAGCCAGCTGCAGGACAGGAATTTCGACATCGGCCGCGTGAATACGCTGAACGCCGGATTCGGTCAGGACAACTCGGCCGGAAGACTCTTCAAGGACATAATCCGAATTCGGCACGAGACTGTCTGCCAGCGCGCGAGCCGTTCTGTGTGCCGTGGCGTCGGCAGCTTCTTCGCCGGACATGAAGCTCAGCACAAGCGGTGAACCGGCATCATCGACCAGTACGCTGTCTGCTTCGTCGACGACCGCGAACGCAAGTCCTCGCTGCATGGAAACTCGAGCACTGTCGGAATCAGAACGCAGCTGCTGCAGCAACCGTTCGCCCAGTTTCTGCTGAGCCTGCTGGCGGAGAGACAACTGATCGCGCAGGTAATCGAAGCCAAATTCGTGGCCTGTGCCGTACGTAATGTCGGCATCATAGGCCGGGCGTTTCTGAGCCGCATCGACGCGTTCGGGCAACAGAGCGGCTGAGAGTCCAAGAACGGCCGCGACTTTGCCGGCGCGCTGACTGTCACGTTCGGCAAGGTAGACGTTGGGCGTCACCACATGAACGCCGCGACCGGCAAGAGCCAGGTGCAGAGCCGAAGCGAGAGCCACGAACGTCTTGCCTTCACCTGTCTGCATCTGAGCGATACATCGACGTGTCATCGCCATGGCTGCAAGCAGCTGCACGTCATAGAGCTTCACGCCACAGGCTCGCCGAATCGCTTCACACGCCAGCGACATTCCTGCCACCACGACATGCGGCTCACCCGGCTTGAATCCTCGAGCCAGCTCTGTTCGAACGACTCGCACTTCCTGCTGCAGCTGGTCGTCCGTTGCCTGCTGCAGCGTTTCGCTTAGAACGCGAATGTGCGGGATCAACTGGATCGGGTCGGCGAACTTCAGAGCTGCCGCCGCTTTTGTCTGAGCAGGCGGAGACATCGCGCGAGCCGGAGCAGCATTCGAAGCCGACAGTCCATTCACGGCCGGGCCCTCGAGAAGACTCAACGATCGCTTTGTCCGAACGAATGTCCGGTCCGTGGTCGTGGACGCGGCGAAATCAGAGGCTCTGCGGCCTCGCCTGGACGGCGACCGACCGGCACAGCCCATTCCGCCCTGGGAGCTTCCGCGTTCTCGGCCGAAGGTTCATTCGGACTCAGAATCTGACTGTTCGAAGCGGCTCGCACCGGTGTCTTGGTAGGCGCGGAGACTCGAGTCGGAGCCGCAGCTGGCTCGGCATCGGAGCGTGAATCTGTTGCTGCGGAACGGGACGATCCTGGAATGCCGTTGCCTTTAGATGCCGCGACAGTCCGTGCTGCGCTGCGGGCAACTCCTGACCGAGTTTCCGCATCGGACGCGGCGATGTCGGCTCGGGTCTGCATCCATTCCGTTTCATCCGCCTGCAGTTCCGGGGCATCATGACGCGATCGCATCAAAGTGCCGGTCGCACGGCGCAGCTGGATGATGGACAGAGCATAATTCGCCTCGGCCTGAGCGAATGCGCTTTCTTCGTCTGCCAGACGTTCATAACCGTCCAGCAGGTCTTCCAGGAGCAGCATCGACGATTCTTCGACCATGGGAAGAACGTTGAAACGGTCCTGCAGGTAACTGACTTCATTCTGAGCCGCCAGCATGGCCGAGTACTTGCCGAGCAGTTCTCGCCAGGACGTTTCCACTTCACGGCTGGAGATTTCGACTTCCGTCAGTGAAGTCTCAACAGTTGTACGGAAACTGTTGATAGCGCGCTTCAGTTCCCACTGACGCTGTTCAAGCTTTGCCTTAGCCATACGGTTGCCGAGCGGCACTTCGAATTCAAGGCCAACCGTGTAGCCGGGACGTGCCAGCGTGTACTGATCGGTGATGGAATCGATGATTTGAGCATTGTTCTGCAGACCGGCGACGTAAGAGCTGACGATAAAGTCCAGCTTCGGCAGCATTTCATTTTTGCTGACGCCAAGTCGAACCCCGGCTGCTCGCATTTCGCGAATCGCTTCGGAAATATCCGGACGGTTCACAAGAGCCGACTGCAACGATTCTCGCAGACCCACAGGGGATGGCATGACCGCCGGAGTTTCCGTTGGCATGAATTCGACCGGCCCGTTATTCAGCATCTCCGGGTCGTTGACCAGAAGACGCAGTTGTGATTCGGCATTGCGAATATCGGTCACAGCGCGCTGCATGCGGGATTCTGCTCGCGCCACAGCCGCGCGGGCTCGCAGAATCTGACGCGGGATGGTGTCGACCTGGTTTCGTCCTTCCAGAGTCGTCAGCACTTTTTGGGCAGACGACAGAAGTTTCTGACGCTGGAAGAACTCTGCACGAGCTCGATACAGCTTCCAGTACGCTTCCGCCACGCTGAAGAGATGCGACTGAAGCTCTTCCAGGGACTCATCGCTGGTCATGTTGGCATTGATGCGAGCCAGAACGATCTGATTCTGGTTGTACTGGACACCCGCCTGATTCATCAGCGGCTGACGGAAGCTGAGTTCCAGTCGTGATGTTGTCTGAGGATTTGGCAGCAGGAAGCGGGAATTGTTGTATTCATGACCGATCTGCTGCGACACTTTGAATTCGCCGCCAGATGTCGTCTTTCGCTTCAGGCCAGCCGCGCCATTGGTCTTGTTATCCACGAACCGAGTATCATTGTTACCGGTTGTCAGAGTGTTGCCGACGGGATCGTTCAGGTCGTCATATTTTGTGTCCAGAAACGCACGCCAGTCGAAGACAGCTTCTTCCTGCTTGACGACTCGCAGCTGAACTTCCGGGTCTGCCTGAAGAACCTGAACCTTTGGGGAATGCACCAGCGCCTGCTGAACAAGGCTGGTCACATCGACAGGAAGACCGGTGGGAGCCAGGCCTGCCTGTTGCTTGACAAGCGGATCCCACCAGGCCGTGAAATCACGCGGAAGCTGAACCGATGGAGCCGGCGTTGGAGACTGTTCCGCTCCGGACGGCTGCAAATCGGTTCGACCCATATAGGGCCCGATCCAGCCTGGTGCATCGGCTTCGACGGTCGCTCGAAATCCGGACTTTCCGGGAGCCGGAGCCATCACGCCTCGTGAACGAAGAGAATGGCCGGCTGGGGTTTCTGAGATGACCGGTGAATTCAGCGGCGGAACGGTTTGGATCAGCGGAACGGCGCGATCGCTGGTTGGTGCCGGTGTGATCGGAGCCGGGCCGTTAAGTGTTTGAGTTTCCGCGGGATTTGTCGCTGCGCCTGGCAGTGCCGGAACTGGTGGAACGGCTGTTGTGGGAGCATCCTGATCGCGAAGCCCGGCGGGCTGCGGCGCGGTTGTGTTTGGCAATGGAGGAAAGACGCCAACGCCGGCGGGGCGAAAGACTCCCGCCGGAGCCGGACCGAGGATCGAATGTCCTGCCAGACCAGAGGGCTGAGGGTTCGGTGCAGTGGCTGCGTTTGATGTCGACGAGAATGCGGCGGGTGGAGCACTGACATTCTGACCTGAGGCGAAACGCGGAGCCTGCAGAGAAGCTCGCTGAGGAGCCGACTTTGGAGACGATGTCGGTGGAGCTGTGTGTCCGGCAGATGAATGAACCGGAGCACGCCAGCCTGGCAATGGAGCCGATGTCACGTCCGAACCTCGCGGCATGATCATCAGCGATTCAGAGTCGGAGGTTTCTTCCTGGCCTGCGAGCATTGTTGTCGGCAGGCTCAGTGACACGGCGGCTGTCGAGACGGCAAGACCTGACAAAAGTGCGAAGGTCGAGCGTCGCTGAAGCAACGAGCGAATCCAGGCCGCCAGAGGTTTCGCCTTGGCAGTGGAGGATTCAGTGTTGGAACTTGCTGGCTGTGACATGTGTTTGTTTCGAGTGTGACCCCGCCAAACGGCTCACGCCGCACACAACTCGGGAACCGAGACGAAGACGGATCGAATGCTGCGTGCGCAAGACTCATACGATCCGCTCTCAGGGAAGATTCGACATTCCCGGCAAAACCGGTCGAGGGAAACCCAGACCGAACAACCGGCTTTCGTATCCGTCGAAGGAACAATCGCTTCCTTTTGCCTGTTTTAACAGAGTGAACGTGGTTTCAGAGCACCGGCAGCTTTCGCCGACGAGCGGCTCCCGAAGATGACGGTTGTAGCGATCACACAGGCACGGTGTTTCGTGGAATCACTGCCGGAAATCCCGTCTTTTCGTTCTTCGTGACCTAGGGTTGAGAATGCCGCATTGCGCCGGCTTTGTCCGGTGTTGCGCAGTGACAACAGTTCTGAGGGGGACTGTGCACTGCGGATGCGGCTTTGAATCAGGAACGCTCCATGTCACGCAGCCGAAGAAACCTGGGATCTCGCATCCAGACGATGATTGACGAAGTTCTGCATCTTCTGCAGGGCGAGAATCGATCGTCGGTTTCGTCGTGCGCGCAGAGCGTTCAGTTGTTGAAGCTGGAAGATCGGCTGTTGATGAGTGTCACGCCGATGGCAGTCGTGGCGGATGCGACAGCCACGGCTTCCGCCAGCGCAGCAGCGACTGTGGTCCAGGAAAGCCCAGCCGTTGTTGCCGACACAGGGGATGGCTTGTTTGCACCGGATGAAGCGTTTTCCGTCGAGTCATCAACGGGGAAGTCCGGAAGCGAAACTCAGGACTCATTCAACGTCGGCTCAAATCAGGAATCGGTCAACAAGGTCACGAGCGCCGTCGAACTGATTGTCATTGACTCTGCCGTGGAAGATGCAGACACACTGTTGTCATCGCTGCTTGCGACCGATCGCACCTTTCGGATTCTTCGACTGGACGCAGACTCCAGCGGGCTCGAACAGATCACCCGGAAGCTGGAAGAGCTGGGTGGTGCTCAGGCCATTCACCTGCTGACTCACGGATCACCAGGCGAAGTTCGGCTGGGCAGCACGTCATTGAATTCGACGACATTGGCCAGTCATGCGGCCGAGTTGCTGGCGTGGCAGCACATGCTGACGAGTGACGCAGATATTCTGCTGTACGGCTGCGATGTTGCCGGTGATGTGAATGGCGAAGAGTTTCTGGAAGCGTTGTCTCGCATGACGGCAGCGGATGTCGCGGCCAGCACTGACGCAACTGGAGCCGCGGAGCTGGGAGGCGACTGGATTCTGGAAGACAGCACCGGGGCTGTTGAGACCTCGATTGCCTTCGACGACAGTCAGCTGATCGGCTGGCAGCACATTCTGGCGGCGCCGGTCGCAGGCAATCAGTTCCTGGTGAATCAGGAAACGACCAATACTCAGGATACTCTGGGAGAAGCACGTGGCAGCCAGAATGCTGTTGCCGTCGACAGTCTCGGGAATTATGTGGTCGCGTGGACGAGCAAGAATCAGGACGGAAATCTGACAGGTGTTTATGTTCGCCGATTCACATCATCAGGCGTCGCACTGACGAATGAGATTCAGGTGAATCAGACAACGCATGGAGACCAGGAGTTTGCTCGCGTAGCCAGCGCGAGGAACGGCAATTTTGTCGTGACCTGGACTGACTCCGTGAGTGGCGGGTCTGTGTACGCGAGGCTGTTTTCTGCGGATGGGATCGCCATCACCAACGAATTTGTGGTCAACATTACTTCGTCTGGAAATCAGAGTGACTCCAGTGTGGCAATGAACTCGGACGGCGACTTCATCATTGGATGGGAAGGCAACGGCCCAGGCGATACAGACGGTGCGTTCTATCGGCGTTTCGACAGGAACGGAGTCGCGTTGGATGTCAGCGACATGCTGGCCAGCACAGGCGCCTATGTTGGAAACAACGCCAGTCGAATCAGCGTCGGGATTGCCAACGACCAGAGCGCGGTGCTCGTTGCAGCAGGTGGTGGTATTTCTTTCCGACGGATTGACAGCTCTGGAAATCCAGTGGGTGTTGAATCCCTCCTGACGTCAGTTGGAACTGAATCTTCGATCGCAATGGATGCGAATGGAAACTTCACGATTACGTATGTCGACAATGTCATCGGTTCCGTCGTCAAGACTCAGCGATACTTCGCCGATGGTACTGCAAACGGAACAACACAGACCGTGGCCAGTGGCACTGTAAGTGACCCTTCGATCGCTCTGGCGTCGGACGGCAGTTACATCGTGACATGGACGGGAGTGGACAGTTCCGGCAACGGCATTTACGCACGAAGCTACGACGCGACGGGAGTTGCTGCCGGAGCCGCGGTCCTTGTGAATCAGTATCAGACGGGAACTCAGGCTGCGGCATCCGTGGCAGCGGCAACGGCCACAGAATACATGATTGTGTGGTCCGGAGCGGACATCGAAGATATTTCCGGAGTTTATGGGCGATCGTACTATGACACGACGCCGACAATCTCTCCCATCGCCAACCAGATCGTGAATGAAGACGCGACAACCGCCCTGCAGTTCAGTATTCGTGACGGCGATACAGCTCTGAACAGCCTGACCATCAGTGTGGCTTCTTCCAACGGAATCCTGTTCACAGACAGTGGAATGGTGCTGTCCGGAACGGGGCGCGACCGAACGCTGACACTGACACCGGCAGCCAACGCCTCGGGCAGCACTGTGATCACAGTGACCGTTACCGACGGCACAACGACCTCGACGACATCATTTCAGGTCGATGTTGTGCCAGTGAACGATACTCCTGTGTCCGCGGCTGATTCCTACACTGTGAACGAAGACAGTACGCTCGCGATACCGAGTGTCTCGTCGTGGTACTCCAGTAACTGGAAATGGCGGCAGCAGATCACATTCAACAACACCGGGGCTGCGATTGTCGATGAAGCGGTTTTGGTCACTCTGACGGCCGCGACATTTGATTATTCGAAGGCAGGAACGCTTGGGCAGGACCTCCGGTTTGTCGACCCGGATGGCACGCTGCTGAATTACGAAATAGAATTGTGGAATCCCGGTGGTGTGTCGAAGGTCTGGGTTCGAGTACCTCAGGTGGATGCGAATTCGTCATCAGACAGCATTTGGATGTACTACGGAAACCCGGCGGCCGTTGACGCTCAGGATTCTGCGGCAGTCTGGGCTGGACAGGCTTCTGTGCTGCATCTGGAGGGCACAACGCTCACGGATTCCTCCTCCAATGGTGGCAGCGTGACTCAGTCGGGCACCACATCGGTCAACGGCTACATCGCCGATGGTCGACAGTTGAACGGATCCAGTGGCAACGTGAAGCTGCAGTCTACATCAGCAGCGGACGACATCTTCCGCAATGGCGCCACCATGTCCGCCTGGATTTATCCGACCGGCTGGGGCGAAAATGGAGCTGGCCGAATTGCCGATAAGTCGTCAGTGAATCTGCTGACTTTGCTCGGAAATGGATGGGAGTGGGAAACCAACAGTGCCGGTAGTCTTGTGTTCAAGAAGTACTTTTCACTGGGGACCTTCGTCTGGGAGACGGATGCCAGTGTGCTGTCACTGAATTCCTGGCAACATGTGACACTCACGTATGACAGTTCATCGACGTCAAACGTGCCTCGCATGTTCATCAACGGCGTGGAAGTGAATGTTCGAACCTTGGCCAGCGGGCTGGGTGGGGACGGATCTGATTCTGGGAACATACTGACCATTGGAAATGAATCGACCGGCGACACCGGGACGTTTGACGGCATCATCGATGAGTTCCGGATGTCGACGAATACTATGACGCCCGCTGCGATCAGCGCGGGCTATCGTGCGACTCTGGCGGGGATGACTTCATTAGGAAATCAACAGCAGCGCGAGGTGGGAGTGCTGCTGAACGATTCGGACGTGGAGTTTAACCCGATGCGAGCCGTTCTGGTGACTGGACCAGCACATGCCGCATCCTTCTCGCTGAACACTGACGGTTCATTCAACTATGTCCCAGTGGCTGACTTCGCGGGAACAGACACGTTCACCTACTACGCAACGGATGGTAATTCCAGTTCTGCATCAGCCACAGTGACCATTTCCGTGGCCAATGTGAATGACGCTCCTTCCGTCGTGAACAACACAGGATGGGCCGTTGCGGAAGGCAACAGCGTTGTTGTGTCATCGACCGAACTTTCTGTCAGCGACATTGACAATACAGCCAGCGAACTGACCTATACGCTGACGACGTTGCCAGCCAATGGAAGGATGACGCTTTCGGGAGTCACTCTGGCTGTCGGGGCCACGTGGACTCAGGCAGATGTCAATAACGGCCTGCTCCGATATGTTCATAATGGGTCGGAGACAGCGTCCGATCTGATTCGCTTCACTGTATCTGACGGTGCAGGCGGAACGCTTTCGACGCAGGTTGCGAATATCACGATCACAGCGGTCAATGACGCCCCGGTGCTGACGCCGCGGAATCCCGTGCTGGATGCGATCACTACGAGCACCACATCGGCGGTCATCACGGTTTCAACGCTGATGGGCGCGACAGTCACGGACCCCGATTCACTGGCGGTGTCCGGGATCGCGGTCTCAGGATCGACCGGAAACGGCATCTGGCAGTATTCACTGGACGGCACGACGTGGACAGGAATCGGAAGCGTGAGTGCTATGTCGGCCCTGTTGCTTCGTTCGACGGATTACGTTCGTCTTGTCGGAGCCGGTCCAGCGGGAACGGCAACTCTGACCTGGCGAGCCTGGGATCAGACCGGTCCGAGCGCGGGACTGCAGGGAACAAAATTCAACACGAGCACGACCGGCACGGGCGGAACGACTGCCTTCAGTGCTGCCACTGACACAGCATCCATTTCCATTGGCAATTCACCACCCGTCGGAACCAATGACGCTTACACTTTGAACGAAGACAACACGCTGACAACTTCGGCTGACAGCGGCTGGTTTGATGAAAACTGGCGATGGCGGCAGAAGATCTCGTTCGCAAACTCGTCGGGCAGTGCCGACATCATCAATCAGGCCGTTGTGATCACGTTTGATTCATCGCGAATCAACTATAGCCGAACCCAGGATCAGGGTCAGGATTTGAGATTCGTCGATCGCGACGGCACCCTGCTCTCTTATGAAATTGAACGGTGGAACGAAGCAGGAACCTCGACAGTCTGGGTCCGCGTTCCCCAGATCGATAAACTCTCTTCGTCGGATTACATCTGGGTCTACTATGGAAATTCGACCGCTCCGGCTGGTCAGAATGCCGCAGGAGTCTGGTCGTCCGGGCAGGAAGCCGTCCTGCATCTGACATCAACACCGCTTGCGGATACGTCAGGCAACGCCTACACGCTGACAGAAACAGCAACGGCTTCGGCCAATGGAAAGATCAGCGGCGGGCGTCTTTTTGATGGCTCAGACAGCAGCCTGAAGTTCAGCACCAGCGCTACGGATCTGGACAACATCTTCAATGGCGGTGGATCAATCTCTGTCTGGGTTCGGCCGACCGGCTGGGGAGAAAACAGCTTTGGTCGCATTGTTGATAAATCGTCAGCCACCAACGGCACTGGAAGCGGCTGGGGCCTTTTCCTTGATAACGGAACCGTGCGTTTTCATACGGGATTCACGGGCAACGGGGGATCGTGGCAGACTGGGGCCGTCGTCTCGCTGAACACGTGGACCCACATTGTTCTGACCTATGATTCTTCGTCGACGTCAAACAACCCGGTGATCTACGTAAACGGAACCAGTGTGTCTCTGACGGAGATCAGCACTCCGTCCGGTACCGTCAGATCCGATGCCGGAATTGGGATGACTGTCGGGAACTTTGCCGGCACGTCCAGCAGAACATTTGCGGGCGTGATCGATGAGTTGCAGGTCAACAGCAATCTCCTGAGCAGTGCTGAAGCGAGCCTGCTGTACCGCAGTCAGAATTCGACCTCGTTTGCCACGCTGGGGGCGAGTGAATCGGGGCCTGCCGGGGTTCTGAAGAATGACACCGACATTGACGGCAACTCGCTGAGCGTAACACTGGCGACCGGACCGTCGAACGCTTCGTCATTCACGTTGAATTCCAATGGTTCGTTCACGTACGTTCCGCTGGCCAACTGGTACGGCGTTGACAGCTTCACGTACACGATTTCTGACGGCACATCGACCAGTGCACCTGTCACGGTGACGCTGACGGTCAATGCCGTCAACGACACTCCGTCGAACATCGCGTTGTCGTCATCGACTCTGACGGGATTCACCGATGCCGCGGTTGTGGGCAGCGTGACCGTCAGCGATGCGGATCCAGGTGACGGTCACACGTTTGTTGTCAGCGATTCCCGCTTTGAAATCGTTGGCGGCGAGCTAAGGCTGAAGTCGGGAATCTCGATCAATCCGGTCACCACGCCGACTGTCTCCATCGATATCAGGGCGACTGACACTTCCGGCGCGAATCTGACGAAGACGTTTTCACTGACCGTCAGCAATCCGAACAATCCGGCAACGATCTCTCTGACTCCCGTTGTCACGACACTGCCAGAGAACACGAGTACGACGTCTTCAATACGAGTCGCGTCGTTTGCTGTGACCGATGATGCGTATGGGACAAACACGGTCTCGCTGACCGGAGCCAATGCCTCCTTGTTTACGATCACAGGAACAGACATTTCTCTCAGAGCCGGAGTCGCTCTGGACTATGAAACGCTCAGCAGTCTGAATGTCACCATTCAGGTAACGGACCCGCAAGCCAACTCGAGCACCGTTTCCTCGCAGAACTACACGCTGACGGTCACCGACGTGAACGAAGCTCCGACGATGAGTCTGACGCAGAGTCTGTCGACGATTGCCGAAAACTCATTGATGAATGCAGCTCGGAACGTGGCCACCATCACTGTTGCGGACGACGCTCTTGGAACGAACACGCTCAGCCTGTCTGGTGCCGACGCCGCATTCTTCGAGCTGAGCGGGACGACTCTGCGTCTGAAAGCGGGCACTGTTCTGGATTTCGAAGCGAAGACTTCATACACCGTCACCGTGCAATTGAATGATGCTTCACTTGCCGGAGGTCCGTTCGGGAGCCGAACGGTGACGGTCAACGTCTCGAATGTGAATGAAGCTCCTGTTGCCGATGCGGGCGGGCCGTATTCGATTCACGAAGGTGACAGTCTGGTTCTGACGGCCGGACCATCGTTCGATCCGGAAGGCACAGCGATCACGTATGCATGGGATGTTGATAACGACGGCCAGTACGATGATGCCACCGGCGCGACGGCCACTCTGACGTGGGATCAGCTGAAGGCTTTGACGACGCCGATTCAGGACAACGGAGTACGAACCATCCGAGTGCAGGTTCGAGATGCGTCCGGCCAGAGCACGACAGATTCAGCCGCATTGACGGTTGTGAATACCGCCCCGACCGTAACGCTCAGCGGACCGACGAATATCACCAGCGGCGCGACCTACACACTGACCATTGGCGCGAATGATCCGGGTGCTGATACGATTTCGCAGTATGTGATCACCTGGGGGGACGGCCAGACTCAGACGGTCTCCGGAACGACAACGACGGTGACGCACGTCTATCAGCAACCCGGCGGAACTCGCAGCATTTCTGTCCAGGCAACCGATGAAGACGGGACATGGACGAATGCCGGCGGCCCGCTTGTGGTGACGCTGGAAAACGCCGCACCGTCAAACATTTCGTTGTCTTCTGAACGGGTGAATGGAAATGTTCCGGGAAGTGTTGTTGGCACTGTGAGCTTTACCGACCCTGATTTTGGCGACAACCATACACTGTCGGTCAGTGATTCACGATTCATCATCAGCGGATCCACTCTGAAGCTTCGATCCGGCGTTTCGATTAACCCGACGATTGAGCCAGCGGTTTCATTCGACATCACGGTCACTGACGCGTCCGGAGAATCTTCCACAACAAGCTTTACGCTGACGGTCAATCATGCTCCCGTCGCGTCGGCCGACAGCTGGATCGTGGACGGCACACAAACACTGGTAGTGAGTTCACCTTCTTCCGGCGTACTGGGGAATGATTCCGATCAGGATGGCGATACACTGTCAGCCGGACTGATCACCGGACCTTCGCATGCCGCAAGCTTTACGCTCAATTCCGACGGTACATTCTCTTATCGAGCCGCCGCCGGATTCTCCGGTGTGGACACGTTCTTCTATCGCGCAGGGGACGGACTGGGGCTCAGCGGAGTGACACGGGTCACACTGCTTGTGAACCAGCCAGCGTCAGTTTCCTTCACACAGGATGTGACGTCTGTTGACGAGAACACACTGATTGGAACTCGCCTGCGAATTGGTCAGTTCACCGTTTCCGATGACGGTTATGGCTCCAATACGATTCGTCTGACCGGAGCGAATGCCGCCTTCTTTGAACTGGATGGAAGCAACGTACTGTACCTGCGTGCCGGATCGACATTCGACTACGAAGCCATTAATACACTGCGAGTGGCATTGGCGGTTGATGATCCGTCGCTGGCACCTTCCCCGGATGTGACGTCCAGCGTAACCGTATCGATTGGGAATCTGAATGATGTACCAGTTGCTTCACCGCTGGCGAATGTGACAGTTCCGGAAGATCACGGTGCCGCCACGATTGCAACCTCATCAGCGTTCTTCGATCAGGACGGCGACGCACTTGTGTATTCGCTGACGGTCGTTTCCGAAAGCGGCAACGTATTGCCAACCAATACGGATGGAAAGCTGTTCCAGAACATCTCCATTAACAGCAGCACAGGCGTCATCAGTTATCGGTCGCTCGCAAATGTCTATGGCGACGCAGCTTTGCGTGTGACGGTAACCGATGCCGCGGGCATTACGGCCACCAGTCAGTTTCAGCTGACTGTCACGCCTGTGAATGATGCTCCTAGGGTCACTGGCCAGTCGCTTTCGACATTTACCGGTCAGGCGATACAGGTCACTGCTCCAGGTTTGATGCGTGGTGCGACCGACGTGGAAGGCGATGGGATCAGCCTGGTGTTGTCGCGCGGTCCGTCGAACGGGACGCTGCAGTGGCTGGCCGGCGGTGCATTTGGTTACACGCCGAATGAGGGGTACTTCGGAGCCGACTCCTTTGATTTTGCCGGCACGGATGGAACTGACACGGGGACGGTGGCGAGCGTTGTCATTACGGTGACACCCGCCGTGTCAGGAAACACCGGAAACTCCAATTCGAACACAACGTCGAACTCCAATTCGAATCAAACACAGACACAAACACAGACACAAACGCAGCAGGGGTCCACCGGAACGACGTCGGGCACAACGGGCAGCGGTTCCACGGGATCAACCGGGAGCACTGGCGGCGGAAACACCGCCGGAAACAACTCGAATGGAAACAGTGGAGCCGCCGCGAACAACGTTCTGACCGCGAGTGGAACATCATCATCGGTTCCGGTCGGCGTTAACCTGACCAGCGAGGATACGAACGGTGGTCAGGGTGGCGAACAGGAAACCGTCGTCGCAATGCTCGTGGCCAGTGCATCAGTTGAAACCGTTGGAAGTTCGATTCCCGGCGTCACATCGGATCTGGGCGGTGCGGAAACGAGTGACCGTCTGGACATTCGTCGATTCAGCACGGAGGCCACCTCGCTCCAGACGCGTCTCGACCTTCTGGGGCGTCCGCTGGACGACTCTTTCCGCAGGCAGCAGGAACAGCGTGAAGTGATGTATCAGGCTGTTGCCAGCCAGGCTCATGAACAGACTCGAGAACTGCAGAAGGAACTTGGCCAGCAGGTGGCGGCTCGCGGTCGCGTTGTCGGTTCTGTCAGTGTTGTGACGACCGGCTTCTCTGTGGGCTACCTGTTGTATCTGGTTCGAGGCGGGATGCTGTTGTCGGGGCTTTTGACGCAGATTCCGACATGGTCGATGCTTGACCCGCTGATGGTGATCGATGGTGTCGGCAAGGATGACGACAAAGAATCGCTCGAATCGATCATGGATCGTGAGCAGGCTCGGTTGCAGAGTGAGGCGGCGGAGAAATCCGCTGAGGAGGCAAAGGCATGATGCTCAGCCTGATGCCACAACGGCCACCTGACAAAGACAGGATCGATCAGACGACTGATCCAGAAGACCGATAAGTACTCGACTTCCCCTGGTGGACTTTTCCCCGAGTCACCCCTCCGTGTTCGGACTGATATCATGAATAAGTTGACCGCTGCCTCTCGAATCACACTGGGCCTCGTTTGCTCGATGCTGAGTATTCTCATCGGTGCCAACATGCTCGGCCTGCTGCCTGACAAACATCAGCTGATCATGGAGGAACGTCGGGAGATTGTGAATTCCCTTGCGTTTGCGTCATCCATGATGCTGGCGGGCAACGATCTGGCGGGTATCGATGCCATTCTTCGCGATGCCAATGAACGTGAAGATCAGATCGAATCTGTTGCCATTCGCCGAACATCCGACCAGCGTGTTCTTGCCTTCAGCGGTGACCATGAGGCTCTGTGGAGGGAGAACACAGACGAGCGACTCAATTCCCGGTTTATGTATGTGCACATCGCCAACGGAAACAACGAACAGTGGGGTTCGCTGCAGGTCTGCTTTACCCCGCTGGCTGCTGACGCGTGGTATGGGTTTGCACAAAATCCACTCATCCAGCTCTTCTGCTTTGCTGCCGTGTGCGGATTCGTTTCATTTCGGTTCTTCCTGCGACTGGTGCTGAAGAATCTTGACCCGTCGCGTGCGGTGCCTCGCCGTGTTCGAGAAGCCCTGGACATTCTGACGGAAGGTCTGATGATCGTCAGCCTCGATGATCGAATCCTGCTCGCCAACGATGCTCTGGCAAAGACCGCCAATCGCAGTGTGGAAACACTGATTGGACGAAAGGCGACTGAACTCAGGTTCCGGCGTCATGATGGAAAAGACGAAATGCCATGGTCGGAATGCGGCAAGCTTCAGGCCGCGATTTCGGGCATCACGGTCGACTTTCAGGACAGTCGCGGAGTCAGTCGAATCTTTAAAGTGAACTGTTCTCCGCTGTTCGGCAACGAAGGGCAGCTGCGAGGTATCATGGTGTCATTCGACGACGTGACTCAGCTGGAAAAGAACAAGATTGAACTGAAAATTGCGAAGGATGCCGCAGACGCAGCCAGTAAGGCGAAGAGCGACTTCCTTGCGAATATGAGCCACGAGATTCGAAACCCGATGAACGCCATCGTGGGCTTTACCGACATTCTGCGTCGAGGTCTTGAAGATTCTGAAGAGACACGAGTCACGTATCTTGACACGATTCACGCAAGCGGAACGCACCTGGTGGAATTGATTAACGACATCCTTGATTTCTCCAAGATTGAAGCCGGCAAGCTGGAACTTGAGATTCGGGATTGCAGTCCGTTCCAGATCATGATGGAAGTGGTCAACGTCCTGCGTATGAAGGCAGAACAGCAGTCGCTGTATCTTGAACCAGTCATCGAAGGAACGCTGCCCGAGACGATCCAGACCGATTCAACTCGCCTGCGCCAGGTTCTGATGAATCTGGTCGGAAACGCAATCAAGTTCACGACAGAAGGCGGCGTTCGCATTGTCGCGTCGACCGTCTACAAAGATGGCCAGCCGCAGGTTCGCTTTGAAGTGCGTGACACAGGTATTGGTCTGACACCTGAACAGCGAGGCCGCTTGTTCCAGCAGTTCATGCAGGCTGACTCGTCCGTGACACGACGATTCGGCGGTACGGGACTGGGCCTTGCGATCAGCAAGAAACTGACAGAGCTGATGGGAGGAGAGATCGGCGTGGACAGTACACCTGGCGTCGGAAGTACGTTCCATTTTTCAATCTCAGCCGGTGATCTGACCGGAGTACCAATGGTCAATCAGGCTCAGGCTCACGAGAGGTTCCGTGCATTGGCTCGACGTCAGCAGACCGGGATCAAGATCTGGTTCAAGCCGGCTCGAGTCCTCGTCACCGACGATACTCCCGCCAACCGGCAGCTCGTTGGTCTTGTTCTGCGCAAGGCGGGACTTGAAGTCGAAGAAGCAGAACATGGTGGTATCGCCGTCGAAAAGGCAATCAGCGGCAGCTACGACCTGTTGCTGATGGACATGCAGATGCCAATTATGGACGGCTTCACTGCGACTCAGATGCTGCGAGCCCAGGGCGTCACAACGCCAATCATCGCGTTCACTGCCAACGTGATGGAACAGGATCGCCTGCGATGTACCGAAGCTGGCTGCAGTGGCTTCCTGACCAAGCCAATCAACATTGATCTGCTCCTGTCGACTCTGTCGGAATATCTGCCAACTCAGGAGCATCCTCCAGTTCACCTGATCGCTGCTGCCACAGCGGTTGTGGAGACTCCGAAGGCTGCTGCTGTGGAAGTGGTTCCAAAGATGCCGCAGTCTCACTCATCACTGATGATCGAAAGTCTGCTCAATGAAATTGCTGAACAGGTCGCGGCCCCGACGACTCCGACTCCGGCGTCGGCGCCTGTTGCCCGTTCAACGACGCGAAGTCGACGACCGATTCGTTCGACTTTGCCGGTCGACATTGCCGAGTTTCGCGAGATCGTGGAGGCGTTTGTCAATGGACTTCCGGAAACCATCGGCGCGATGCGGTCTGCTCAGAAGTTGATGGACTATCAGGAGATTCGTGAAGTCGCTCACCGCCTGAAAGGGACTGGTGGCACGGTTGGCTTTGCGGACTTCACTGAGCCGTCACGGAAACTGCAGCAGGCCGCGGAAGAGCGGGATGATGCCACAATCGATGCGATGCTGAACGAACTGGAAGAACTGGCAAGTCGAGTCGAGTTGCCGGCTCTCGTTTGATCGTGTCTCGCTTGCTCGTTCGTTTGCGGTCTGGGGCACTTTACGGCCGTGAAGAAAGAACGAGCTGGCAGGCCTGGCTTGCCACGTCATCAGGTTCCAGACGGTTCCGTCTGTTCGGGATTGGTCAGGAATTGTTCCGGGATCACATCGCCCAGTCTGATGGTGATCTCGCGGCTGCCGTTGCGAAGTACGGTTTCTTCACCTGCCACTCGGACGACGGAGATTTCATGTGATCCGAACAACAGGCGACTGCTGTTGCGACACCGCTGACTTTCCCCTGAGACAGTTTCGAAGAACCACGCCTCCCGGTCAGCGCCTCGCTGAATTGCGGCGATGAATCGTAGTTCAGGCTTTTGTGCTTCAGTAGTTGTGTCCAGCGGAGCAGACGCTGCTGGCTGTTCCGTCGGGGTTGGCGGATGCTGCTGTGCGACGTTGGCCGAAGAAGCCTTCGATCGAGCGAAGATCGTGCGGGCGACAAAGAGTGATTCCAGCGATTTGCGATTCTGGTTGGTGGCATCATCGCTGCGAGATTCGGCCTCTGCCAGTACAGTGCGAGGATCCGGCAGCTGTTCTCGTTCCACTCCGGCCAGGCTCAGTGCCTCGACACTCATGGAGACTCGCATCGTTTGAGCGTCCTCCGACGTCATCGGAAGCACGTCAATGCTGGTGATGCGGTGAAGAAGCGGTGTGGCACTGAAGCTGTCGATGAATCTGGCTACTGCCGTTTCCGTACCGGACGCTTCAATCGACGCGAGCACTCGATGGCCGAGATTTTCTTCTGCAAGCGCGGGAGCTGGTGTGACCGTTGCTTCCTCCAGACCGCAGTGACTCAAACATGTCATCAGCCACGCCTGATACATGGAGGCTGCTTTTCCCGGATCACCGGGCAGGCTTTCTGCCTGCAGTGATCGCAGTCGATCGAGGCTGCGCGTCACAAGTGTGGCTTCGTGCTGAAGCTCCTGAGTTTCGCGCTGTATCACGGCCTGTGGAGTTTCCTGGTGGCCCTCGCCGGATGAATAGGATGATTCCAGGATCGTCAGCGAACCCCAGCCCAGCAGAGTTCCTGCGAACAGAGTTGCCAGAATCTTCTCGCGTTTTCCGGATGACATGGGACTTTAATCCTGAGGATGAATCACTTCGATGGATTGAGGGGAACGCTGAGCCATGATCCGTCAAAAGTCTCAGAATCACGGTGATGGTTGTTCTTTGTCAGAGACTGAGTTCGTTGCGGCCAGAACGAGTTCAAGGCGAAACTGTGTCGGCAGGACGGCGTCTTCAGGTGCTGGTTCCACGCCTTGCGGACGAAGTGCCTGAACCTGGTCGCACTGCATCAGTGCCTGGTGCAGTTTAAGGAGCACATCGGGCGATCGGACGAGTCCGTCGAGTCGAACAACAGGCATCATTCCTTCTGCCTGCTGCTCCATCTGAATGCGAGTCAGCACGATGTCATTCGGAGATTCAATGACGCTCAGGATCGCAGCCAGTTCCAGGCTGCAGTCCCGGGTTTCCGACTTCCACTGGCTGACGTCCGCGACAGTGCGGACAACGGTTTTGCCACGTTTGGCGTATTCGGCCAGCTGGTCGCGATCGGTCTGCAGACGAACAAGTTCGGCAGCGGAGTCGGCCATTGCGGATTGCACGTAAAGCCCGACAACTCCCAGCAATCCGACCGCACAGATGCCGGTTCGCAGCAATGATCGCCTTCGAATTTGACGCTGGCGTTCTCGCTGAGGAAAAGCAGGATTCAGGAGCAGGCCTTGACGACAGGCCGCCTCCACAACGGCAAGAATTCTCGGCTGCCGCTCGTCGCGATTCAGCACGGTGGCCTGACAGCTGACCAAAGAGTCAGCCAGAGAATCACTTGCAAGGCCTGCAACAGAACAGTGAGCGATGGTGGAAGCCTGCCATGTTTGCGGCAGGCCTGCGTTCAGTCGGCGAATCATCGACAGTGCGTGATGAGCCAGTCGATCGGAACGGTTGCTGTCTTCTTCATCGATCGCAAGGGTGGCGGAAGCGATGGGCTGCCTGTTCCGACTTGCCAGAACTTCCAGCTTGGATCGATTTGCAAGGACGATAAACTGCGTAGTGTCGACCGCTTCATTGGCCGATGACAGGTGGTTCAGACAAAGATCGCCACAGGTGACGACCTGCAGAGACCAGCTCGCAGCTTTCGCTGCCGAGAGAATTCCCTGAAGGTGGGTTTCGGAGATTGTCAGCATCGTGACGAAGCGTTCGCCTTCACCTTTGTCGGGGTGAATGAGCAGGTCCCACGCAAGTTGTTCGGCACTGGAGCTCGCGCGGGTTTCTGTCTGCAGGGTGACGAGTTTTTCCAGCTCTGAATCTGACACTCCGGGAAATCGAAGCAGTCGTACCTGAATGAGATGCCGCGGCAACAGCAACGCCACCGTCTTCGTGCTGTATCCAAGTTGCTCACACTGCAGCCGCAGCCAGGCACCGCAATCCTCGGCTTGCAACATCGGATCGAGCCCCGCTGGCCATTCGAGGAATGTCGATGAAACCATGGTCGCCTGCCCTGCCCCGGATTCAACTCTGGCGAGTGTCACGCCGGTTGCACACCAGTCGCAGACTGTCCATGTGGCTTTAACTGTTCGAGACGATTTCATTTCAATCCAGCCTGCACAATGAGTGCTCCGGTGAGGGTGTTCATTTTCAGTGAGGCTTGTGCCTGTTGATGTTTGTCGGACAACATCAGTGTCACTGGTTCTGCGGTTCCGTCAGGGAGAAAGCGAACCGATGAACGTGTTCTCTGGTTATTTTGCAGTGACTCGCGAACATTCTGAATGGGACGTACGGCATATCCACCAGGCAGACGAACGTCGGTCTTGTTCGACACAGACTGATCTTCAGCGATGCTCTGCCTGAGAGTATTCTCATTGATCAGGACGACCTCGATGGGACGTCCGAGCTGTATGGACTTCATTCGAGTCTCCGCGCACAAAGACTGGACCGTGTAGATGGCTCGATCCACCTCCAGTCGGTTCTGCCACTTCAGGATGGCTGGTGCTGAAAGGCCGATCAATCCGGCCATGATGCCAACAACCAGCAGCAGTTCGAACAGGCTGAAGCCCCTTCGAACTGCTGGAGATTCTTTTGAGCGGGAGGAACATCGCAACATAAGGAACACGTCTGGTTCTAATTCTGAGTGACCACTCGGTCTTCCCAGTTTCCGATGTCGTCGGACGTACCGTGACGTCGATCCGAGCCGGCAGAACTGATATCAAAACTGTCGGTGTTGTGAGTACCGGGGCATCGATACTGCAAGGATTCTCCCCAGGCATCGCGAGGCATTTTGTCCAGATAAGGCCCCTTCCATGAGGCATCACGACGTGAAGGCTGACGAATGAGAATGTCCAGTCCCTCACTGGTCGAAGGGAACGAGCCGGCATGATCGAGTGCGTAGAGTTTTAAAGCCTGCGACAGTCCTCCGATGCTCACTCGAGTGGCATCGGCATTGGCATGCTGCTGTCGCCCCAGAACTCGAGGCACCACCATGGCCATGATGACTCCCAGGATTCCCAGGACGAGAAGGACTTCCATCAAAGTAAAACCGCGACGACGACGAGTAAGCATGGGGTGGGTTCTTGGTTGTTGGTGGTTAATTGTTGGTTCGTAGAAGACCTACCCCACCGGGTTAATCCCGGTGGATACTGTTTTTTGCACTACAACACGTTCCAGCACAGGCTGCGAAGGGCGTAGTGCAGAGGCCTGAAACCACCGGGGTCAACCCGGTGGGGAATGTCATTCCTCACATCATCCCGTTACCTTCAAAGACCGGCAGCAGGAGGGCGACAACAAGGAAGCCGACGACGATGGCAAGGACCAGCATCATCATTGGTTCCAGCAGACGCATGAGGACATCCAGCCGTTGATGTCCCCGTGTCTCCAGCTTGTCAGCAAGTCGGAGCAAAACCGGTTCCAGTCGATTCGATTGCTCGGCGACCGACAGCATTTCCAGCACATCGGGCGTGAAGAAGCCACTGGCAGCCAGTGGTCCGGAGAGTGCTTTTCCGCGTGCGATGCTCTCGGATGCTTCCGCGATAGCCCGGCTCAGAACTCGATTTCCTGTGGCGTGTCGAGCAATCTCGAGCGATCGCAGAATTGGAACACCGTTCTGCAAAAGTGTACCCAGAATTCGACAGAATCGTGCGACGCCGAAGATCGTGAGAACCGGTCCAAGTCCCTTCAGACGAATCACGGACTGGTCCCGCCATTCCAGCATTCGGTCCTTTGGAACAGCCCATCGAACTATCAGGAACACCATCACAAAGCCCGCGCCGATGAACAATCCCCATTGTTGCAGGAGATGACTCACGAACAGCAAAAGCTCGGTCGGCCACGGCATTTGCCCGGTCTGACGCAGCGAATCAAACAGTGGCTCAAACTTGGGCACGAAGAATACCAGCATTCCCGTCACAACAATCGCACCAACGATCGTCAACAGCAGCGGGTACGCCAGAACACTGACAAGTTTCGCCCGGATTTCCTGATGGCGTTCACGCACCGAAGCCAGCCGACGCAGCGAGTCTTCCAGGAATCCACCTTCTTCACCTGCCTGGACAATACTGGTTTCCAGCGAGCCAAAGACATCCGGAAAGCCGGCGAAGGCGGACGCGAGTGACGTTCCATCCGCAACCTTCTCACACACCTCGGACAGAATGCGCTGAAGGCCTGCATCCGACGATTGCTTCGCCAGCACCTGCAGTGCCTTCAGAAGCGGAACGCCTGTTTCCAGCTGGTCTGCCAGCAGCCCAAAGGCTGCTGCCACCGCTGCCGGTCGCACCGAGCGTTTTGGTGAGCGAAACGCGGAGGTGAGTGAACGAGTTTCTGAAAGCGACAGCGGAGTCAGCGAGAGCTGCTCAATCATCCTCAATGCTTCAGCACGTGCCGATGCCACAAGGCTCCCCGGAATCCGGCGTCCTGTGGCATCGAGTGCGATGTAGTGGAATTGAGGCATCGTGTTGTCTGATCGTGTTGAATGATGGAGCCTGAAGGTCGTTGATGCTGACTATTCAGATTTGGATACCGGTCCTGTTTTCGTCTTCGTTGCCGTTTCGCAGCACTTCTTCTGGCAGCAGGAAGGCGTGGTGCCTTCTGAGTCAGGATCACTGACGGCCGTGGTCGAATACGTCATTGCAAACCGCTGTTTCTCAGTCTGCCCCGCCATTCGGAGGAATGTTTCTGCGAGAGCTTCTGACGACAATCCCGACGGCATCGTCACCCAGCGATTCTGGAGATCGTTTCCGATCACAACCATCGCCGCGTGCTGAGTTCGGTCGGCGTCAAGTTCCGGATTCAGGTCATACAGTCCCAGGCCGATTCGGAGGGCCTCCAGTTCGTCCTTCGTTCCCGTGCAGAAATGCCACGGATGAGGATTCGAATCGTCAGCCAGAACCGCTTCGGAATACTCGCGAAGCACTTCAGGCGAATCGTTCTCCGGGTCCAGTGTGATTCCGATGAAGGCAACATCCGTGCCAGGAAACTCGGAAGCCACCTGATCTCTGAGCATGCGAACCTTCTGAACGGTTCCTGGACACGTTCCCTGGCAGTTGGTGTAGAAGAAGAAGGTGCAGGTAATTCGGTTGTGTACAAGATCGTCAACAAACTTCAGTTCTTTGCCGTGCTGATTGATCAGCGAGACATTCGGGAGATTTGCAGAGATTCGCGGTCCTGTACCAAGCCGTGGCAACGAGGTTTCGGAAAGCTGCGTTGCTCGAGTCGCGGACTCTGTTTTTTGCGAGATGGATGTCACTGTCGGCGGTTCAGAAACCAGCGGTTTCGACGGACAACTTGAGGTGTATCGTGTGCCGGCCCAGAAACAGGCAGACGCCATCAGACACATAAGAACAAGATTCTTCATCAGACAATACTCCGGCAGTTGTTCAATTCAGAATCCGGCATTCCGCAACAAACGGAGCCGGCGGAAGTCTGGGTGCCCATGCTGAGCGCGTCGAAGGGAGTTCTCGCGGAGAACTCCCTTCGCGCGGTGATCATTTTCATCAGGGCTGATGAGCCCCGAAGATCATGGGAAGAACTGCTGGATTGGCTGAGGTGACTGAGTCTCAGTGACTCGCGGATCGAACGTGAACATCATGCGCATGTCTTCGTGTTCGACGTTATGGCAGTGGAACACAAACGGGCCGCGGAACGTCCGGAAGTTCATCAGGATCTCGGCTTCACCGTTGCCGTCCAGAATCACCGTGTCATTCTTGAATCGATCGGCGGGATCCGGGGTTCGGCCGTTGAATCGAAGCGTCTGATGGGACTCAAGGTGAATGTGAACCGGATGCCACCAGCCACCGCCTTCGTTTCGCAGAATCCAGCGTTCGGCAGTTCCCAGCGTTGGAGTGGCATTCGCCACGGCCGGGTCAAAGAACAGCCGGTTAATCTGCCATGCACCGTTGCGTCGTGTGAACTCGAAGGTTCGAGTTCGCACGGCCGCGGATGCCGGAATCTGCTCGTGCGGACGCAGGGCTGTCCCGACATTCACAGTGGCTGAATCCGGCTGTGGATCTCCTTCAACGATGAACTTCAGAAAACGAGCGCCCGGTGTCTGCGTCTGTCGATTGTCCATCGAACCGTTCGGGCCACGGCCATCGTCCTGGAGCAGGATATTCTCGATGAACAGTTCATTCGGAGCGTTCGTAAAGTCAATGACGACATCCGCACGCTGTGCCATGCTGAGCAACAGTGTGTTTCGCTCCATCGCAGCCGGAAACAGCCATGAGTCCTTGCCAAGACCAATAAATGGCTGACCATTGCTGAGCCGAAGTTCGAGGAATCGGGCGTTGCATCCGTTCAGAATTCGGAAACGATACTTTCGACGCTGAACCTTCAGAAATGGCTGTGCTTTCCCATTCACAACCCAGACGTCTCCCAGTGTCCCGTTATGGTCGAGCGGGTCATAGAAGAGTGTCCCATCGGCGTTGAACCGGCGATCCTGGAACGACAGTGGAATGTCATACTGCTGAGCCGGCAGCACATTTCTCTGAATCAGATCTTCTTCAAGTTCGTCCGTCGTGATAAAGAAGCCGGACAGTCCGTGCCACACATTGGCTGCGGTAATGTCCATCGCGTGGTCGTGGTACCACATTGTCGATGGACTTTCAGAGAAGTCCGGAGCCCCGTTGCGCATCGGAACGGTGTTGGTATAGAAGTAATCTCTCGCGCGGCCCGGCAGCACGTAGAAATTCGGGTAGCCATCCGAGTGGGCAGGATTGTGACCACCGTGCAGATGGATCGACGTTTCAATGTTCAGGTCATTCCATGCTCGCACAACGCATGGCTGACCAACTCGCGCACGGAACGTCGGACCGGGGTAGATTCCGTCGTATCCAAACAGAGGTGTTGGGACCCCTGGAATGATCTCCTGGACAGTGTTCCGCATCCGCAGCTCGTAGAACTTCGTGGGAAACGCTTCGTACCAGTTCAGATTCGGCTGCTCAGCAACGCTGCGGTTTGAGTACTCCGGGGCAATGCCATGGAAAACATCTCCGGGTGTATACGGTGCCTGACCAACAGCCAGCGGCTGCTTTTCGGGTGGCAGTGGAACCGGAACACTAAACGGTGTGAATGCGAGGGGTGGAGTTCCCGTACCTCCGCCTCGTTTGCGTTTTGTTGCCGCCTTATTCGTCTCACCCAGTTGGCTGGCTGCGGCCATCGAGGCGATTGGGGCTGTCAAAAGAGCGGCTGCCGTTTTCCGAAGAGCGCGCCGACGTGAAAATGAACCAGGCTTGTTCTTGTTCGAGTGCATGTAACGATCCACAGGCTAAGGATGACTAATGTGACGGTCGCTCCTTTAGCACTCGCTGTTCCATGGTGTGCAGGATGGATCAGATTGGTCACAGCGAATGTGCACATCATCCGAAGAAAGCGGTGATAACGATTGTGCGGCAGAAGACAGCCTGGAGGGACACTCCGATGCTGTTTGAAGAAAGTCCTCGGAGAGGATTATCCCCCGCATCCGGGAGGGGATTTCTGATCAGTGTTGCGTTGAAATTTGCGAAACACGTTCACCACATCTGATGCCGTGAATCAACACGTCCGTCTCTTCAACATGTCTGCAACGTTGGAATTTCTCTGGTATGGTCGTGGTTCAAAAGCGACTTTTGTGCTGCTCGTTTCATATTCGCTCGGAGACAATTCGGGCATGCGTCGTTCATGCCGACAAATCGCTTCATTTCCCGCCCGATCTGGTCTGAGAGGCAGACCTGCGGGGCTGTCGCTTCTTGAGGTCTTGCTGGCCTTCGTGTTTCTGACCTGCGCGCTGGCGGCTGTGGGGCAGCGAGTGTTCGTGGGCATGATGTCAGCGACTCGACTTCAGCAGGAAACCGAGGCCGCCATACGCTGCGAATCTATGCTCGGCATGATGCTGTCCGGAGCTCAGCATTATCAGAAGTCCGGCATGTGGCCCGACGATCAGCGATGGAGATGGAGTTCGAATCTGACTCCGTCGTCTGTCTCAGGAATGCTGCAACTGACTGTTTCCGTTTGGCATTCGGATCCGAACAGGAAGTTTGCACGGTGCTCGCTGACCCGTCTTGTGCGTTCGAACTTTGCAGACATCGGCAAACAGTCTGCAGTCACGCGTGAGGAGGGGCAGTTGCGATGAGGATCACTCGGACACGATGTCCAGATCGCCGTGCCGCGATGACGCTGCTGGAACTTCTCCTGGCCCTGGCTTTATGCGGTCTTCTGATGACTGCGACCGGAGCGAGCCTGCATCTGATGATGCAGCTGCGCAGTCGAAGCCAGACGCAGATCTCGGAGTCACAGACGATCCGAGCGTTGCTGGATCAGATGGCTCGCGATCTGCGTTCTGTACGACGAATCAGCGAAATCGACAATGCAGCAGACAATGCAGTGCCGCGCCTCGAGCAAACTCTCGATCTGCGAAAGTCTCTGTTGAATCTTCACTCCTCACCTGTGGTCCCGGTCGAACTCATCGGGACATCCACTTGGCTTTCACTGCATACGGATCATTCAGACTCTTCCTTTCACGCAGTTTCGACTGTGAGCGGACAGGGCGTCTCGCAGTCGGAAGCTCTGCAACATACTGATGGACTGCATGTTGTCTGGTGGAACGGTGACTCTCGCATGATCCCGTACGCCAGCGATGGTTTTCGAATTCTGGAGGCGCGTGTGCAGGGGCTGCGGGAATACTCCGGTCCGGCGCGCGTGTCGTT
This sequence comes from uncultured Chitinophaga sp., assembly GCA_964538835.1. Classification (GTDB taxonomy): domain Bacteria; phylum Planctomycetota; class Planctomycetia; order Planctomycetales; family Planctomycetaceae; genus SXXK01. Next base: position 5,693 of record CAZIGZ010000050.1, on the reverse strand, counting down.
TCCGGTCACTCAGAATGGCGATCGATCGACACTGAGCGCTGAACCCCTGACAAGCGGGGCGGATATTCGCTTTCGTTACTTTGACGGTGTCGTGTGGAGAGAATCGTGGGACAGCATGGAACTTCGCTGTCTGCCACGAGCCATCGAATGTCGAGTACAGCTGGGACGCGGCAAGTCAGAGTCCATGGTGATTGCACTCTCGACGACGGCCTTGCTGACTTCATCACGGGAGTTGCCGCAGCGATGAGAATTCTTCAAGCACGAACGACGCTCTGTTCAAACTCCGTGCTCGCGAAACACCCTGTCGACGTTCGCCCGGGGTTCGTACTGATTCTCGTGCTCGTTGTCATCATGATGCTCAGCTTTGCTGCGTACTCATTCTCACATCGGATGCTGACGGAATACACGGCGAGCCGATATGCCACACAGCAGATTCAGCGTCGGCTTCTGGCCGAATCTGCTCTCGAACTGGTTGCGGTGCGGTCTGAACACTCTCGTCTCGCGAAGCCGATTCCCTGCACGCTTCCGGATGGCAGCAAAGGCTATCTCGAGGTGCGTCGTGGACTGACATCCAGAGGCGGACGGCCGGAACTCGGCCTCATCAATGAATCGTCTCGTCTGAACCTGAATGCACTAAAGGTCGATGCAGCCCACAGGGACGAAACACGTGCGAGACTGATTCAGCTTCCCGGGATGACGCCGTCTCTCGCCGAGGCACTGATGGACTTTCTTGCGAACACATCGCCGTCCGACTCAGCATCGACCCACTTCCTTGAAGAAAAGGACGAACAGCCTCGAAGGACTGTGGATCGCCTGTCTGACCTGCTTCATGTGCGAGGAATAACGCCGGAATTGCTTTGGGGAGAAGACCAAAATCAGAACGGCGTGCTTGACCCGGAAGAAGATGATGGAGCGACTCGATGGCCTGCCGATGATCGAGACGGAATGCTCCAGCAGGGTCTCAGCCAGTTTTTGACCGCACGGTCTGCCGAATCGACGTTCGATGTTCAGGGACGTCCAAAGATCGTGCTGAATCAATCCAACCTGGCGACCCTGTTCGATCAGGTGCAGGCGACGTTCGGAACAACAGCCGCGTTGTTTATCGTTGCGGCGCGAATGAACGGAGCGACCTACTCCGACGCGCTGCGTCCCGATGAAGGTGACAATCTCGAACAACGACGACTCGAACGATTCGAAACCGCTCGCGCTCGCATGAAAGCTCAGTTGGGGCTGGACGATGCCACAGGAATGCCCACAGAGACCGGAGCTGGGCAGGTGCGAGCCGGGCTGACTCTGACTCAGCCGGCGATCTCGTTTCGATCACTCGTCGATCTTTTCGGAGGACATGTTCGCATTCTGATCGATGGACGCGACACGGTGATCAATTCTCCGTGGCCGGCTGATCCCGCCACTCTGGCTCGCCAACTGCCTCTTTTGGAGGAACACTTCACGATCGAAAGTGACCCTGTCCCCGGGCGAATCAACATCAATGAAGCCAGTGAGCCGGTGCTGAGAACCATTCCGGGAATCACACCCGTCCAGGCTCGCAGCATCTGTCAGAAACAGCCGAAGCCTGAATCATCATCAACCGACTACAAATCGATTGCGTGGTTATTGACTCACGGAATTCTGACGCCTGGCGAGTTTCGTCAAATGGCACCCTTCCTGACGACCGGCGGAGACGTTTACTCCGGGCTCGCCGTCGGACGTATAGATTCGCAGGTGCCAACGGCTGTGATTCAGTTCCGGATCGACTGTACTCAGGTCTCCCCTGCCCTGCTCCTTCGCAAAGAACTTCCTCCGCTGCCGATTGACTGACCCGATCTCCTGCGTTTCACCGCATTCGCTTTTGCGTTTCGCCATCGCCCTTCGTTTGAGCCAATTGGCGTCTGGCCATAGAATCGACGCTCTCGTGTCAGTTTCCCACCATCTTCGCTGGAGCTTTGGATGTCATTTTCCACACGTCGCGGTTTTCTGCAGAAGTCTTCTCTGTTGGCGGCGATTGCCGCAAGTGGCATGCTGCCACGAATTGCTCAGGCTGCTGATACAAAGGCACCAAAGCTGGGCATTCAGCTGTATTCGCTTCGAGGCTACAAGGTGGATGAAGCGCTGAAGCACGCTGCTGATCTGGGCTTTGAACAGGTCGAATTCTACAACGGAATGTTCCCGCTGGATTCTTCTGATGAAGTAATCGCTGCGATGAAAAAGAAAGTCGCAGACCTCGGGATGACGATCTCCGGCCACGGTGTGAACCACTTCACGAAGGACGCGGCTGCCAATCGCAGGATGTTTGAATTCGCAAAGAAGGTCGGCGTGCCCTGCATGAGTGCTGACCCGGATTTTGATTCGTTCGACAGCCTCAATGAACTGGTGAAGGAATTCGACATCCGTATCGCGATTCACAATCATGGCCCGAACCATCGCTACAACAAGGCGGCGGATGTTCTGCGAGTTATCGAAGGGCGCGACGAACGAATTGGAGCCTGTGCGGACCTCGGCCACTATATTCGATCCGGCCAGAATTCCACGGAAGTCATTCGCCTGCTGAAGGGACGCCTGTTTGGAATTCACCTGAAGGACTTCGCCGAGATGAAGGATCAGACCAAGGGCGTGATCCTTGGCAAGGGCCATCTGAACGTTGAAGCGGTCTTCACAGAACTGAAGGAAGCCGGCTTCCCAGCCAACGGTGCTCTGTCACTGGAATACGAAGAGAACGAAAAGAACCCGATCGCCGACATCCGCGAATGCTACAACGTGGCCCGAGCCGCGATGAAGGCTGTTCACGGATAAGCCGGATCGAGTCTGATGAACCGGTCAATGATAATCCCCGCCACCGGGTTGACCCCGGTGGTTTAACGGTTTCTGCACTACCGTTCTTGCGCCGATCATTTTCGGAAAGCAGCGTAGTGCAGAGACCGCTTTCCACAGGGGTCAACCCAGTGGGGGAGGTTCGTTGGGGTTACGCTCACGTTGCTTTGCTCCTTCCCTTTTTCATCAGCGACTCGACGAAGAACTTCTTGCCTCGCTGAACAACCGTGTGGCCTTCGGATTCCAGCCGGCGGCGAACGTTGTCGATTCCGCCTGGGTACTTGGGATTCAGTTCACCTTGAGCCTTCACCGTGCGCCAGTAGGGCGTGATGCGGGAGCGGCCCTGCTGTTCGTCTTCGTCGGCTGCGTTGGCCGCGATCCATGCGAAGATGCCTGTCGTCAAGGGGCACGTGACCGTGGCTCCGTGCTTCTCGGCCAGCTGCCGTCGAATTTCATCGATCGTGATGAGCTTCCCCTTCTTAACGGTCTTCATGATCTCATCAACTTCGATGGGAGCAGCAATCAGCATCGTGCCCTCACCCCACTTCGACACCATCTTTCCTTCAATCGGCTGAAGGCTGGGAAAGCCCTTGCTGTCCTGGAGCTTCTCCTTCCACGTACGTTTGGATTTCGATCCCATTGCGGAGGTTCCTGGTTGGGGGCGTTCCTGGTTCTTGGTTCTTCGTTCAGGGGCAGGCTTGTCGTGGAACTCGCCAGAGTTCCCGGTGCCGCTCACGCTACTTTTGGGCGGGATTCTGCTACAAAACTCGCCAATGACCTGACGATTTGAAGGAGGATGGCTGTGGAAGATCTGGTTGGCAAGCCAGTCGTCGTGGATGTTGTGGCTCCGTATGTGTACCTCGGCAAGCTGGTCGAAGTTCGCGACAAGACTCTGGTCCTGAAAAACGCTGATGTGCATGACCTGCGTGATTCCACCACGACTCGGGAAGTCTACGTCCGCGAAGCTCGCGTCCATGGGTTGCAGTCCAATCGCAAGCTTGTGTACGTGCGGCTGGAGCATGTTGTCAGCGTCTCCGTGCTGGAAGACGTCATTCCATAAGGCTCAGCAAAGCTCTTTAACCTGCGCATCAGGGGCATGTGATTCGACAATGCTCCGTTGAGGAACCCAAAGTCATGGCGAGTTTGTTTGCGGATGATGATCAGGCTGAGAAGGAAATTGAGCGGCTTCGAAGCGAACTGGAGCGTCACAATCGTCTGTACTACGTTGATGCAAAGCCGGAGATTACAGACCGCGAATACGATGCTCTGATGAATGAGCTGATCAGGCTGGAAACAGAACATCCAGAGTTCGCCAGCGACAGCAGTCCCAGCAGAAAGGTCGGCGGCGAACCCATCACGGGCTTCGAGCAGGTGACTCACCGAGTCCCCATGTTGTCGATCGAGAACGCGTTTGAAGAACAGGAACTCGTCGACTGGGACGCAGGCCTGCGAAAAACCCTGGGACGTGAGTCGCTCGATTATTCGATCGAATACAAAATTGACGGCGTGGCCATTTCACTGACCTGGGAAAACGGCTCTTTCGTCCGCGCTGCGACTCGGGGCAATGGTGCGGTCGGCGACGATGTGACGAACAATGCTCGAGTGATTTCCGGAATTCCGCTGCGGCTTAGTTCGAAGAAGCCACCAAAGTCACTGGAAGTCCGAGGCGAAGTGCTGATCCTGAACGAGGACTTTGCTGCGTTCCAGGCGGAACAGATTCGTCAGGGTGAAGAGCCCTTCAAGAATCCTCGCAACGCCGCTGCCGGCGCTCTGAAATTGCTGGATCCGAAACTGACTCGTGAGCGAAGTCTGCGGTTTCTGGCTCACGGCGTTGGCTATGTGGAAGGGATTGCCTGGAAGTCGTACGTGGATTTTCTGGAGTCGATTCGTGAGCTGGGAATTCCTACGACGCCGGATGTGTCGACGGCCAAAGGGTTCGACCAGCTGATGATTGTGTGCTCGGATATGATCGCACGAGTCCCCTCGCTGCCGTTTGAAGTCGACGGGCTGGTGATCAAGCTGAACAATCTTGCCAGCCGCGATGAACTGGGAACAACCTCCAAGAGTCCTCGCTGGGTCCGCGCTTACAAATGGGAACGGTATGAAGCAGAAACGAAAGTCAACGCGATCACGATTCAGGTCGGCAAGACCGGCGCGATGACTCCTGTCGCCGAACTGGAACCTGTAGAGATTGCCGGAACCACGGTCTCTCGCGCCAGCCTGCATAACCGCGACGAACTGGATCGGTTGGGTGTTCGCATCGGCGATACGGTCGTCGTCGAAAAGGCCGGAAAGATCATTCCTCATATTCTGCGAGTCAACGAGTCGGCTCGGACGGGGCGTGAAACGGTCTATCATTTTCCGACTCACTGTCCGGAATGTCAGACGGAAGTGCAAAAGGACGAAGGAGGCGTGTATGTTCGCTGTCCGAATCCCGCCTGCCCTGCCCAGCTGCGTGAGACTCTGATCTTCTTCGCTTCAAGGCCCGCCATGAACATCGATGGCCTTGGGGAAAAGCTGGTGGAACAGCTGCTGGCTGCGAAACTTGTCGACGGTATTCCGTCGCTTTATCGGCTTAAAGATCGGCGAACCGAGTTGGCAACACTGGAACGCCTTGGGGAAAAGTCGATCGACAAACTGCTCGCCGGCATTGAAGCGTCGAAACAGCAGCCACTCTGGCGACTGCTGACCGGCATCAATATTCGCCACGTTGGTCAGACCAATGCAAGAACTCTGGAAACTGCCTTCGGCACAATGGAGGAAATTGCCGCACAGACGGAAGAGAGCCTTTCAAAGGTCGACGAGATCGGGACCGTCATTGCCGCGTCTGTCGCCCGGTTCTTTGGGTCGGAGTATGGCCAGAATCTCGTTCGCGAGCTGAAGGA
>CAZIGZ010000049.1:0-38017 GCA_964538835.1 uncultured Chitinophaga sp. | reverse complement strand
AACTTTGTGAGTCAATGCGAGTGTGGCCCGCCCCCGAGCTTGCTGGCTCTCGCTCGACCCCTCCCACACTTCGTGCGGGTGGGGAGGGTTTTGGTGTTGCAAACCAAGAACCACGTCTCAAGAACTACGAACCAGGAACCAGGAACTACGTCCCTCTGATATCCACGCTGGCGCTGTGGGCGGTGAGGCCTTCTTTTTCGGCCATGAGGCGGACTCGTGAGGCGTCGGCGGCAAGGGCTTTAGCGTCGTAGCGGATGACCGAACTTCGCTTCAGAAAATCGGTGGCCGCAAGACCGTTGGCAAAGCGGGCCGTGCCGCCGGTGGGAAGAACGTGCGACGGTCCGGCGATGTAATCCCCGAGTGCGACCGGCGTATAGTGCCCAACGAAGATCGCACCGGCATTCTGGATCGTCGCCAGCATCGCATCGGGCTGATCCATGGAAATATGCAGATGCTCCGGAGCCAGCAGGTCTGTCAGCTGTGCGGCTTCCAGTTCATCGCGTGCAACGATCAGAGCACCGTAGTCGTTCAGTGACTGACGCGCGAGATCGCCTCGCGGAAGCAAGGCCAGCTGGCGCTCGAGTGCTGCTCGAACGGACTCCACCAGCGGAGCATGCCAGGTGATCAGCACGCCGGAGCCAGGGCTGTGTTCGGCCTGTGAGATCAAATCTGCGGCCACGTATTCCGGGTTTGCCGTGGCATCCGCCAGAACGATGACTTCGCTTGGACCGGCGATGCTGTCGATATCCACATCTCCGAAGACATGCTGCTTTGCCAGAGCCACGAAGAGGTTGCCGGGACCGACGATCTTGTCGACTCGCGCAATTCCTTCGACTCCATACGCGAGTGCCGCGACAGCCTGAGCACCGCCGACGCGATAGACTTCACGAACACCGATTTCGTGACACGTTGCCAGCATGTCCACGTTGTATCCCCCGAACGCGGTTGGCGGGACAACGATCGCAATTTCAGGAACGCCGGCCGTCATTGCAGGTACAGCTGTCATCAGTACTGTTGAAGGATACGCTGCTGCACCGCCGGGCACGCAGATTCCGACCCGTTTCATCGGCAGGTGACGCTGGCGGAGCTCCACCGTTCCACCGTTCAGCGAACGAGTGACCAGGGCATCCTTTGGAAGCACGGCCGTCTGAAACTCGCGAATGTTGTCTCGAATCTGCCGCACTGTCGCCAGAAACTCGGGATCGGCTTTGGCGGCCGCATCTTTGAGTTCCTGTTCCGACACTCGCATTGTTTCGGCGGTCAGATCTTTGCGGTCCAGTTTGGAAGTGTAACTGAGGACCGCCTTCAACCCCTGAGTTCGCACGTCTTCGCAGATGCGGTGGACGACTTCCCGAGGACTCAGTGGTTCACCGAACAGTTCAATCGTTCGCTGACGCCCTGCTTCGGACACGACATCACCGCGCGGGCTGAGTTTATCGCGCAGCTGGCGAAAGAGATCTCGAGCATCATTCTGGCGACAGTCGATGGTGGGGATTGTTAGAGCGTCCGGCATTCCGGTGTTCCAGTGACAAAAGTCGTGCGATGGTGAGACGAGAAGTTGCGAGATTGAAGCCTTCTCCGTTGCGAAGTACAGCACTCGGTCGGGCTCTGGTCCAGTTTTTCTGCGATTTGTGAATCAGAGCCGGGAGTGTGCGGACATTTTTTGATCCTGGAAAGACCGTCCGGGGCGACCTGAAATCGTTCGCACCGTTGTATGTCGTCCGCTCAACGCGTATTCTCAGTCAAACCGGGCCTCGGCCCGAGAACCATTTCAAGGGCGAGAGTGAAAGGGGAAAACATGAAACGAGAACTTTCAGCAATTCGGGCATCCGTTGCAGCCTTCGTGCTGGCGATGGTCGTCATGCCTGGATTCGTCAATGGACAGGAACTGTCGGACGCGGACAAGGCTCTGATTCAGAAGATTCAGGAAGCCGGCGGGCAGGCGATGCCACTGGCAAAGAACGATGCTCGTCTGACCGTGGCTTTTCATCTTTCTGATAAGGAAGTGACGGACGAGACGCTCGCTATCCTGAAGGATTCGGCCAGCGTTTATTCGCTGAACCTTCGAGGGACCAAGATCACTGACGCCGGACTCGCGCACGTTGGCACACTCAAAGGCCTGACTCGTCTTCATCTGGAAAAGACAGCGATCACCGACGCCGGGCTCGCACATCTTTCCGGACTTCCGGCTCTCGAGTATCTGAATGTGTACGAAACCAAGGTAACGGACGAAGGCCTGCCGCATCTCGCAGCGATCAAATCGCTCAAGCGACTTTTCGTCTGGCAGACCACGGTTTCTGAGGCTGGCCAGGAGACTCTGAAGGCAGCGCTCGCTGGCATCGAGATTGTTCCGGACTTCAAGAAGGACCGTGAGCGAGAAATCACTGAAGCGACTCGCGGTGCAGAAGATGCCGCGAAGCAGGTTGAAGAACTGGCCGCGATGATCGAAGCCCAGGCCAAAGCCGTCGCTGAAGCAACAACCGCCAGTGACGCAGCCGCCAGGGAACACGCGGATGCTCAGGGCAAACTGGACGCCGCGAACAAGGAACTTGAAACGGCGAATGCTGCAAAGGCAGAAGCCGACAAAGCACTCGAAGCGCTGAAGGCTGATCCGAATTCACCGGCCGATGCCGTGAAGGCAGCTGAAGAGAAAGTCGCTGCAGCTCAGAAGGCTGTTGAAACGGCAACCGCCGCTGTCGAACCATTGAAGAAGCCAGCAGAAGAAAAGAAGGCTGCTGCAGACGCTGCCAAGAAGAAGGCTGACGAATCCACTGCCAAGGCCAACGAACTGAAGACGAAGTCCGACGAAGCCGTGAAGAAGGCCGCTGAGTTGAAGACGAAGGCGGAAGAACTTCAGAAGAAGGCCGCTGGCGGCTGATCATTCGGTGAACCGACAACCATGTAGGCAGCCTGCCTTGTGGTTCATTCAACGCAGAACTCACTCTTTGACAGTGTGGGTTCTGCTTTTTTTACGGCTTGAGAGGATGTCATGGTCGCGGCACTCCCTTCCAACTGGCAAGAACTTCAACTTGCATCGCGGGATGCTCGTTCGAACGCCTGGGCACCATATTCGAAGTTTCAGGTTGGAGCTGCTCTGCTAACCACCACGGGTGAAATCATCACAGGGTGCAACGTGGAAAATGCCTCATACGGACTCACGATCTGTGCGGAACGAGTGGCCGTGTGCCGAGCCGTTGCGATGGGACTGCGGAAGTTCTCTGCCATCTGCATTTCGCTGACCGGTGTTCCCGTCCCCTGCGGAGCGTGTCGACAGTTTCTTGTGGAATTTAATCCGGACCTGGTCGTGCTGCTGGACGATGCCGACAAGCCGCCGGGAACTGAGCCGGAAGTTATGGTTTTGTCTGATCTGCTGCCGAGGGCCTTTCGGCTTTTGGAACCATAACGGCCTCGCTTGCAATGTGGCTCGTGTCTCCGACGCGAAATGTTCCCTCATGCCGACTAGTGGAGCGAAACTGAAGGGCTCGCGCCTTTCTGCGACTAAGCAAAGATCCGGTCCACGACATGACCCTCGACGTCGGTGAGTCGGAAATCGCGGCCGCCGTAGCGGTATGTCAGGCGTTCGTGGTCAAGGCCGAGCAGATGCAGAATTGTGGCGTGCAGATCATGCACATGCACCTTGTCTTCCGCCGCGTAAAATCCAAACTCGTCTGACTGACCGTAGCTGAAGCCAGGCTTCACGCCACCGCCCGCCATCCAGTATGTAAACGCGTGAGGATTGTGGTCACGACCATTGTCACCCTGAGCCGTTGGCGTGCGACCAAACTCCGCTCCCCACATCAACAGCGTATCCTCGAGGAGTCCTCGCTGCTTCAGATCCTTCAGGAGGCCCGCAATCGGCCGATCAACCTGGCCAGCCAGTTCGGCATGCTGCTCCTTCAGATCGGAGTGCTGATCCCAGTACGCATGAGTCACCTGAATGAAACGCACTCCGGATTCTGACAACCGTCGAGCAAGCAGGCACTGTCGTCCGAAGTTGTCTGTGGGTCCGCCGTCGATGCCATACAGCTTCAGTGTCGCTTCTGATTCGGAGGCCATGTCGAGGATTTCTGGCGCTTCGGTCTGCATGCGAAACGCAAGCTCAAACGATTCAATGCGAGCATCCAGATCGGCATCTGCCGACGTGTGAACTCCCGGTCTTCGAATCTGGTCCATCTCACGAAGGAATCGCAGTTGCTGCGATTGCATGGCCGGCGTCGCAGCATTGTTCGTCAGATTCGGAATCATGGCCGCGGCATCGTCTTTGCGAATTCCTGCGATGCGAGTGGCCTGGTGGATCGGCGGCAGAAACGCGGAGCCAAAATTTCGAACTCCGCCATGTCCCATGGTTGGACTGATCGTGATGAATGCTGGCAGGTTTTCGTTTTCCGTTCCCAGCCCGTAGCTGATCCATGCACCCATGCTGGGCCGCACGAAGGTGTCGGAGCCGGTGTGAACCTTCAGCAGGGCGCCGCCGTGGGCTTCGTTTGAACCATGAATCGACTTGATGAACGTGATGTCATCCGCACATTGGCCCACATGTGAAAACAGGTCGCTGACCCAGGCGCCGCTTTGTCCATACTGGCGAAACTTCCACGGACTTTTCAAAAGATTGCCGGTTTGAGCAAACTGAATCCGAGGCTTGGCGAACGGAAGCGGCTGACCATGTCGCTCCTGCAGCTGAGGCTTGTAATCAAACGTATCCACGTGCGACGGACCGCCGTGCATGAACAGGAAAATGATGCGTTTGGCTCGAGGAGCAAAGTGTGGTTCCTGAGCCGCTAATGGGCTGACGGCGCGCTGTGAAGTCTCTGAGCCTGCAGCCGATTCTCCCGCGGAGCAGAATCCTGAACGAGTCAGAAGATCGGCCAGAGCCAATGAGCCGAAACCTGCTCCGCACTGAGTCAGCAGCTGTCGCCGACTGAAGCCCGGAGGAAGGAGAGAGCGTGAAGAATGTGGTGCATCAGTCGACATAGACAAACTCGTTGGAAGCCATCAAAGACCGACACAGTGCGGCCCATGTCTGCAATCGTCGTTCCGCCGCATCGGGAACATTGCTCAGCAGTTGTTCGGCTTCCTGCAGGAACTGAAGAGACCGTTCCACTTCCGCAGGCTGAGCCTGGCGAGCGAATAGTTTTTCAAATACGACATTCAGCAGCGGCGTCTGATCCGCGGCAGGGGCAGAAGATGACTGACTCAGAACAGAGCCTGCAAGACTCTTCGCCGACTCAAACACCATCGGGCTGTTCATCATGAACAGAGCCTGTGATGGAACGATGGTCACAGGACGCTGCTCAATGTGGTTGTCTGTTTCCACATAATCGAACGTTGAGAACATCTCGTACAAAGCTGCGCGGTTGATGGAGATGTAGATGGCACGACGTTTTGCATCCGTCCCAGCCGCCGCTCCGAAGAGTTGTGTGTCCAGCTGATTGCCAACGAACAGGATGGAATCACGAATAGGCTCCGCTTCCAGACGACGACGATTGGCTCGCCGCCAGAATCGGTTTTCCGGATCACGTTCTTCATCTTCGGGCGAACCGGAGCTGGCCATCTGCCACGTGGACGACATCATGATCAGGCGATGCATGTCCTTCAGCGACCACTTGCGTCGAATCAGTTCCTGAGCCAGCCAGTCCAGGAGTTCCGGATGCGTCGGCGGTTCAGACTGGAGGCCAAAGTTGGACGGACTCTTCATCAGCGGTTTGCCGAAATGCCACATCCAGATGCGGTTCGCCATGACTCGCGACGTCAGCGGCTGCTGAGGCGACACGAGCCACTGAGCGAATTCCAGTCGCCCGCTTTTTTCGGGAGCGATAGCCGGGGCTGTCAGCGTCCGAGTCAGGATCGTCGGCATCGTCCGTGCAATTTTTTCCGGCCCTGGAGCCAGGTGGTTTCCTCGCAGATGCACCGGCAGATCTGTGGGCGTGCCTTCGGTCACCGCCATGACCTGTTCGAACGCCGGCATCTCCTTTTCCAGTTTCTCGACGGCTGCCTGTTGAGCCTTGATCATGTCGCTGGCCGCAGCTTCTTTATTGAGTCGTTCCAGTTCGGCCTTTGCCTGATCGATCGCAGCCTGATGAGCCATACGGCGAGCTTCGATGTCTTTGGACGGCAAGGGGCGCTCCATCCATTGAGACACAAAATCCCGGTTGGCCATCGTCTTTGTGCTGTAGAAGATTCCCGCCAGAGCGTAGTAATCACGGGCGGCCAAAGGATCGAACTTATGATCATGGCAGCGAGCACAGCCCATGGTCAGACCGAGCATCGTGCGGCTGACGTTATCAACCTGCTCATCCACGATGTCGATGATCATCTTGTCCTTGTCCTGTTCCGCCAGCATCTTGGGACCGATCACCAGCATGCCTGTGGCCGTGATCAGATCTCCCGCAGCTTTTTCGTCTTCAGGGACAGGAAGAAGATCGCCGGCCAGTTGCTGAATGATGAACTGATCCAGAGGCAGATCTTCATTGAACTTTCGAATGACGTAATCGCGATATCGCCACGAGTTCGGCAGCCCATGATTTTCATCCGCGCCGTTCGAGTCTGCATAGCGCACCACGTCGAGCCAGTGACGTCCCCATCGCTCGCCGTAGTGAGGTGAACTGAGCAGGCGATCGACGACCTTTGCAAACGCATCCGGCGAATGGTCCGCAAGGAAGTCGTTGACTTCCTGGGTTGTCGGAGGAAGACCTGTCAGGTCAAAGGTTGCACGACGAATGAGCGTGCGTTTGTCGGCTCGTGGAGCCGGGCGAAAGCCTTCCGCAAGGAGACGGGACAGGATGAACCGATCAATCGGATTGGACAGCCAGTCTCCCTGAAAGTCAGGTTGTGGCTGTATCTCCGGAGGTGTCGGATTGGTGACCGGATTGAACGCCCAGTGACGTGCAGCGGCCTCCCAGTCCACGGGCTTGAGTTTTCCCTGAGTCGCCTGCGCGCGAGGATCCGGAGCGCCTTTCTGAATCCATTCTGTGAAGTCTGCGATGACGTTGTCGGGGAGTTTGCCTTTGGGCGGCATCTCGTAGGTTTCATGTCGAAGCGACTTGATCAGAAGGCTGTCGCTGGGGTTCCCCGGGACGAAGGCTGGTCCGCTGTCGCCGCCTTTGCGGAATGGATCTCGACTGTCGACCAGCAAGCCGCCTCGCAGGATTTTGGAATCCGCTGAATGGCATTCGTAGCAGTGTTCGACCAGCACCGGCCGGATGCGTGTTTCGAAGAATGCCACGTCGTCAGGATTCAGACTCTCATCAGCATTCACGATGTTCGTCGATGCAATCAGCGCGAACAACGCGACGGGCAGAGAGCGTAGGTGAATCGCGGTAAGTGCCAGCGCGAACATGGGGGTGATCTGCGAAAGTCAATCGGAGGCCGGAGATGGGGCGGGACTGAGACGATATCGATCCGGAATCATGGGGGCAATTGGAATGATGTTGAATGGCGAAGGAGTGTGTTGTTCGCCGAATCGAGAACGCAGGTTTGACTGATTTTTTGAATAGTCTTTCACCAAAATCGGGAGACCGGGGCCGACTGTGAGAGTGAATGAATCCACACGAGTCAGAATTTCACAAAAACACGGGAGACGAGTCGAAAGGTGCCGGTCAACCTTCTATGTTCCGTTGTTGGAAATCAGGTGCTCTCTTTGGCTTTTGTTTTTGTACTCAGGATCCGCCTTCCCAGTGTTCCGATTGCCCGGGTGTTTTTCGCTGCAACTGCCCGCCCGAATGAACTCGGCCGCAAGCCTTCGGCATTGGCTGTTCGTACTGTGGTTCGCCACGCTGGGAATGCTGGCTGTTTCGAATGCCGGGACCAACGAACTTCGCGCGGATGAAGTTGCCGATCGCAGCGGTCAGAGCTTTGATTTGCCCAATGTCCCGAATGGCTCCGCCAGGCCTGCAACTCAGGCTCGAAGTGGCTTGCTGCTTTTTGGCTATTGCGCCGCGATTGTTCTTGCCTCCATAGGAGGCGGATGGATTCCATCGATCGTGAACCTGACTCACACCGGAATGCAGACGGTCATCAGTTTTGTCGGAGGGCTGATGCTTGGGATTGCCGTCTTCCATCTGCTTCCGCATTCACTTCACGGGAAGCAATCGCCGGACACGGTGGCCTGGTGGATGATGGCCGGCATTCTGACGATGTTCCTTCTGATTCGGTGTTTTCATTTTCATCATCACGGTCCGCTGGAGATCTCGACAGAGAAAGAAGATCCCTGTGAAGGCCATCGCGAAGGGCTTCTGAACGTACTTCCGTCTGGGTCAGTTGCCAAAGTTCACGACCACGACCATGACCATCATCATGATTGCGGGCACGATCATGATCACGATCATGATTCCCATCGTTCTCGTGCCTCACATCATTCCGGTCCCCGGCAAACAAGCCCCCAACCCAGCACAATTGCTCCGCCGCACTGTCACCACGCTCATCAGCTAAGCTGGCTGGGCATCACGGCGGGGCTTTCACTTCACACACTGCTGGATGGCATGGCACTGGCGGCGAGTGTTCAGGGGGAATCGGGGCATCGCGTCTTCATGTCGCTGTTTGGGTTTGGGACATTTCTGGCGATTCTGCTTCACAAGCCGCTGGATGCTGTTTCCATCACATCGTTGATGATGGGCAGTGGCTGGAATCCTCGCGCGAGGTTCTGGGTGAACGCGGGATTTGCTGCAATGTGTCCGCTGGGAGCCGCCATCTTCTATTTTGGGATGTCCGGAATGCATCCGTCCGCTGTGGATTCCGCACTGGCTTTTTCGGCGGGGATTTTTCTGTGTATTTCGCTGAGCGATCTGCTGCCGGAAATGGAGTTTCACGCTCACAATCGAGTGAGGCTGACGGCGGCGTTGCTGGCGGGAATATTGCTGGCCTATGGAATTACTTTTCTTGAGCCGGCACACCTTCATTAGAGTCAGTAATTGAATCCGTCGAACGCAAGGCTGACCCGCTGGACGCTGGTGGCAATGGTGTTCGATGAACAAGAGACTGAGCCATCAGGCTCGAATGGGAGATGAACATGAGCATGGGGTTTGGCATCATCGGCACGGGCATGATCGCTCATTTTCATGCAAAGGCGATTCAGGCGATGCCGGGCGGCAAGGTAGTTGCCTGTTTCAATCAGAATCACGACAAGGCTGCTGCTTTCGCTCAGGAGTACGGTTGTCGTGCCTGCACAAGTCTGGCGGAACTGCTGGCAGATCCAGGCGTTCAGATTGTCACGATCTGTACTCCCAGTGGTGCTCATCGTGATCCGGCGATCGAAGCAGCGAACGCGGGAAAGCATGTGGTCGTCGAAAAGCCGCTCGAGATTACTCTGGAACGCTGCGACGACATCATTGCGGCGTGTGCGAAGAACGGTGTTAAGCTCTGCACGATCTTCCCGTCTCGATTCAGCCCCGCGAATATTGCTCTGAAGGATGCCATTGAGTCCGGGAGATTCGGACGATTGACTTTGGGTGACACCTACGTCAAGTGGTGGCGAACTCAGGAGTATTACGACGGCGGAGGCTGGCGAGGCACCTGGGCTCTGGACGGTGGCGGAGCTTACATGAACCAGGCCATTCACAATGTCGACTTGCTTTGCTGGCTGATGGGCGATGTTGCGGAAGTGACGGGATACACCGGGACTCTGGCTCATGAGCGAATCGAAGTCGAAGACGTTGGCGTTGCCTGTCTGAAGTTTCGAAACGGCGCCATTGGGGTCATGGAAGCGACAACGGCGGCCTGGCCGGGGCTGTTGAAGAAGACGGAGATTCATGGAAGCCGCGGAACGGTGATCATCGAGCAGGATTCGATCCTTCGGTGGGACTTTGCGGATGCTCAGCCGTCCGACGATGAGCTTCGAACTCGGCTTGGGGGCAGCTCAGCGACCTCTGGCGGAGCGGCTGACCCCAAAGCCATTTCGTTTGTCGGTCATCAAATGCAGCTGCAGGATTTTGTCGATGCCATTCAGACAGGTCGAGCACCTCGGGTGGACGGAGCTGAAGGCCGAAAAAGTGTGGAGATTATTCTGGCAATTTACGCGGCAGCTCGGACGGGGCAGAGTCAGAAACTGCCACTGGCGTCGCGCTGAGGTCGGAGAGTTGACCGGATTGGTTTGAATGCATCATGATTCGATCGCAAAAATGCGTCTGAAGGCATCAGGCCTCGAGAAAATGTGGCAGAGGAAAGACATGCAGGATCAAAGCAGTAGCTGGCGAGTGACGCCGACAGACATCGAACGGATTGTTCCGTTTGAAGTGCTGCTGGATCGTGTCGCGGAAGAACGATCGTCGTCGTGGATCAGGGATCGACGCCATTTGCATGCTCATCCGGAACTGAGCGGGCAGGAAAAGCAGACGACACAGTTTATTGCCGACCGCCTTCGTAAGTTCGGCATGACACCGGTGATCACTGACAGGCAGGTGGGTGCTGTTGCTGATATGGTTATTGGCAATCCTCCATCTGATGCTCCGCTGATTGCGATACGAGCCGATATTGATGCGTTGCCGCTGCAGGATCGCAAGGGGGCCGAATATTCATCGACGTGTTCCGGAATTGCTCATTCCTGCGGGCACGATGCTCACACCACGATTGCGCTCGCGGTGGCCGAAACTGTTCATGAACTGACCCGGCGTCTCCCCGAAACGGAACTCCCTGGAGTTCGTTTGCGCTGGATTTTTCAGCCGGCGGAAGAGACAGCTGAAGGTGCTGCGTGGATGGTGGATGCGGGTGCTCTGGAAGGAGTCCGCTGCATTCTTGGACTGCACGTTGATCCGACGATTCCGGCCGGCAAGGTGGGGATTCGTTACGGAGTTCTGACGGCTCATCTGGACGAAGTGTCGATTCTGGTCCGCGGTAAAGGAGGGCATGCCGCAAGACCGCATCACACGACCGACCCGATGGCTACTGCGGCTTCGCTCGTGACGACTTTGTATCAGACCGTGCCGCGTCGAGTTGATTCGCTGACGCCGACCGTGTTTACCATTGGATCGATCCATGGTGGTAATGCGTCGAACGTGATTCCGGAACAGATCAATCTGGAAGGGACGTTGAGGACGACGGATCGAAAGGCTCGTCAGGATGCCATGGATGCCATTCGTCGAGTCTGTGATGGTCTGGCGATTGCGTCGGAATGCTGCATCGACGTGGAATTCAAATGTCCGCTTGGTTCAGTCGTGAATGACGTGATGTCCATGTCAGCCTACGAAGCGGCGGCGATTCAAGTGCTGGGCGGACAAAACCTGGTCCTGATCGATAAACCAAGCATGGGTGGTGAAGACTTTGCGGTCTATCTCGACCACGTTCCCGGCGCACAATTCCGGCTGGGCTGTGCTGGTGTCGTTGGTGAATGGCCGCTGCTGCATTCTCCGATCTTTGACATCGATGAACGCGCGATCGCGATTGGTGCCAGGATTGTCACTCGGGCCGCACTGATTCTGGCACTGATGAATCCAGCGGTCACCTCGCCTTGAGTAGCCGTCAATCTCTGAGTGACGAGCTGCATGAAAGGTGGCCTGGATTTGGACCAGGATGCAGACTCGGCGGAGGCTGGGAGCGATTGAGGACAGTCGCTCAACACTAGTGCATGGACTCTTCGAAGTCGTCGTAGCGGCACACGTAACCGGGCTGCTGAGCACGAACCTTTTCTTCTTCGAATGCATTCAGGACAGCAGATTCAATTCGCTCGCGGCACGAAGAATTGATTGGGTGGGCGATGTCCGCAAACATTCGGCTGCGGCCTGTGCTGTCGACCGGAACAGTCTGAGGAAGGCTGGCTCCGCAATGCGAGCAATAGCGGGCTCGAACTTCGTTCTTGGCAGAGCACCGAGGGCACTTTTCCATGATTTTGCGGCTGGGCATTGCCACAAAATGTCCTCGCTGCCCCTGAATGATCTTCAGGTCACGAACGACAAACTCATGGTCAAACGTGATGGAGCAGAACGCTCGCAGGCGATCGTCCACGTCCGTTACCAACTTGATGCGTACCTCGGTGATTTCCACAGCAGGCTCTATATCTCTTGAAGCAAATCGGGCTGAAATGTTGCAGCGACCAGATGCTGACAGACTACCCAGCATTTAGTCTACTCGGAGGATTGAGAGCCCTGTCGTTTGCAAAACATGGGAGATCGAGGGTAATTCCCCGACTCGATGTGATCGTCTGTGCGCGTTTGCTGCCGCGCCAATGTGTGCAGTGTGCACGATCAGGAAAGATTTTCAGTCTTTCTCTGCGGGTAAAGCCCCACCACAAGAAGGCGGGTGGGGTGACGCTTGGCCTTTGATTGCGGACGGTTCCCTCGAGTTTCGGCTGTCGCAGACTGGGAACTTCAGTCCCCGAAAAGGTTACCGAGAGACCCAAGAACGGATCCCTGCTCTGCGCCACCCATTGGGCCGGAATTCTGAAGAACGCGGTCTGCAAGGCGAGCAAAGGGCAGGCTTTGAAGCAGCACGGTTCCATGGCCGGAAAGGGTTGCGAGGAAGAGTCCTTCGCCTCCAAAGAACATGGACTTCAGATTTCCGGCTTTCTGAATGTCATAGTCAATATTGCCGGTGAAGCCGACAATGCACCCTGTGTCGACTCGCAGAGTTTCGCCCTTCAGGTCTTTACGGACGACCGTCCCACCAGCGTGTATGAACGCGAGTCCGTCGCCTTCCAGTTTCTGCAGAATGAAGCCTTCGCCGCCGAAGAAGCCTGCTCCCAGTTTTTTCGTAAACGCAATGCTGACTCGCGTTCCCATCGCAGCGCACAGGAACGAATCCTTCTGGCAGAAGACGGTCCCACCAACCTCTGCCAGATTCACCGGGATAATCTTGCCCGGGAACGGAGCCGCAAACGCGACTCGCCGCTTCTGGCTGGAATGGTTGGTGAAATGAGTCATGAAGAGCGACTCGCCCGTGAGCTTTCGCTTGGCCGCTCCGAGCAATTTGCCCATCAGGCCCTGGCTGGGCTCAGTCCCGTCGTCCATTCGAGCCTCAAACTGGATGCCGTCTTCCACGTAGTTCATGGCTCCGGCTTCCGCGATGACGGTTTCGCCCGGGTCGAGTTCCACTTCGACAAGCTGCATGTCATCGCCAAAGATCTGGTAATCCACTTCATGGCTGTTCATTGTTCGACTCACTGTCATGAATGCTGGAAGAAACGGGGGCATGAATGGCTGAAGAGCAAATTCGCCGGTATCGGTGGTCTCCTGGAAACAATCGACCTCATTCGCCGGTCTTTGCCAGTTGCAGGCACACCAGCCAGTCTTCGCTTCTCAGATACATACGGCCGTTGGAAACCACTGGTGCGGCCCATGCGGGGTAGTCGATTTCATCCAGTGAGAACCGACCATGCTCAATGAACTCCTTTTCATTGACTTCGACGACCGACAGTGTTCCTCGTTCGCCCAGCACAATAAAGCGGTCGCCGACCTGAATGAGTGATCCTCGGCCGAAATAAGGATAAGGGATGGCCTTGCCGGTTTCGATATTCACAACCTTTCCGGACGTCGGATCACGTCGGAGCTTTCCGAGATCTCCATCGTAACCGGCCGTATTCCAGAGCACCTTGCCGTCGGAGACTCGCACACACCGAAGTTCTCCCTCGTTTTCATGGCGGCCACTGAATCCGTAGACGCACCCTTTGGCGTGAATCGGAGTGGACCAGTGAGCCAGCATGTTCCGACGATTTTTCCACACGGACGTGGCTGACTTTCCGTCCGGTGCCACCTTCAGAAGTTCCGCTCCCACCTGGTAGGCTGCCGACAAAAAGATCTGATCGTCGATCACAACAGGCCGGGCGGCGTTGACCGATTCATGCACCGTCGCACGGAACCAGTGCTTGAAGTTTGTCTGGCCGTTTTCCGGGTCGAGTGACACAAGTCCCTGACGCATCAGACACAGCAGGTGACGACGACCATGAATTTCGCGAATGATCGGAGATGCGTAGCTGGCGACCATTTCGTCACCCGTCCATTTGTACGTCTCGCCGTCATCCGTTTCCGCACCATCCCATGTGTCTTTTCCAACAGATTGCCAGGCGATGGAGCCGTCATGAATGTTGAACGCGACAACTCCGGAATTCGGCTGACCGCCAACCAGCACAATCAATCGGCTGCCATCAAGAATGGGTGAACAACCCATTCCGAAAAACCACTCCGGCAAAGTGAACTTCTTCTGCAGATCAATTTGCCAGACGGGCTTGCCGTCACTCATCGCCACGCAGACGAGCATGCCTTCTGCGCCAAGTGTGTAACAGTGATCTTTGGTCAGAACTGGAGAACAGCGAGGACCGTTGTTGTATCCGTACGGATCCTGAAACGACGTGGGGTATGAATGCTTCCAGACTTCTTCACCTGTGCTGACCAGTCGACAGGAAATGACCTCTTCGTCCTGCAGACGATGGTGCAGGACGAGTTTGTCACCCAGCACAGACGGCGCGCTGTAGCCTGTTCCGATGTTCTTCTTCCACAGGATCGGCGGCGGAGATTCCGACCAATCCAGCACTGTTTCGGATTCGCCGGAAATGCCAGTGTGGTCCAGACCAAGAAACCACGGCCAGTCTTCAGCCGAAGCAGGCGCCGGAACAGTCAGGAAAAGCACGAAGAGCGTAAAAGCGCAGGAAAGACGCACAGTGGGCTCCGATGGTCTGTCGAACGGGACCGGCAGGAATCAGTGACCTGTCAACAACAGTACAGCATCACGACTTTGTGCACAAATGGTCAACTTGAAGTTGCTACTCCCGGGCCCGGCGGTCTCGTATTCTCGGATCGGAGCAAACTGGCATCCAATCACACTTGGGGATACGGATTTATCGCAGTGTATTCGGCAGTTTCCAGGAACTGTCAAACACGTCCGACCAGACCGGAGTGGACGTAATTTGTCCCTTTTCATCGGTCTCGATCTTCATCACGGCAACATCGCCAAGGCGAGGAAACAGCCATGCGTTGGAAGACCGAAAGTCCTTTTCGTGGAAGGTGTGGCCGGAGTTAATGACCACATACCGCCGGCGGTTCAGCGGATTTGGATAGATCATGCACAGGCCATGATCCGAGGTCGACCAATCCCTGTCACTGACGGTCAACTTGTCCGCAGTCCACTGAACAGGTAGTTCCGGCAGGATGTCCCGAATCACTCGGTTCGATGCGGGATCCCCGAACAGAATCAGGTTGGCGGATTCAATGATCTCCGGTGTCAGTTCCGAATCGCGGATCACCTGAACGTCGCCCCGCATCCACTGCGAAAACTCATTCTTCATGGTTTCCAGAGTTTGCTCTGACCAGAGAGCTCCGGTTTCCGAGCTTCCTTTGCTGCTGCCCACGACGCAGACGAACCGACTGGCGAAGGCATCGTCGATCGGTCCCTGAAGGCCTGGGCGTTTTCGCGTTTCGCGATTATCAGAGAACCTCTTTGATTCGGCGTAGCTCAAGACTCGCCATGTCTCTCCCGTTCGTACAAAGTAGACATCCGGCAGAAGTCCATCAGCGGCGCTGCGGCATTCCAGTTCAACACCGTCGATGATGGCCTTCTCGGCGATGTCTCTGGCGAGTCTGAATGCGGACACATTCTGCGTCTGAACCTCGACATTGCTCTGGTCATTGACCTTGGCGCGAACGGACGTTGGTTCGTAGGTTGTCACCATTTCTTCGATGGTGATCCAGTCGCACGTAGAGTACTTCAGCGTCCGAGTTTCAAAGCGAATCTCACGTCGTTCTCCGAATTTCGGCCTGCCTTTGGCTGACTTTTCCAGATGAAAGGCCATGAAGTCCTTCTGACTTTGAGGATCAAAGGCGTGTCCCATGCCGGGGCCAACGATCACCTTGATATCAACTCCCTGTTTCTTTGCGGCTTCCGCCATGGTTGTGCTGGCCAGAAGTTGAGGATCATTTTCACCGCCGTATGTGCATGTTGGGACATTGAACGCGTTGAGTGCGTAGTTGACGGTGTCGTAAATTCGCAGAGTCTTGTCCTGTGCAAAGGGCAGGCGGTCGGCCGGGTTTGAGGGGTTTTTCTTCTGGTAAGCGTAGAAGTCCACAAAGCCGGCTCCAGGGCCCACCGACGACCACAGATGGGGATGGTGCATGCCAAGGTGCCACGCACCGGCGCCGCCCATGGAAAAGCCATGCAGAGTGATTCGGTTGTCGTCGATTCGGAAGCGGCGCTTGACGTCCGCCAGAGCTTCAAAGACATCGGTTTCCCCGGCCCAGCGATAGGCATTGTTTCCGCGGCCGTAAACGTCCAGTTGAATCCAGTCGGCGGTCGCTTCCGGCGAATCCTTCTTTGGCATTTTGCCATCCATCCGATGAATAAAGTTCACCTCATTCATCTGATCCGCGCGGCCATGCAGGACCAGATGCAGTGGCCATCGTTTTCCACTGCCTGGGTCAACTCCCGCGGGCAAAGTGATCGCATACGGCTGAATGGACCCGTCGATCGTGCTGGTGAAACCGCGCACCGTTGTTCCCTGCTGAAGATTCCAGCCTGGCTTGCCTTCCGAAAGCTGCTTTGCCCGATCCGCACCGCTTTTCAAGACTCCCTGAAGCTGTTTGGCGTAATCGTTTCGATGGAACTCCTTGTAGCGGAGCATCCATGTCGCCGCCTTCTCGAAGACTCGCACATCAGCGAGCAGACCGAGCCCGTCGCGAGTCTGCAATTCCGGCCGCTTTTCGAGAAGCAAAATCTCCGCATGAAGTTCATCACGGGTTTTCGTGAGTGCTGCGATTTCTTCGGCCGTGGGAGGCACGACCTTTTCCTCTTCCTTTTTTTTGCCGTCCTTTGCTGCCTGGCCTTTGGTGCCCTTTTCCTTCTCTTTGGTGGATTCAGACTTTCCGACTTTTCCGTCCTGAGCCTGTGTCATGGTGACTGAAGGCAGGCCAACCAGCAGCAGAACGATGAAGAGGCGACAGCGATACGGAGAGCAACCAACAGGCATGACATCACCTTGCAGCAATTCAAAAACACGACTTTGCACAGACAATCGTGGCTGATGAGCCTGAGGGCGGCCACGACAGCGAGCGATCAATAACCGTCAGCGGCCGATCGTTCGTCGAACTTAATCGGAGGCATTCGCAGCCGGAGACGACACTCATCCAGCATGGCCTGAGTCGCGCTGGCACCGATGCGGGAAACACCGATGGCTCGACACTCCAGCAGAGCATCCATGTCGCGGATGCCCCCTGCGGCCTTGACCTGCACGTTCGGCCCGGAGTGTTTTCGCATCAGGCGAAGGTCGGCCATGGTTGCACCGCCGGTTCCATAGCCGGTGGATGTCTTGACCCAGTCTGCCTGCAGCTCAGTGCAATTCTCACACAGACGAATCTTGTGATCGTTACTCAGGTAACAGTTTTCGAAAATGACTTTCACCTTCTGTCCGGCGGCATGAGTCACGTCAATGACAGCTTTCAGATCCGCGGTTACATAGTCCCAGTCTCCGCTGAGAACTCGGCTGATATTGCAGACCACGTCCAGTTCTTCGCCGCCGTCCTTCAGGGCCTGCTGAGCTTCTGCGACTTTGACGCTGGTGCAATGGCCGCCATGAGGAAACCCGATCACGGTACTTGCTCGTACTCCGCTTCCGTTCAGAATCTGAGCACATCGTTTCAGATAATGGGGCTGAATACAGACGCTGGCGGCTTTGTATGCCACTGCCATACGGCAGCCGATTTCAAAGTCTTCGAATGTGGTGCTTGGCTTTAAAAGCGAATGATCGATCATCCGCGAAATTTCTTCGTATGTGAACGTCATGGCTGAATCCTTCATGGCCAGGGAACGATGTGATTTGATCCAGCGGCAGACTATGACAAAATCCCCTTCGAAGAAAACGGCAGACGTGGCGAATTTCAGAACGACCCGGAAGCAGAAGGATCCTCCTCATGATCACAGCGTTTCTTCCTTGTCGAGCCTTCATCTGTTCGCTGCGAACCGTTCTTTCGCTGGTCTTCGTTTTCCTCTGCACTTCGAGAACCGTCATGCTGGCTGACGATGAGCTTGTTCTGTTCTACCCGGCCTGCGGTCATCTCGAAGGCGACACCTGGACGATCGAACTGCGATACTGGGTTTATGAAGATCGTTCATGGACGCAGGCCGCTGTTTCCGGGCTTGCCGAAGGGCTTGGAGAAATCCGTGATGATCAGCTCAGGCACTTTGAAGATCGTGCTCGCCATTTTCTGGCCGATAGTGAATCACGGGAGATTGTCACGTTTGAGTTTGATCAGGATCCGGAGAAACAGAGCTGGCAACTGAAAGACGCGGACGGGGTTGTCATTAAGACGGACGGCAACGGTCTTGCGTCAGGGAAGATTCAATTGCCAGCAGCGAAGGCAAAGGTGCTGCTTCAACATCAGCGATCAACCAACGGGTGGCTCACCTTTCATGCGACCTCCACGGATCATTCGGGCACTGGTCGAATCCAGTTGATCGAACCCTCAGGAATCTCGATCATCAGCGATATTGATGACACACTGAAGATCACGGAAATCGCCGCCGGCGGAGAAGTCGTGTTCCGAAACACCTTCCTGAAGGATTTTCGGGCTGCTCCGGAACTGCGTGACGTGTTTCAGCGACATGCGGACGCGCCCGTGCATTATGTGTCCGGAGGACCGTGGCAGATGTACGACCCGCTCCAGCAATTTCTGCATTCGGACAAGGGCAGCTGGCCGGAGGGGACTTTCCATATGCGTCCGCTTCGCAAGAATCTGCTGACGACTGCTTCGTGGAAGGACTTTGCCAACATGCTGCTGAACGATGAGGGGACTCTGGAACACAAGGTTGCGGAGATCTCACATCTGATGGAACGATTCCCGGAGCGTCGCTTCGTGCTGCTCGGTGATTCAGGCGAAAAAGACCCGGAGGTCTACCGCGCCATTCTGGAAAAGTACCCAATGCAGGTCGAGCAGATTCTGATTCGAGATGTGGTCAACGACCGCGAACTCAGGCCCGAACGGCTGAAAGGGATGACCATCGTGCCAGCCCCTACTGCAGAACCAGGCAAGAGTCAGATTGGGGAGTAGGGAGGACGGTTTTCGGTTTTCAGTTTTCGGTTTTCAGTTTTCAGCGCGAACGAACCAGGAACTACGAACCAGGAACGCCGCCAGGCCCCTATCTCCAGTTGAAGACTCGGTAGATGCCTTCTCGTCGTCGAATTCGATCGGGCAGCGATAGCAGGCGGTCGCGGAAGAAGGCCAGGCCGAGACCCGTGCCGAACAACAGACCGCCGCCGATGGTAATAGCCAGTGCCACCGAATTGAGTCGGCTCCAGGGGACGAAGATCAGCAGCGTCAGGAAGTACAGCACCGTCATTCCTGCCCCGATGAGCGTTGTCGACTTCAGCTGCGACAGGATTCCCATCGTCAGCAGTGCGAGGCTGGCAAACAGGAATCCAAATTCATTCAGCGGTCGAAAGACGTCATGACCTCGGTCGATCCATGTGGCGATCGCGAGTGGAACAGTGATCAGGAGAGAGCCGATGAAAAGGCTCAGGCTGACAAAGCTGGATTCGGCATCCTGTTCGCGATACCAGCCGACATAGCCGGAAATCACGAGGAGTATGCCGATGATGACCGAGAACAGTTCGACCTGCTGCCATGGGCTCAGGTCGATCAGCTTGTGGAGTGCCAGTGCGAGGACGATGGCCTGTCCTACCGATGTCACGATAAACCAGTTTCTGCTGCTGGACTGAGCGGAAAGCAGCATCGCAGAAATGCTCATGGCAAACATCGTGGTCATGAAACCGACAAAGCCCCAGTCGACGGTCTTGTCGGACTGCATCGTGGCGGCGGCCAGCTGATTCAATCCATAGAACACCGATGAGACGAATGCGAGACTGAGTGCGGCCATCGCCGAAAGATAAAGGATTTCCGTCAATGCTCTGGCGGACGTATTTTCAAGCAGACCAAGACGATAGATGACCAGCATGATCAGGCCTGCTCCGCCAAAGCTCAGCAGGTATGCCTGAGTCCCGAAGCCGCACCATGCCAGCAGCTGCCAGAAAGCCGCGCACGACATCAGCGACGCGGCATAAACGGATCGATGCAGCTGCCGCATCCAGTAGCTCAAAGCATAGAACACTGCCGCTTCCAGAAAGAACAGCACGAGTGAAAGATGGACGGAAGAGCTGACGTCCTTTGAAAAGAATCCCTGGATCCCTGTCGCCAGAGAAGAAATCAGCATGACGACCGCGGCTGTCTGTGCGACAAGCCAGAGTGGCTGACCGGCGGGACGCGTACCGTACAAACCGGAGGCGACAAGCCAGCCCATTGGCAGCATCATCATGATGGGGGCATGCGACTGCCATTGATTCAGTCCGGCCGCCGCAAGCAGTGCGACGGCTGCGATCATTGAGGCAGCTCCGGTCGCAAAGAAGAATGTTGTCTGGACTCGAACTCGAAACGGCTCCGTGACCCACGCACCGAGCCGGTTGGCCGCTGCGGTCAGAAGCATGACGATCGCAAAGGTCCACCGAGGAGACTCGTCCGTCCAGACGGCCTTCGCTCCCAGATTGTCCATGTACACAACGAATCCCATGAACACCGGAATGATGCTCAGGACAACACCAAACGCCGGAAACGAACGAGTCATGACAGATTCGCGAGGCGTGAAGATTCGAACGCAATGGATCGCAATTGCAGTGACGGCAAGTACGGCGATGATTGCGTCGACACCCAGCTGCAGATTCAAAATCTGAATCAGCAACACCTCCGCCCAGAGAAGCAGACCGCCGGCAATATGAATCAAGATCCCTCGACGGCGAACAACTACGTCCGAATATATGCAGCTCCAGATTCCGGCAAGAACCAAAACAAGAGACAGCCATCGCAGACGCCCGCAGACGGGTGACGGCACGGCCTGCAGACTATCGTACACAGGCTTAAACCAGACCTCATAAAGCCAGTCGCCGCCAACGTGAGCACCCAGAAGCAGAACCAGACCGGCGGCGACCTGAGCATGGCCTGACCAGAAGAATGCCATCCCGAATCGTTCGCGGCTGAATGGACCTGAGCCAGGTACGAACGCACGCTCCAGATGAACGCCAATAAGTCCCAGCACGACGAGAAGCGTGGCCGGCGACGCAATCTCCCAGAACTTCATCGGAGAAGGCGGCAGGTCTGCAAGGACGAGCAATCCCGTCAGCGTGATACCGCCACAGAACACATAGACGAACGCTTCGTCCTTCAAAACCCACGCAGCGACCGCATACAGGGCACTGATCAAAACAGCCGCAACCCAAAGATGTCCGTCCACAGTGACCAGATTGTTGCCGTGACAATACCACAGATTCAATGGCATCACTGCACAGGCGAGAAGAGCGACCGCTTTGCCCGCAATCTGGTAGCGAGTCTTCTGCAGCAGGTAGATGCCTGCTCCCAGGACAGCAATGTTCGTCACCGCCATGCCTATGGCAGTTGTGACAGGAGTAAAGAAGTTATTCACCCAGAGCAGGATGACAAGACCCACAACCATCAGCACTCCGCCAAGTCCCAGCAGACATTGAATGCTGCGGGGATCAAGGAGAATCTCAACGATATTGCGCCGGGGTTTTGGAGGTTCCGATGGAGTTGTCAGCGCTGGCGGTTCAGTTCTTTCGGGTTCGACTGACCCTGATGGCTGTTCCAGGCGAATCGACTTCACGTCACTGGGAACCTGGGCGATCAGGTTGTCTTCCGAAATCCCTTCGCGCTGAAGCAGTCTCTGAATCGCCGCGAGTCGCTCATTGATGTCGGACTGCAGCGCATGGGTTTGCGCAAGTGTCAGACGCCGCTTGCTGCGAAGTTCATTCACATAGTGTGTCATGAACACGGCTGCTCGATAGCCACGAACTCCAGGTGTTTCCTTTGGCTGCAACGGGAGAATTCCCGGCAGCGATGCCGGTGACCAGCCAGCTTCCGCCTGAAGTGAGTACTCCTGATGCAGGGCCTGGAGTTCGGCGGTGTAGTCAGACTGCTGTGGGCGAGTCACGCGGCGGCGATTGCCCCACTGTTCCACAACGGTTTGAGCTGTCCGAATTGTCTCCAGAACAGCATTCCAATAGGCCGGATGGTCAGCCATTTTTGCCTCACTAATGAGTGTGGTGTGAGCGTGTGTGCAGTGGAGTATCGGAGTTTTGGATGCTGATGGGAAGTTATCCTGTGTCTCGAATATCCCGGGGGAGCCGTTTACAAACCTCGCAGTGACCTCCGACAATCAGGTTGTCGATGATTTCTGTCGATAAGGTGACATCGGTTTTGGCGAAGAGCCGTTTTGTGGATGATTTCTCAGGAGCCTGCAATGGAAGTTCATCGTCGAGGTCCCGCGGTCCGTCCCTATCCTCCTCCGCGCAAGAACGTGCTGCTGCTGAGCTGCATGGACCTGAGGCTGCTGGATGACATGGTGGAATTCATGGAAGGCGACAACCTGTCCAACAGGTATGACCAGCTGGTCTTCGCCGGAGCGGCACTTGGTGTCATGCAGCCCAAACACACCTCATGGCGCGATGTGTTCTTTCAGCATCTGGACATCGCCGTGCAGCTTCATGAGATTCGCGATGTCTACATCATGGAACATCGCAACTGTGGCGCTTACACACATTTCCTTGGACCAGAGTACAACTACCCGGATACGGCGGAAGGGTTGGTCGCAGAAGAAGAGGAACACCGCAAGCACGCATTCTCCCTGCGCGATCAGATCGTTCGACACTGTGGCCAGCGCATTGACGAAGGCGGTGATCGAGAGCTGTGGACCATCAACGTTCGATGCTTCCTGATGGACCTGCGTGGCTCGGTTCACCTTCTGGACAAGGATGCCGAGAAGTGGGAGTTCTGATCAGGCGGCAACCGAACGTCGCCGCCATGCCAGAATGACGACACACAACAGGCTGAACAGCGATGTGATCCATCCCAGCTGAAAGGATCGAGGAGAATACAGCCAGCGAATGTGATGCTTGCCGGCAGGTACCGTGACGACGCGATGCAGGCCGTAGCTGGAAGCGGCTGACTGCGGCTTGCCGTCAATTTCGACCGTCCAGCCGGGAAACATCAATTCGGCAAGCAGGACGTCTGCCTTTGCGTCGAGTTCGACATCGAGTGCGATCACGGTTGGCGTGCGAGCAAAGTTACTGATGTTGATCGATTGATCTTCCGGCTCGCCTGTTGAAGTTTCAGCAGATGGCCGAGCTGAGACTCGGGAAGAAGGCTGACGAAATCGATACAGATAACAAGGTGCTGTGCCACGTCCCCAAACGCGATTGAGGAATGCATCCGGATCGGAGCGAACCAGCTCGAAGTCGGGAGCGAGTTTTCCGATAGGCTCAGTCGTCAGCAAATGAGTCACCGCAAGACTGCGAAGCCGCGTGACCTGAGCCGCATCCGGATATTCCAACGCGTCTGCCTCCGGCCTGGTCTGAAGTCGGAACTCCTCCGAAAAATATTCCGACGGTCCCAGCCCCAGATACTGCGGAACCGAACTGACGCCATAAAGATTGGCGATGTTCTTTGCATCCGTCAAAACACGAACTGGGTATCGCTGATTCTCCTTCTGCAATGTGGCAGCCAGCCAGCTTTCTTTCAAACCGTTCCATGGCGGATCAGAAACGATCACCGCATCACAGACCGCTCGCGATGACCAGGTGACATCGACCAGCGTCAAACAACCGATCAATGCGACCATTACGGCTTTTGCCACGATCGAAGATCTCCGAGTCACCGCGTCCAGTGACGCTCCGGCAAGGATCGCCAGTCCCAGCGTCGTCAGCACTGAATATCTCGCGGGGCCCATGAAGAAACCAAAGCCGGGCAATGAACGAGTCACCGGGATCAGCCAGCCAAAGGAATACACAAGCCCAAGTGCCGCAATAACCAGCCAGCGAAGGCACAAAGAATCAGGCAGTCGCCTTCGAACGTTGGGGTTCGCCAGAGTCAGCACAAGAACCAGCGGAATCAACCCCACGTAAACATGAGCTTCCACCGCATTCGTATCGGCAGAACTCTGCAGCAGCTTTGATTTCAGCATCTCCCGCGATTCAATGACTTCCGGCGTGTGCCAGTACCACCATGACGCAACAAGCTGCGTCACATAAACAGGCGGCATGTGACCGTAACCAGGATCAAAAGCCCTTTGCTTGGATCCTGCCTGTTCGGATGCTCGTTGACTATGCGATCGCAGCTCCAGCGTTGGCAACAACTGCACCGCCGCCAGTGCACCGCTCATCGCGATCGCCGCAACGACCGCCACCGTTCGCCGGACTCGTTCAGACGGACTGCGAAGGACGCTGTATCCCAGACAGGCCAACTGAGTAATGAAGGCCAATGTGAAATGCCCGGCGAGCAGATGAATGGCCAGCACGATCGACAGAACGGCGAAGTTCTTTCGCGAAGGCTCAAGAAGCAGACTGTCCGTTCTCCACAAAGCCACCGGAAGCCAGACTCCTCCAATGATGCTCCATTCCAGCGACGCGCGAGCCGGAAACCAGCCAAAGACGAAGATACCGGCCGCGAACAGCGAAGCGAGATTGGACAACCGCTGAGTCCGAACAAAGCGCCAGGAGAACACAAACGCCGCGACGTAATGCAGCAGGAAGCTCACATGATACGCCGTGTGAACATCCAGCACTCGGTACAGAATCTGGTTGCTCGGATAGAAGACGCCCGCCTGACTTTCGGCCAGCAGTGGATAGCCCAGAGCCGTGCGATCATGCCAGAGCGGCAATCGTCCGGCCTTCATTTCCTCCGCCATCAACTGCTTTTGAGGAAAGAAGTATGGATAGGTGTCACCACCGTTCAACCCGCCTCCACGAAGAAGTCCGATCCAGACGTATCCAGTCAGCAGACAGCCGATAACGACCGCCAGCAGCCATTGCCCCCAGCTGGGACTCTGGCCCGGGTCTGAAGGTTTCTTTGTTGCGTTCTCGTCCACGACGCTCAAACTGCCTGGTGAAATCAGCCAACTGAAATAGCGGCAGGGCGCGAGCCCTCCGGTGTTGCGGCACTCGCTGGGTCCCTGAATTCCGTGCAATGCCCTCGTTACACGATAGGGTCTCGGTTAGGAAAATGCGAACCCATCAAACGACACCGGGATTTCGTTCTCGCAGATCAACTCACACACAACGGCGAGCTGCTGGACGTCAGTCCTCCGTGCCCCGCGCATTCTCACCATATGTTGTTTCAGCACGGGACCTTTGTCATTCCAGAGCACAACCTCAGTCATCCCCGCACAGGCGGGGACCCGGCACTTGAAAAGTCCGGTAGTAATGGCCGCCCTCGGCCGTCTTCCTACCTATGCCATTCTTCGTCCGAGATCCGTTCGTTTGAAATGCGTTTGGGATAACGCAGATAAACCTGACGAGCCATCAGAAAGCAATCGCAGACGGACGAGGGCGTCCATCCTGCAGCCAGATTTCGTGAACTGAAGACAACGACGTTCGGATTCGCTAAGCTCTTGACAGTGTCGCCGGAAACACGACGGTGGCCTCATTTATTGGGCTGTAAGAATCAGGGAGCAAACATGCAATTCAGGCGAATTCTGTTGCTGTTGACGGCACTGGTTGCGTCAACCATCACAAGTCGAGCAGATGACTGGGAAGTTCTTTTTGACGGCAAAACACTCGAAGGCTGGGATGGCGATCCGAAAATCTGGAGCGTTCAGGACGGTGCCATCACCGGCAAGACTTCGGAAGAAGTCAAACTCACCGCGAACACCTTCATCATCTGGCGCGGCGGTGAACTGGATAACTTCGAGCTGGAACTCGAATACCGCATTGTGAACGGCAACTCCGGGATTCAGTACCGCAGTTTCGAACTTCCGGACGGCAAGTGGCGTATCGGCGGCTACCAGGCAGACTTCGAAGCCGGCACGACGTACTCCGGTATTCTCTACGGCGAGGCTTTCCGCGGCATCCTGGCTCAGCGTGGCCAGAAGACGGAGCTTGTCCGCAACGATGGCAAGTTCGAAGTGAAGGTCACCGGAGAAGTCGGCAAGTCCGACGAGATTCAGAAGAACATCAAGAAGGAGGACTGGAACAAGTACCGCGTTGTCGCGGATGGGTTCCATTATCAGCACTTCATCAACGACATGATGACCGTCGATGTCACGGACAACGACATCAAAGAGCGTCGAGCCGCCGGATTGCTGGCTCTGCAGGCTCACGTCGGTCCGCCGATGACCGTTCAGTTCCGCAATATCCGACTCAAGCGACTGCCAGCGCCGAAGAAAGTGGCTCTGATCGCGGGCAAGCCAAGCCACGGCTACGGGGCTCACGAACATCGTGCAGGCTGCATGATTCTGGCCGAAGCATTGAACTCAGCCAACCTCGGTATCGAAGCCACGGTTTACACAGACGGCTGGCCGAAGGACGAATCGGTTCTGGATCATGCGGACACGATTGTCATCTACGCCGACGGCGGTGGCGGTCATCCGTTTAACAGCAAACTGGATCGCCTGCGAGAACTGCAGAAGCGAGGCATCGGCATGGTGGCGATTCACTACGGCGTGGAAGTTCCCAAAGGCCCTTCCGGAGACGCGTTTCTGAACTGGATCGGTGGATACTTTGAAACCGACTGGTCCGTGAATCCTCACTGGACCGGCAACTTTACGAAGTTCCCTGATCATCCGATCTCCAGCGGTGTGAAACCATTCCGAATCAACGACGAGTGGTACTATCACATGCGATTCGCGGGTGAAGAAGCAGGAGTCGTTCCTGTTCTCTCCGACCTTCCTCCGAAAGACACACTGGTGAAGGAAGACGGCAGTCTGTCACGTCCGGAAGGTCCTCACAGCAACAATCCCGCCGTGCGTGCAGCAGTGCTCGAACGCAAGGAAGCACAGACGGTCGCGTGGGCCGTTCAGCGACCGGATGCTGGCCGAGGCTTTGGGTTCACCGGTGGTCATGATCACTGGAACTGGGGCAATCGTGACTTCCGAACGCTGGTCCTGAACGCCATCGTCTGGACGGCTCATGGCAAGGTGCCAAAGGATGGAGTTCCATCGAAGGACCTGACCGTGAAGGATCTTCAGGCGAATCAGGATTACGAAGTTCCGGGCGACTTCAATCCGGCTCGAATTCAGGCCATGCTCGACGAATGGGCCGCCGCGCGAAATCGATAGTGATCCGCCGAGTTTGATTTGCGGAACAACACTGAAGCCCGGATTGTTAAACGATCCGGGCTTTTCTTCTGACAGGACATGACGATGCCTGAGATTGCCGAACGCAAATGGAAGCTTGCTGATTTCAGTGAGATACCGGCAGTGCCCTGCCCTTGCGGAATGGCACGCAGAGCATTCAAGGGCGTGCCTGAATTTCCCGGCACGCTTCATGTCACAGAGATCTCTGAGAATGCTGAGCGGCATTACCACAAGACACTGACCGAAACGTACGTGTTTCTGGAATGTCAGCCGGACGCGAGGATGGAGCTGGATGGCGAACAGATTCCAGTGACTCCGTTCCAGGCCATTGTGATCCCGCCCGGCGTTCGACATCGGGCAATCGGCAAGATGAAGGTCATGATCATCGCAATTCCCGAGTTCGATCCGGCGGATGAGTGGTTTGACTGAGGAATTCTGTGAAACGTCAGACAATTTCGAACGAAGAAGGCTCTTTGCGGAAACGTGAGCCCGATACTCGGAGCCCTCGGTTTATTCTCAGCTGGAGTTCAACAATGACGAAATTAGCTCACTGGCAACTGACCGCGTTGTTGGTCATGGTTCTGGCCGCTTCGGCCGCAATTGGCGATGAAACAACTCCGAAAGAGTCGGTGGCAAAGAAGACTCAACCGACGGAAACCGTTGTACTGAAAGTTGAACTTCTGGA
Source organism: uncultured Chitinophaga sp. (assembly GCA_964538835.1). GTDB lineage: Bacteria > Planctomycetota > Planctomycetia > Planctomycetales > Planctomycetaceae > SXXK01. Next base: position 10,299 of record CAZIGZ010000049.1, on the reverse strand, counting down.
TACCGAGGGCCAGCCCGTTTCCGGGGCCAGTGTCCGGCCATACGGGCTTCGATCAGACGCAGCTCCGGGGTCTCATTTCTTCTGGAACCCGGAAAAGCACGGGCCGGTCACAGGGATCACTTCAGATGCTAAAGGAATAACGAGCGTCAGTGTTCCCGTGTTTGTGGAAGGCACTGCCAGAACCAGCGAGGTATCGTTACAGATTCAGCATGAGGACTATATCGAGGTCGAACGGGATTTCGCGGTTCAACCCAAAACGGCGCGAGTCTCAATGCAGCGAGGCATCAAGTATCGAGTTCGCGGGATTGATGCGACCACAGGCGAACCCATTCGAAGCCGGCTGTTTGGCGAGTTCAGCGGGCGGGGCGGCGCGAAGGAATGGACACAGCTCGACGACGGGGTTCTGCGTTCTGTCGCGGTGACGGATGAAAGAACGGCGATGTGGCTGTTTCATGTGCCGGAAAATGGACCGGTCTTGTTCAGTGACATGTTTCTCCTTTCACAACTGGAAGGCGACCAGTTCGAAAAGAATGTACCGGACATGAAACTTCGCCCCGGACATCGCCTCGAAGGGCGTCTGGATGACACGGTGGAACGTCCAGTCAAAAATGGTCACGTGGTGCTGCGAGCCTGCACGTCGATTTCGGACGAAGCAAGACAGTTATCGTGGAGTGATTTTGCGACGGTCAAAGAGGACGGAAGTTTCACCTTTGAATCGGTTCCTCGCGACTGCATTCTCATGATGGTCGCCGTGTGTGACGGCGCACTTTCCGGGGCCGCTCTGACTGATGAACTGGCTGCCGCCGGAGTCCCCAGCGAAGATTACCAGCAGTTTGTTTCGGCATCTCAGGCCGTCCCGTTCGTTGTGCGATCCAGGGGAGACTCGTCGGAAGTTGTGATCCCGATGGGGCCGACTGCCACAGTTTCCGTCAAGGTTGTGGATCAGAACGACCAGCCGCTCGCCGGTGCCAGTGTTGCAATGTGGCCGAATCAGGTCTTTCCAGGCTTCGGCTCCAATATAATCGGCGACGCCTGGTCGACGGCTCAGCTTGCCATTCTGACAGAGGAAGAACGGATTCGCGCCTTTGGCAGCAGGTTCTCCGAGAATGCGGTCAAGGATCCTGTTCTGGCGCGAGTCCAGAAAGACGGTCATCAGTTCTACATGGGGACATCCAATAAGGACGGGATGGTCACACTCAGGTCGCTTCCAGGTTCTTCTGATCCCTCCATGCCATTGAAAACGGAGATGCTCGTTCAGATGAAAGGCTACAAGATCCCAGAGACTCCCGATCCGATTCTCGGTGGCAATGTACCGGTCAACCTTGTCGCAGGGCAGACAACGGAACTGACTGTCAGAATGGTTCCGCAAAATGCCCCAGAAGGATCGAAGACGAATTCCGAAGCGGCAGGCGAGACAAAGGAATAGGTCACCGAAGCACACGTTCGTTGTTGCCGCCACCGTAGACATCACTCTCTGAGGATGCATCGCGATTCCTGCAGTGATCGGCGAAACGAGGTATCGGGAAGCTGACGCATCCCGGTCGCCGTGTGATTTCCCGCAGAACACTTTGGATCCAAGCCAGATTCCAACACATCCAACCAAACCCAACTAAACACCTGTTCGGGTGTCGTTTGGTTGAATGGGCAAAATCGAGTCTTTGTCATTTGAACGTAGTTGCCCCCCTGCTCACAATCCGGGAAACGTGCCCGAGCCTTGAAACGATGAGACACCTATGACGTTTGTCTGGACACCAGCGACGCTGATATTGACGATCCTGGTGATCATAATTGCTGCCGCCTGCTGCTGGATCAGCTGGCGACGTTCCGGGTACGGACGAGCGATGGGGTGGCTGGAACTGGGGCGATTCGTCCTGATCATGATGGTGCTGATCACTCTGAACCAGCCCGAGTTCCCACAGGAGATTCTGCCTAAAGAGCAGCCGACTCTTGTGGTTCTGCACGATACATCCGGCAGCATGCAGACTCGCGATGTTCTGAACCCAACGGCACCAGCGGAGAAACCCAGGACTCGGCAGGAAATTGTTGAGCCGGTCGTAAAGCCTGAAATTTGGGCTCCTGTAGCAAAACGAATGAACGTGGTCTTTGAACCGTTCTCCTCCGCGCCGCCCACCGGAGAAAAAGGCACGGACCTCCACACTGCTCTGATGGGAGTTGCAGAAAAGCATACGAATCTGCGCGGCATCGTTCTGATGTCGGATGGTGACTGGAATACGGGTGAAGCTCCGACGGGTGCGGCTTCCGAATTGCGCATGAAAAATGTTCCGGTGTACGCCGTGGGTGTCGGAAGTGAAGAGCGGCTTCCGGACCTGCAGCTTGCAGCTTCCGATGCACCGACATTCGGCGTTGTGAATAAGTCGCTTCGTATTCCGTTTCGAGTCACCAGTTGGCTGCCGGCTGACAAGGACATCAAGGTCACTCTGAGCGGAACTCGCGGTGAAGAGATCAGTAAGACCGTGCAAGTTTCCGGCATGGGCCAGCAGCAGGATACGATCGACTGGAAGCCAACCAAGACCGGTGAATACTCCCTGACTCTGGAAATCCCTGTTGATGATACGGAAGCACTGACCGAAAACAACAAGCTGACGATTCCGATCACAATCCGTGATGAAGAACTGAAAGTACTGATTGTCGAATCGTATCCTCGCTGGGAATACCGCTATCTCCGCAACGCACTGGAACGTGACCCAGGCGTGGAGGTCAGCTGTCTGCTGTTTCATCCGGACATTGAAACGATTGGTGGTGGTCGAGGATACCTGGAGCAGTTTCCGTCCGAGAAGGAACTGTTCGAATATGACGTGGTCTTCCTTGGCGATGTGGGAGTTTCATCGAAACAGTTGACGGCTCAGGACTGTGCCAACCTCAAGCAACTGGTTCGCAGCCAGGCGGGCGGACTGGTGTTCCTGCCCGGCTTCCGCGGCTTTCAGAATTCGCTGATGACGTCAGAACTTGAGGAGCTGTGTCCCGTTGTGCTGGATTCAGCTCGTCCCAAAGGTGTCGGTTCCGCGCGGCAGGCTCGGTTCGAGCTGACCGAATCCGGGCGACGCAGCCTGTTGACTCGGCTGGAGCAGGATGACAACGAAAATGAGCGAGTCTGGAATTCGCTGCCTGGATTCTACTGGTATGCCGCGGCACTCCGGGCCAAGATCGGTTCACAGGTCCTTGCGGCCCACGAATCGGATTCCACAAGCTATGGCCGAGTTCCCCTGATTGCAACTCGCACGGTCGGCACGGGCAAGGTTCTGTTCATGGGCACCGATGGTGCATGGCGATGGCGAAAGGGTGTTGAAGACTTGTATCACTATCGATTCTGGGGACAGGTCGTTCGCTGGATGGCGTATCAGCGAAACATGTCGCAGGGGGAATCCATGCGATTGTTCTATTCGCCGGACCGCCCGGAAGCTGGCAACGTTGTGACACTCAACGCGAACGTGATGAGCAACGCTGGTGATCCGCTGCGACAGGGAACGGTGACGGTTCAGACTCTGTCACCGTCTGGTCAGACCGACACCGTGCGTCTGTCTGCGGCTGGCGAAGATTCGTGGGGGTTGTTTACCGGAACGTTTACACCAGCTGAAGGCGGACAGTACCGGCTGATCACGACCTGTGCAGAAACGGGTGGCCGTCTGGAAACGGTCATCTCCGTCACTGGCCAGGAGAAAGAACAGATCGGCCAGCCCGCTCGCTTTGACGTGCTGAAGGAGATTGCTCAGGTCACTCGCGGCGAACTCACGTCATCTCAGGACGTTTCTAAGCTGGTCGACAAGATTGCCGCGATGCCGGAACCGGAACCTGTCATCGTTCCCGTTCGTCTCTGGTGCCACCCCGCCTGGGCTGGCGCTCTGATTGTCCTTCTGGGCGCCTTCTGGACGGGACGCAAGTACGCTGGTCTCGCATAACGTAGCCATCACTCTCCGAGTGATGACCAGCGTTTCCTCGCAAATGATGTGGCCTGACCGCGCGACGCAAATCGCAGTTTCGTCACTCGGAGAGTGACGGCGACTTTGGCACCGCGACTCGCGAAGTTTGCCGGCCTGGTCTAGAATCCCTGCTCGGAACCGGGAGTGATGTGACATTTTCATTTGAGGATCTTTAGTGATGTCTGGTCGACTGCTCGAAGGCAAAGTGGCGCTGGTGACGGGTGCGGGGCGAGGATTGGGGCGAGGCTTTGCGGAGCACCTGGCGTCGCTTGGCTGTAGTGTTGGTGTTCATGGCATGCGAGAAAACGGCCCGGCGGAATATGGCGAAGGGACCACGCTGACTCAGACCGCACTGGATATTGCCAGCAAGTATTCGACAAAGACTGTACGTGTGCTTGGCGACCTGACGAAGGCGGAAGATGTGCAGCGAGTCGTCGCAGAAGTCTGCGAACAACTCGGCCCGATCGATATTCTGGTGCACAACGCGGGCGGCGATATTGCAGCAGCTGGTGGAAAGCCAAATCCCAACGATTGCGTTGGTATCAAGCTGGAAGATGTGCGAGCCGTGATTGATCGAAATCTGCTCAGCACAATCCTGGTCTGCCAGGAAACCGCGAAGATCATGATGCCTCGTAAAACAGGCCGCATTCTGACGCTCAGCTCAATCTCAGCGTTCAAGGGCATTCCGAACAGCTCGATCTACGCGACCGCCAAAGCCGGTGTCGTGGAATACACTCGCTGCCTGGCCGAACAGCTTCGGAGCTTCAACATCAATGTGAACACGCTGGCTCCAGGGGATACTCGAACAGGTCGCTTCCTGGGGACTCGCAAAGTCGAAGATGCTCGACTGGTGACGGATGGAACTCTGGATCGTGTCGGCGTTGTGGACGAAGTGACTCGCGTCGTGGAGTTCTTTGCAGGACCGCTGGGAGCCTTCGTGACGGGGCAGGTTCTTCGAGTCGACGGCGGTTCTCAGATCTGGCCGGCCTGATGGATGCAGCCTTGAATTGATCGCGAACTCAATGCCGATTTTTGACAGGCTCGCGGGATGTTTCCCGCGAGCTTTTTACTGCGCGGGACTTCGGGGCTGTTCGGCATCCTCTTGCGATTCATCAGTGGAATCTTCGTCACTCTGTTCGTCGTCGGCATCGTCTTCATCCAGGTGAGCATTGCGTCGAGTGTCAAAGATTACGACGTAGAATGCGACGAAGTCGTAAAGCGTATGAGCGATGATTGGGATCAGAAGGTTCGGTGACTTGTCGATACCGACCAGCGCCGTCAGGTACAGTCCCAGAAAGGCCGCCAGCAATGCGTACATCGGCGTAATGGAATGAGCGAGTGCGAACAGCAGATTGGTGATCAGCACCGCCATCATGAAGTTCCAGTGGCTGATCCACTGAAAGAAGAATCCTCGGAACAGGATCTCTTCACAGACACCAGCAAGCACGGACAAAAGGAAGATGTCCAGCGGTCGACACTGCACCAGGTAATGGCCCACCGACTGCCGCAGAAAACGACGAATCTGCTGCATTCCTTTGGATGGCACAAGAAGGCTGATTGCCAGCACGAGCAGCATCGGGACGGTAGCCAACAGCCCCATCAGCAGATCTTCCAGTGACCATGACAGCCAGAGAGTCGGGTTGACCCCAGTGAGCCAGCCGCCGATAAAGCCAATGACCAGCAGGACCCCTTCGAAGATTCCTCCGCTGGTCAAAAACTGCACATGAGTCATCTCAGGCTGCTGGCGAGAAATGTGGGTGGCTCCTTGTGTATGTCAGGATCTTTGGTGCAGTCATGGACCGGTGGGCTGTACTGTCTTGTTCCTTTGCGTGCCGGACCCTTCAGAAGTCCGATGTTCTCTGGACGGACCAGAAGTCGCTGGGCAGCATCGATCGGAATCCTTCCGGCTTCAACGCCAGGACCGAACAGGAGAGTTCGGGTAACAGTCGCTCTACCGTGCTGCCGGGAAGAAGTCCAGACACTCCGGTTTTCGACGATGTGCCAAGGATCAGCAGGTCAGCCTTTGCTTCCGCCACAGCGGACAGCAATACGCCGTCAGGTGTTCCGCCTTCAATATGTGTGCGAATTCCGAAGGGCAAGGTTCGATAGTCTGTTTCTGCAAGCTGGCCGTGGATCTTTTCCTCAATGGCCGCTGCTGTTTCGGAACCATCAGCGGCATGAACAACATGCAGCTTTGCATTCAGAAGTCGTGCCAGTCGGACGGAAGTCTGAAGAACGTCGGCACCGACAGGACCGAGGTCAGTGGCAGCCACGATGTCAGTGGAATCATTGTCGTCAAGTCGAGGCTTCAGGATCCAGACTGCTGTTGGTGACAGTCGAAGAAGCTTCAGTCCGGTGCTGCCGAAAAGTACTCGTCGCAGTGAACCGAGGTCACGAGTCCCGACAATCAGCAGGCAGTCCGGACGATTGCCTGCCGTTCGAATGAGTTCTTCCCAGGCTTCCCCGGAACGGACCTGAATGTCGATCGGAGCCTCTGAGTTCGCGGACAGCTCATTGCGAAGTTCTTCAAGAACAATTCGAGCGGACGTACGATCTGCCACTGCCTGACGTTCGGCTTCGTCCTGGGACCCGAACCATCCGGCTTTGGGAGTTGGCAGCACGCTGACAAGCGTGACAGGAATGCGCGCTGACTCAGAGGCCTGAAATGCCTGTCGAACAGAAAGCCGGCTGGGAAGTCCGAGTCCGGCCGCTTTCCATGGTTTCTCCGACGGCATTTCCACGCCAACAACAATGCGGCGAATCTGAAACATGTTCACCTCTCGCGGGCAGAATTTCCTGGTTCGAATCAAGAGAGAATACCGTTTTGGAGGCTCACTGGCATCCCAGGGAGGAACTTCTAAGATGCAGTAAAGGTGAGAAGAACTTTCAAGGGTATTCCTCAGGATGGCATTCGTTTACTTGTTTCTTGCAGTGCTGCTTGTGCTGCTGAACGCGTTCTTTGTTCTGGCAGAATTCGCAGCTGTGAAGATGCGGCCCTCGCGTGTCCGTGAGCTTGCGAATGACGGCGTGCGTGGCGCCGCCGCAGCGCAGCATGTCCAGGAGCATCTGGACGAATATCTGTCGGTCTGTCAGGTCGGCATTACCTTCACGTCGATCGGGCTTGGCTTTGTTGGTGAGCCGGCCATCGTTCGCCTGATCGAACCGCTGCTCATCTGGACCGGCATCTTTGCTCAGCCAAGCGCATCACCGGAGGCCGGGCAGTTTCAGTTCTTTACCACGCATGCCGTTGCATTTGCTCTGAGCTATATCATCATGAGCTACGCCCACATTCTGGTGGGTGAACTCGTCCCGAAGTCGATGGCCATTCGCCGAACCGACCGCTCTGCGCTGATCACTTCACCGTTGCTCCGGATCTTTCGAACGCTGTTCGCAGTACCGCTGGTTGTGCTGAACGGATCGGCCAACATTGTCCTGAAAGCTATGGGGCTCGGAAAATCCGGCGCCCACGAGACTCACAGTGAGGACGAGCTGCGGATTCTTCTGAACCAGTCACAGTCATCCGGCATGATGACCTTTCGACGCCTTCTGTTTCTGGAGAACGTGTTTGACCTGGGTGAGCTGATTGTCCGAGATGCCATGCGTCCTCGGTCTCAGGTCCGCTGCATGAATACGAATTCCAGCATGGAAGAGAATCTGCAGATCGCGCGACGATTTCGATTCAGTCGTTATCCGCTGATTGACGGTGACGGAATTCCGGCCGGATTTGTTCATTTGAAGGACCTGCTGCTGGGAGGAAACTCTGACTGCGACCTGCGGACGCTGCTCCGACCCGTGATCACGGTTGAAGAAACGACACTGCTGGAAGCTGTCCTTGCGGAAATGCAGAAGAAACGCATTCACGTCGCGCTGGTAAGAGATGCCAATGGCGCATGGAGCGGTTTTCTGACGCTGGAAGATGCGATCGAAGAAATCGTCGGCACGATCCGTGACGAGTTCGAAGATGAAGAACCCGTGCATCTCGCGGATGCACTTCTGGAGGATCGCATTCATCTCAACATCGAAGCAGACAGCACGATTGCGGCTGTCAGAAAAGCTCTGGTTCAGATGAAGCCGGAGTCCCTCCCGATTCCTCGCGACGAAGTTGTGCGAGCTGTCGAGGAACGTGAGAAGCTGATCGAAACGTATCTTGGGCGTCACCTTGGCATGCCTCATGCTCGACTGCAGGGGATTCAGAAGGCGATTGTCCTGGTCATTCGTTCGCAGGAAGGGATCCCGTATCGAGGAACCTCCGAACGCGCTCATTTGCTCTTTGTGCTTCTGACCCCCGCCGGCCAGCCGCGAGTCCATCAGAGACTTCAAGCTGTGATCGCCACGATGCTGGATGAGAGCGAGTTTATTCCGGAACGCCTCCGCACTGCTTCGACCCCCGCTGAAGTTCTTGACATCCTCCGAACAGGCGAACAGGCCACGCTGGATTAGGGCCTTGTCAAACTATCGGACGGGAGAATAACAACGGGCTTGGTCACGGGTAATCTCTCCACATGAACTGGAACAGCCTCGTTCTGTTGCAGTGTGGTTGACCCCCGCTTTTCATCCAAAACGTTGTTGGGGCAACTGGTTGCTGTATCCTCGGTTCTTCAGTCGCTGGAGTCGTCAGCATCATGGACATTGAGATTCAGCAAACGCCGATTTCCTTTTGTCTCGCCGGACTTTCAGCAACGGTCGAGAACAATGCCTGGGCTCCCGTGGGAATGGGGCTGATGAAGGAGATGTGGGAAATTGTGAATAGTTCCGGAACGACGACAACGGGCGTCAATCACTGGGTTTATCTGCCAGGCAGCCGAATGTTCACCGGTGTGGAACTTGCGTCAGATGCTTCGATCCCGCCAGGGTTGGGCTCGCTGCAGTTCGAGCTTCATCGTTATCTGAAGCATGTTCACATTGGTCCGTATCAGACTCTGCCCGCAAAATGGAGTGCCCTCAAAGCCGAAATCGCCGCGCGAGGCGAGCGTATGGGGAAGTACTCTCTGGAAGTTTACGCACACCACAGTGATGACCCGGCAAAGTCGGAGACCACAATCTACATCGGGCTGGAGAGCTGATGTCGCTGAGCTTCACTTGGCAGCCGGTGGCAATCAACGTTTCGCAAAATGAGTTTTCCTGCCACCGGTCATCTCGCCTGGCGCCTTGAACCCGATCATCTGAGCCTGAGGCGCTAGCCGAAACTGATCTGCCTGAGTCTTGACCTCGGGGCGGCCATGGAGTTCGAATCACTGCGGGATCGGCAAGTGGCGTCGTGTTGGTGCGGGATCGGAAAGCGCGTCTCTTGGTGTGGGATCGGCTAGCGCCTCAGGCTCAGAGGGGGGTGCCTTCGAGGAATGAGGATTTTGCTTCGTGGTTCAGGATGTTTGCTGTTGTCACGCGAGCAATCTCGCTGAGCGCTTCGTGGGTCAGGAATGCCTGGTGTGATGTGATCAGAACGTTGGGAAACATCAGCAGGTGTGACAGTTCATCGTCGAGCAGAACCTGTCCCGAGAGGTCGTGGAAAAAGATGCCTTCTTCTTCCTCGTAGACATCCAGCGCGACGCCGCCGATATGCCCGGACTTCAGCGCGGCAATCAACGATGTCGTTTCGATCAGCTTGCCACGACTGGTGTTCAGAATGAAGACGCCCGGTTTTGTGCGTGCGAGTGTCCGGGCATTCAGCAGATGTCGCGAGTCAGGCGTCAGAGGAAGATGCAGCGAGACGATATCGCTGGCGGCCAGGAGACTGTCCATGTCGGTGTATCGGATGTTGTGGGAGTTGGCCCAGTCCGTCGAAGGAAACGGGTCATACGCCAGGACATTGGCTTCAAAGCCTCGAAAGATCTGCGCGGTGATGCGACCGATCTTTCCTGTTCCGATGATACCAACAGTCTTGCCCTGAATGTCAAAGCCAACAAGTCCGCTGAGCGAAAAGTTCAACTCACGGACCCGGTTGTAGGCTCGATGAATCTTGCGATTGAGTGTCAGCAGGAGCCCGATCGTGTGCTCGGCCACCGCGTGCGGCGAATAGGCGGGCACACGAACTACCGACAGGCCAAGCTCTTTTGCTGCGGCGAGATCCACGTTGTTATGACCGGCACAGCGGAGGGCAATCAGTCTGATCCCAAGTGCCTTCAGTTGTTCCAGGCACGCGCGGTCAGCACGATCGTTGACAAAAATGCAGACCGCCTGTGCGCCGCTGGCTGCTGCCGCAGTTTCCTCGCTCAGTCGGAATTCGTGGAATCGCCACGTAATGTCCTGTGCGCCGGCAGCCTTGCTCAGATACTCCCGGTCGTAGGACTTCGCGTCAAAAACAGCCACTTCAATCATGGTTTCGTGTCTTTTCTGTTCTGAACACTCGCATTCATTTTCAGAC
>CAZIGZ010000048.1:19620-38531 GCA_964538835.1 uncultured Chitinophaga sp. | reverse complement strand
AGTCATGGAATGACTCGACTACGTAGCTCGGTCATTCCATGACCGAGAGCTCTTCAAGCCGCACCGCGGCGAGAGCTGTTCGAACACCGCACTCGGAATCAACGCGCCAAACACCACACGTGTGATGCAGCCACGCTGATTTGTCATCATGCCATGCAGGGATAAGAGTTCGAGTCATGGAATGACTCGACTACGTTCGGGTTCGCTTTCGAACGCTGAGGTCCGGCAGCTGACCGTAGCGATGCCGAGTCTCAGAGACACTCTGCTCGCGGAGCCAGCGTGCCAGTTCAATCCGCCCACTGGCCATTACAGGAGCGTTGATCCAGTTGAGTCCTGCGGCGTACGTGGCGTTCAGAAGCTGGTCACTCGGCACACTCACGGTCCGCAAGAACTCAGCACTCTTCGCCAGTGACGGCAGTCGTGCGATCAGTTGTTCGTCTGATTCTTCCGAAGCAATACTCAGGATCAATGGAGCTCCCGTGATCTTCGAAGCCAGTTGAGCACGATCGATGGTCAGCTGATCGCGAGTCGCCAGCCTCAGAATGACCCCACGGCACGGACGGTAGCGGAACACGTTGGATTCACATCGCAATCCGGATGGATCGTGTCCTGTCGAGTAATGTTCCTTCCACATCTGCTCGTAATCATCGGGCCGATTCCCGCTGTCGCTGAGCCTGCACAAACTCAGAACGTAGTTGGGGCCGCCGGCTTTGGCTCCCGGACCTATACAGGATTTTTTCCAGCCACCAAATGGCTGTCGCTGAACGATGGCACCGGTAATCGGCCGATTCACATAGAGATTGCCGGCCTGAACCTGATCCTTCCACCATGTGATTTCATCCGGATCCAGTGAGTGCAGGCCGGCGGTCAGGCCGTAATCGGTCGCGTTCTGCCATTCGACGGCTTCCTGAAGTGAACTGGCCCGCATCAGCCCGAGTACAGGACCGAAACACTCGGTCCGGTGAAACCATGATCCCGGCTTTACTCCCAGTCGAATACCGGGAGTCCATGAGTACGGATCGTTCGCGTAGCGTCGAGGTTCCAGAAGCCATTCTTCTCCGTCATCCAGCTTCGTGAGGGCTCGCTCCAGATCACTGCCCGGTTCAATCACGAGCGGTGTGATGATGCTGCGAGGATCCGACGATGGACCCACGTGAAGGCTTGCAGCCGCATCACGCAATTGACGGCGGAACATCGGATCGTCGTAGACTTCCGCTTCCAGGATCGCGAGACTCGCCGCACTGCATTTCTGTCCGGAATGGCCAAAAGCCGATCGGACCAGATCCTTAATCGCTAATTCCCGATCCGCCTGTGCCGTAATCACCAGTGCGTTCTTGCCGCTGGTCTCAGCCATCAGCGGAAGTGACGGTCGCCATGTCTGAAACTTCTGTGCGGTTTCATAACCGCCCGTGAGTACCACGCAGCTGACTCGAGCGTCCTCAATCATACGTCGCCCGGTTTCGCCGCTGCACGGAAAGTAGTGCAGCACATCGCGAGGAACACCGGCCGCCCAGAGCTGATTCACCAGCAGCCATGCAATCTGCGATGTGGCACGAGCAGGCTTCAGGATCACACTATTCCCGGCCATCAATGCAGCCATCACGCCGCCGCCAGGAATGGCATATGGAAAGTTCCATGGTGAAATGACGGCAACAATTCCCATCGCCCTGGCAGCGACACCTTCCGGCGCCTGAGCCGTTCGGGCGTAGTATCGGGCAAAGTCGATGGCTTCGGACACTTCTCCGTCGGCATCGTTGATCGCCTTCTTTCCGTCAACACGAAGGCAGGCAATGGCTTCAAATCGCTGAGCACTCATCAGGTCGGCCGCACGATTCAGAATGCGGGCTCGGCCGGCAACGCCCATCGACTCCCATCCGGACTGAGCCGACGCAGCCGTTTGCAACATTGCTCCCAACTCCGGAAGCTCCGGAAGCACGGCCGGCTTCCATGACCGACAGGCCATGTTCAGAGCCGACCGAATCGACGGCAGAGTCCAGTCGGAATCAGGCTCATTCAGAAACCGCTCTGATCCGGATGGCTGAACCGCCGGGAATCGACGTCGCGATTCCGCAGAGACTGTGACTCGATCATTCCAGCCCTGCACAAATCGGGCTCGCTGTCGTTCCCATTCCGCAGACCCTGGCTTCATCGCAAACATCTCACGCAGGAAGTTGTCCGGCGCAGTGTTCTCGTCGAGGCGTCGCACCAGATAGGCCATCGCGCTCAGGAAGTCATCGCGACGCACGGCCGGAGCATACAGCAGCAGACTTCCAGCCGTGTCTCTAACCGCACGAGCCTGATGATTGGCCATGCCTTCGAGCATTTCGATTTCGACGGAATCCTGGACTCCGTTCATTTCTCGCAGAGTCAGCGCCAGGGCGACGTCGAACAGATTGTGGCTCGCAACACCAAGGCGCACAGCCCGGATGCTGTCTGGCTGACAGCCATATTCCAGCAATCGACGGAAGTTGGCGTCCGTGTCAGCCTTGGTCATGTAGGGTGCCTGGTGCCAGCCGTGTAGTTCGGCCTCGACGGCTTCCATTGCCAGATTCGCTCCCTTCACAAGTCGAATCTTGATTCTCGCACCGCCATTCGAAACCCGACGCTTCGCCCATTCCGTCAGCTGACGCTGGGCAGCGTAGGAATCCGGCAGATAGGCCTGAAGCACAATACCTGCCGACAGTGACAAAAACTCCGGTTCGTCCAGCACTTCGCAGAACGCAGCGATGGTCAGCGCGAGGTCCCGATATTCTTCCATGTCGAGATTCACAAACTTGCCGCGCAATGACGCCGCACGGTAAAGAGTTCGGAGTCGCGACTTGATTTCGACAAGTGTCTCATCCCAGGCCACCAGACTGATCTGGCTGAAGATGGCGGAGATCTTCACGGAGATATAGTTCACGGCCGGGTTAGCCAGATGATCCAGCACGGCGGAAAGGCGATGCTCGGCTTCCTGTTCACCCAGAACTGCTTCACCAAGATGGTTGAGGTTGATGCGAAAACCTTCCGCCGCCCGACGATTCAGGTACTGGTTCAGGTCATCCTTTTCACCGGACAGAATGACGCGAGCGCTGTCGGCTCTCATGCGATCGGCCACAGCCGGCATGACGGTTTCCGGAATGAAGCGGCTGGCAAATCCGCCCGCCTGAATCAGCAGTCGGTCCGGCAGCGATGGATATCGAGGAATTCCAAATGACTTCAGAAGTCCTCGCCATCGCCGAGCGACAACAGCATGGTCATGACTGCGAAAGACCTCATCGACCATCGCGAACGTAAAGGCCTTTCCGGCCGGATCGTTCATCATGCGAGCCAGCTTTGCAGCGTCCTTACGTTCCATGGCCGATTGCTGCTGCAGGGCCGTCATCAGAAGCCGTTCCGCCAGGGCCGTTGCTTTCTGGCTGATCTCGTTTTCACTGACCGAAGTCACAGAAGTTTCCTTCCCGCAGTCCTGATTCAAAAGAGCCATCCAGCCCGTTCTCAGGTTGTCGCCCACGTGTTCGCCGAGTCCACTCGCGTACGCACAATGCATGCATGAATGAAGGCAGGGCTCTCAATGCAGTGATGGGACTGCGACGAGAAAGATACGACTCTTTGAGCGAGAAATCGTGGCGTTATTGTGAAATGCCGATGCGGAAAAAATACAAAACGCTGTTATGCTGCGGGCGTCCGGAAACCCCACGGCCTGTGTGAAATGAACGATGGCACGGCGTCAGACAACCAGACGACTTCCCAGTCAGCGCGAGCAGATTTTTCTCTCCGCGCCGGGGCTGGATGTGATGGAGACACTCTTTGACACAATTGCGGACATTCTTTTCTGCGTGAAAGATCGTTCACGCCGATACGTCGCCGCCAACGATGCGTTCGTGCGCCGAGCAGGGTTTCAGCATCGAACGCAGCTGATGGGCCGCACCGCTTCGGAGATCTTTCCGGCGGTGCTCGCGGCGGGATACGAACAGCAGGACGATGAAGTCTTTTCCCGAGGCACGATACTCCGTGATCGTCTGGAAATGATCACTCAGCCCGACGGTGGCTTCGGCTGGTTCATCTCGCAGAAGGTCCCTGTTCGCTCAGCCTCAGGTGACGTCGTAGCGCTCGCCGGGATCTCCCGCGACCTGGATACTCCGGCATCACGCGGCGCTGAACTGGGAACGCTCGCCGGCGTCCTCGAAACTCTGCACCGCGACTGCAGCAAGCCGCTTCGCATCGAACAGCTGGCCAGATCCAGCGGACTTTCCTGGAGCCAGTTTCAGCGACGCGTTCGTCGCATCACTGGTCTGACGCCGCGGCAGATCCTGACGAAAGCTCGCATCGAACGTGCCGCCCAGGCGCTTCGAACAACGGACGAGGCGCTGTTGTCCATCTCACTCAGTTGCGGCTTTTACGACCAGGCCGCGTTCAGCCGGCAGTTTCGAAGCGCGACCGGAATGGCCCCGGGAGAATACCGGCGAGCTTTTCGGAAGGCAGACTGACAGCCACACAGCACATCAGAATGCTAATGCTGCACAACTTTTCTCAACACGATCATTCCGACCGCGGCCAGGATCACATTGGGAATCCACATAGCCCACCAGGGATCCACAGTTCCGTTCTTTGACAGGTTCATCATCAGGAACATCACGGGATAGTACACAAGCAGAATGGGCAGGAAGCACATGATGAAGCTGGTGATGAACTGACGCCGTGCCTGAAACATGGAGAACGGGCCGCCGACGAAGGCGAAGAACAGACAACTGGCCGCCATGGAAAACCGACTGTGAATTTCCGCGCGAAAGCGACGTTCGTCTTCGAGTGCCTTCTTCTTCTCATGCATCAGCTTCGCCATGTCGGAACCCGTGAGTCCCGGGAAGTCTCCGGTCAGAAGCATGGCAATCGCTTCCTGATTGACCTGCACATCCCTGGACTTCTGAAGCTCTATGGATTCGGTAATGCGCGATCTGAGTGTCGTGAGTGTCAGATGGCGAGCTTTGGCTTTCCCGATTTGTTCCGGCAATGGAAATGACAACTCTGTCTGTCCCAGTTCTGCTTCCGAATCGCTCCCGGCGCGTGAGCCTCGTGCGTTTTTCAGAGTCAGTCGGATCTCTTTGCGATCCAGGTCAAAGCGGATGCGAGCCGCTTCGGCTCGCACACTGATCTGCTGATGGTTGGATGCTCGATATTGAAACATCGCATCGATCAGGGTTCGATTACGAACGTCGTGGACGGTGATCGAGTAGCCTTTGTTCGCGTCGCTGTAATGATGCTGACTGGTCAGGACATCCAGAAAGATGTCCTCGATCGCCTGAGTGACAATGCGTTCGATGTTGTCCACAGCCCAGGGAATGGCATAGTTTGTCAGACCAAATGATCCGACCGTCAGCATGGCACCAAGCAGGAAAGCAGGCGCCAGCAGCTGATTCGCACTGACTCCGGCTGCTTTCGCAGCGATGACTTCCAGGTCACCGGAGATGCGACCGTACACAACGCAGACGGCCAGAAGCAGCGTCGCAGGAATCGTAAACGGCAGCATGCTGGGAACAACGAACGGCATGATCTGAAGGATCTGTACCAGACCCAGTCCGCGCTCCGTGGCTTCCCTAAACAGTCCCACGAAGACAAGCATAATCGTCAGCACAACAACCAGCAGGCTGAAGACTCTGACCAGCTCGCCAAAGATGTATCGCTGAAGAAGCTTCACTCACTGTCCTTCCATGGACGTGAACGATCCGGGGAATTCGGGAGAAACGCACGGGCACAAAAAAACGCCGACGGATGGTCGGCGTTCGGGGCCGCTCAAGTGGTTGAGCGTAGCAAAATTCAGCCAAAAGGGGCAATCCCGGTCCGCACAGGGTGCCTGAGACATCAGCGAACAGACAGTTTCAGGTCCAGTTCGCTGCTTCCGCCGTCCGGAACCGTGATTTTGAGCCCCGAAGTCTTGGCATTGATGTACTTTCTGGGAACGAGATAGACGGTTCCCTTGTCAGGATCTTCGCCCTTTTCAGCACCCGGAGGAGCGATATCCGACAAACTCATGGAATTGTCTGTGCCGGCCGGCGCGCTGGCACCTGGCCCCGTAATCTTGATGACGGAAACGTAATGATCGCCAACCGGCGCACCGTCGTTTTCTTCGTAGCTGGTGATCTTGTAGCGTCCTTCCATATCTGTGATTCCAAAACACGGACGACCACCGCTGACCGGTTCAAATGTTACCGTCGCGCCTTCCACCGGATTTCCGTCCAGCGTCACAATCCCGGACGCTGTTGCAATCACTGGCCGGTCACCTCGTGAACAACCGACCGCCAGGACCATAAAGCTCGTGAGCAAACAAACAGTTCGAAACATGTGCAGGTTCCCGATCAGAAAAACCATGTCTGTGAATCAAAAGACCCCTGGCCAGAACGGGACAGGGGTCGAAGAAGTCGCTGTCGCTATGACTGAATTACTCGCCAGGAACAGTCACGGCCTGGCCGTCTGCCTTTGCACCCAGACGGTTGTACGTCGTATGGTCAATGTTCTCTGAGATGAATCGCACGGCACCGTCACCCAGCAGGAACTGTGCACCGCCGGTATGACGTGATCGGAAACCAAACTCATCCGTCCAGTTGTTGACCCAGTTGCAGCCAGTATTGGCCGTTTCCACACAGGTATTCAGGTTGATCGGGTACAGGGTGGATGCCATCCCCTGGCCGTTGTTGGCTTCCAGCCATCCCTGTCGCATGTGGTTACTGCACTCAGGTCGCACTTCTCCGATGTAGATCGTGTTGGAAAGACCATCAGTGCAGTCCTTCATTGAGTCACTTCGACCATTGCGGTGGAATGGACCTGATACGCCGCTGGAGTTTGTGTTCCCCATGATGAAGCCCAGATACTTGTCTGGGCAAGTTGGTGACTGATTCGGATTGCCGCCCGTCGGACTTCCGGCGTTGGAGGCACCCTTGCTGCCCGCGTAGTTCTGAACGGTAGTGCGATTATTGTAATTCTTCCCGGCCGTATCAGACGGACAAACGAAGCCTGGCACGTAGAACACCTGTCGCATCAGACGTCCATCAGGCAGCGTCGCGTCATTAACATTCAGACTGCCCGCTGGCGGATTGTTAAACGGAATCTGCTGGAACATGTTGGCCTGCTCCATGTACGGCAGAAGGTGAGCCAGCAAGCTTCCCTGCTGATAGGTTCGGCCACCGTTCACGTTGTTCCAGAAAGATCCAGGAGGAAACTTGCTGTAGACATCGTGGTAGTTGTGCAGAGCAATTCCCAGCTGATGAAGATTGTTCTTACATTGTGTACGGCGAGCTGCTTCGCGAGCCTGCTGAACGGCAGGCAGAAGCAAAGCAACAAGGATGGCGATGATGGCGATCACCACCAGCAGTTCAATCAGGGTAAAACCTGACTTTCGGTAGTTTTGACGCAGGCTCATTGAGACGCTCCACAAAGATGAAAGAAAACAGAAGCATGGGAGGGTATTTGCGGTTTCGCCCCGTGTCAATGTTTGTGCAAATATGCCGTAAAAAACCGCAGAAAACAGACAGCACCGAAACGCCTGAACACACCCCGGAGCAGATTCCGGAGGCTGCAGTGCGCGAAAGTCCTGAGGGATGACGCCGAACCGGACCCACCGGTCCATGCCCAACAGCGCTGGGGCAGGAAGACTCTAAGGCAGGAAAAGGAACTCGCTGGAGTTCAGCAACGATCGACAAACGACCGTCATTCCGTGCTGCTGAACGACCTCCTGCGTCAATTCAAGCTCGGCCCCCGTCGGACTTCGGCCAAACACCTGACGATACACGAAGTCGATCTGCCTTGCAGGATCCGCCCCGGCTTCACGCAGAGCCCTCTGTTCCAGCTGCGCTGCTCGCTGAATTACGAACGGACTGTTGAAAAGATTCAATGCCTGAAGGGCCGTGGTGGATCGGCTGCGTTTGGGCATCGACTGACCAGCGTCAGGACAATCGAAGGCACCAAAGACGGGGACAGGTTCCATTCGCACGTGATGAGCATAGATCATTCGCCGAAGTTCTTCCGGAGTGAATTCTTCCACCGGAGGAAAGCCATCGAGCCCGCCTTTGGCTTTGAAGAAGCCAAAGCCAGGACCACCCGCTTTCAGATTCAGCTCACCGGTGACAAACAGCAAACTATCGCGGATCGCTTCGCTTTCCAGCCGTCGTGAAGCGAACCTCCAGAGCCACTGATTATTACCATCGACCCGCACGGCATTTTCTCGAATGGCAGCCGATTGCCGGTACGTCGATGAGTTCATCATCAGTCGATGCAGATGCTTGATCGACCATCCGCTTCGTATGAACTCCATCGCCAGCCAGTCCAGAAGCTCCGGATGGCTTGGCGGTGCTCCGTTAATGCCAAAGTCATTGGGCGTGTCGACGATGCCTCGCCCAAAGTGATGCTGCCAGAGTCGGTTGACCATGACTCGCGCTGTCAGAGGATTCTTCGGCGAGGCCAGCCAGTCGGCCAGCTCGCGCCGGCGACGCTGTTCCTCGGTCATGCCTTCAGCTGTCGCGGAAAGACTTGAGGCATGAAAGACTGCGGGCAGGGTCGGTGTCGTCTCGGAGACTCGCTGCTCCGGATCACCTCGCCGCAGAAGATACGTCTGATCGGGATCACGGAAGACACCGGCAAACACCATTCGAGGAGCAAGCAACGCCGCCTGGGTCTTCTTCAGCTGATCGAGTTCTTTGGCCACAGCTTCCGTTTCGGTTGCCAGTTCTGCCGGCGAATTTCGCAACAGCGCCTGAACGGGATCCCATGGCGTTCCGACAGAAGCACGGTCCTGTCCGGTGGCGACAGCCGTCCAGTTTTGCCCATCTTCCGAAACGGCAATCTCGTAACGGACGGGAAGTCGATCGCCAAACTTTCCTTCGCGATCGCGAGCCCACTCGATTCGATCAACGAGCACAGGTTCCGGAAACTCCAGCTGCACCCATCCTCGCCCACGTTCATTCGAAATCCAGCTGAAACTGTTTCCGTACTGCCCGTCGTTGATGTGCTTCAGCTGATGAATTCCAATGTCGGAGTAATTGCCGGAAGATGAAGGCTTCACGCCTCGGTTCGCTGATGCGAGGTTCACTGACGGTGCATCGGGGCCGAACACTTCAAGTTCATCGATGCAGGGTTCGTACCGATCATTCTCGCTGGTCGCATGACTGGTGAATCGTACGAAGCGGGCCTTCACGGGGTTGAAGTATTCGATGTTGCGGAGAGCACTCACAGGCTCCCGAAGTTTCGGCAGGACCAGAGCGCCGCTGTTGGTTGCTGCCGTCACTTCCTGCAGCACAATAACATCAGCAGTGATGCCGGTCCCGGTCTGCCCGCCCCGCAGAATGATCTTTGATCGGGGGTCTAACTGAACAGGTTCCACATAACTCAAACCACTCCACAGCGGTACCTGTTCTGTGGCGCCTTCCGTAATCCCAGCCTGGTAGTATTGGTCAATGGAAGCCAGCTCCTGCTGATCATCGGTCGTTGCGAGGTTTCCATCGCGATCCAGAACGTACCGCGCATCTCGCGTGTGGACACCGCTGCCATGTGCTCCCCAGGAAAGCCAGAGGTCGAACGTTCCTTCCACGCCTGGCGACCAGACCGCAACATTTTCCCCAGGCACATTGTTCCACCATGTGTAGCGACCGCCGCTCAAATTCGCCTGGCGATTGCGATCACCGGGATCATTGCGATAACCGCGCTGAGTTCCTTCCGGATTCTGTCCGGGGCCATTCGGAGTCTTCAGGAACTGGACGTACCGAGTATCCTCTTCGTCCATAATCAGCGTTCGTGCGACCGTCGCCTGCGGAACCGCTGACTGCAGACGACGCTGAAGTTCATCGATCCGAGGCTGGAGCTCCGACGCCTGCGTCTTTCGCTGCTGAGACTCCGGATCTCGAAGAGGCCGATCGCCGTATTCAACGCCTGCAAAATAGGCCTGAAGATTATAGTAGTCCTGTTGAGTGATCGGATCAAACTTATGGTCATGACACCGAGCACATCCGATGGTCATGCCCAGAATCGAACTGCTTGTTCCGACAATGATCTCATCCAGGGCGTCCTGGCGAGCAAGTCTCTTTGATGCATCATCAGCACCAATCTGACCAGGCAGAAGAACGGCGGAGGCCACAAGGAAGCCGGTCGCGGCGTCTTCGCCAAAGAGATCCCCGGCAATCTGTTCCCTGATGAACTGATCGTATGGACGATCTTCATTGAGTGCTCGGATAACATAGTCTCGATAAGGCCACGCGTTGTCGCGAGAAGTATTGACTTCAAATCCGTGAGTATCAGCGTAACGAACGACGTCCAGCCAGTGCTGAGCCCAGCGTTCGCCGTAGCGAGGACTTGCGAGCAGCGAATCCACGAGACCTGCCCACGCGCGATCATTCAGTGCGTCGTCTGCGCCGTCGATGTCTTCGGGACGAGGAGGCAGTCCGGTGAGATCGAGGAAGGCTCGACGAACGAGCGTGACCTTGCGGGCCGGCGTGTTTGGTTCCAGCCCGTTGTCTCTTATCGCCTTCAGCACAAAGGCATCGATCGGGTTCTTCACAAATTGCTTCGCCGCTTCATCGTTTTCAGCGAAGCTAGGTGGATTCACACTTTGGACAGGCTGAAACGCCCAGTGCTTCAGGCGAGGATCAATCAGGGCTTCACGATCGTAATCCGATTCCGGCCATTCAGCACCGGCATCGATCCAGTCTTTGAGTGTCTGGATTTCCTGAGCTGTCAGCCGCTCGCCTTCGGGAGGCATTTGAGAATCCGGATCGGTCGATGCCACGCGCCGGATCAGTTCACTTTCATGGCTCTTTCCGGCAATCAGAACTGGTCCGCCGTCGCCGCCTCGAAAAACGCCGTGTCGCGCATCAAGACGGAGTGACGCCTTCTGAACCTTCGCCCCGTGGCACTCGCCACATTTCTTCTGAAGCAGGGGACGGACAACAGTCTCGACCCGATCGTCCGGCGACTCTGCGGAAAATGTCTTTCCGGCTGGCAGTGCAGCGATCACCATGAGAAGCAGGAGACGGCGGAAATGAGTCATCAGAGACTCCGAAAACTGCGTGAACGGCGGGAGACGATTTCCTGCAAAAACTGCAGAAAACGGGGATTTCAGCATGGTAGCGGACTGTTGCTCATACAAGAACCGAATCCCGCGATCTCTGCATTTCACAAAAACGGCTCGATCCGGCAGAACGCATAGCAGCAGACTGCCCAACCCTCTATTCTCCCCTGAAATGTACTCCAATCCGATGATGCCCAAAGCAAGTTGGACTTGAAAAGATGCTGCTGGAACAACTGTGCGTTCTCTCCTGGCTGAACGCCCCCTGGTTCAGTCCGGTGTTCACGATTGCCGTCACTGTTGCTGTGCTGATCGCGCTGATGATGGAGAAACCGGCCGACCTTGTGTTTATGGCCGCAATCCTTGTGCTGTCAATGTCCGGTGTGATCAAGACGGAAGAAGCGTTTAGCGGGTTCATCAGCAGTTCGCTGCTGATGGTGGCTGCGCTTTTTGTCGTGACCGCCGGCCTAAAGGAAACGGGAGTCGTCGACGCCGTCGGTACGCGCATCCTGGGGCCGGTGAATACAGAGATCGGTGGGTTCATGGTCATCGCGTGTTTCACCGTATTCACATCAGCCTTTCTCAATAACACGCCGATTGTTGCGATGCTCATTCCCGTTGTTCTGTCCTGGTGCCGAAAGCACCACGTCGCGCCATCAAAGCTGCTGATCCCGCTGTCCTTCATGACGATTCTTGGAGGCTGCTGCTCGCGCATTGGCACCAGCACGAATCTTGTCGTGGATGGTCTCCTTCGAAAGAACAATCTTCCGGAGATGGGATTCTTTGAAATTGGTTACGCCGGGATCCCCTGCGCGATCATCGGCGGACTCTACATGATGACAGTTGGCCGTAAGCTGCTTCCGGAGCGCAAGGAA
Organism: uncultured Chitinophaga sp.; assembly: GCA_964538835.1. Taxonomy (GTDB): domain Bacteria; phylum Planctomycetota; class Planctomycetia; order Planctomycetales; family Planctomycetaceae; genus SXXK01. The sequence goes on along the minus strand of CAZIGZ010000048.1, from coordinate 26,630 downwards.
CTGATGGAACAGCTCGGCGACGCCCGGCGCGAATATCTGGTTGAGATGGTGGTGACTCCCGCGTGTCGTATGGTCAGTCAGAGCGTCGAAGCCGCAGGACTACGACGTCTTCCGGGACTGTTCCTGATTGAAATTGATCGTCGCGGCACCGTGATCGCGCCGGTCAGTCCGGATACTGTTCTTGAAGCGAACGACCGCCTCGTGTTCACCGGTGTTGTCAGTACGATTGTGGATCTGAAGAAGATTCCCGGACTGGAACCTGCAACCGAAGCCGCCGACCCGAAAGCGGCTGAGCAGCGTCGCCGGCGTCTGTGCGAAGCCGTCGTCAGCCGATCGTCGCCGCTGATCGGACAGACCGTCCGCGATGCCCAGTTTCGTACTCATTACAACGCAGCGATCGTCGCCATTCATCGCAACGGCGAACGTCTGACGACCAAGATTGGTGACGTGAAGCTTGAATCCGGAGATACTCTGCTGCTGCAGACCGGGCCCAGTTTTGCGCAGGCTCATCGCAATAACCCGGACTTCTACCTGGTCAGCGACGTTGAAGGTTCACAGCCTGTGCGCCATGAACGCTGGTGGGTGGCCCTGGTCATCTTCGCAGGTCTGTTGTTCACGATGTTCTTCGCAAAAAGTGATACCGCAATGCTGGGAGCCTTCGTCGCGGGCGGCCTGATGGTGCTGACACGATGCATGTCCGCCTCGGATGCTCGCCAGTCCGTCGAATGGCCCGTCCTGATCGCCATCGGCGCTTCCTTCGGGCTGGGAACAGCCCTGGAAAAATCCGGGGCGGCCGAAATGCTGGCAAGCAAACTCGTTGCCATCACTCAGCCTCTGGGCCCCTATGCGACTCTGGCGGCCATCTATTTCGTCACAATGGTCCTGAATGAACTCATCACGAACAACGGAGCGGCGGCGCTGGCGTTCCCATTCTGCCTGAAAACTGCCGCTCTGCTGCATCTGGATTCTCGTCCGTTCGTGATGGCCGTGGCACTCGCGGCCTCGTTCGCCTTTGCCTCACCCGTAGGCTATCAGACTCACATGATGGTCTTTGGCCCTGGCGGTTACCGTTTCAGCGACTTCGTCAAAGTCGGAGTTCCGCTGAATGTGCTGCTTTGGATCGCCTGCGTCATCCTGATTCCGCTGATCTGGCCATTCGCAATGGCAACGCAGTAGTGACCTTACTCACCTGAATCCGGTCTTCCGGAAGGCCGCGCAAAGTGATCGAGATCGCGTCGTCTACATCCGCCTGCCTTCGTCTCGAAACCGATTGCCGCAGCGAGGACAATCGTCGGGCATCGTAAAGCCGCGGTAGTGCGGAAGTGTTTCGCCACAGTGGTTGCAGATTCGTGTTGTCAGCACCATGCCGCCGACCATGATCGCCAGAACCGGAGACACAAAGCAGAAGAACAGGCCCATGTCATCGACAGCAACAGACGGGAGCAGAACGAAGACGCCCACCATGAACCAGGTCAAGCACGCCCAGACGGACAACAGGCCGCGTTTGACTTTTGCAGATGTTGGCAATTGACACAGCAGCGGAAAGCTCAGGAGAAGGCCCACCGCAATTTTGGCCATCATGGGATTCATTCTGCAACTCCAGCCTTTCACCAGCTCTGACATCCGTCAGACAGCATTCGAAACGCGGGATGTTGGCATTCGGATCGATTCAGGATGGAAAACACTTCCCGAATCGTATGAGCCACACAGGCCAGCCGGAAAGCCGAATTCGACCCGTGATCAGGGCCCATGCGAGGTTCTTCTCCCGGGCCAGAAAGCCAAGCCACGTTTGGCTGTCCGCGAAGATTTTGAGATTTGGATTGCCGTGGTGGCCATCTTCCACCAGCAGCTTTTGATCTCGAATTGTGACCGTTGCCTGACGCTGTTCTGAACCTGTGAATGTAAAGTGATAGGTGGCACTGAGTCCTTTGGATTGCCCCGGCTGAAACTGAAGTGACATCAGCTTCAGGAAGTTGTCGATCGTTCGAACATGCAGGTTGCCCCGCACGGTTCGAAGTGTCTTGTTGGGAAAACGTTTCCTGACCCAGTCTGCGGCGTCAGAACCCTTCACGGCGTAAACGGTTTCCTGCTTGTCCTGCAGTGGCCGCAGAGTTTCGTCCATGAACTGTCTGCGATCGTCGAGCCATGGCGAGATTACGTCTTCTCCGGCCGGACATACAGCCATGCAATAGGCCGCTTTGTAATTCGCACCAAACGAGAGACTCTGCCACATGGAAGCCGATTCCGAATCATCAACCTTTGTCCTCAGATCGCTGCGACCTCGGCTCTCTGCAATCTTTTCTGTGAAGTCCGAAAAGCCTCCCATGAACTCGCGGTAGTTGTGGGTATAGCAGGCACTGAAATTAAAGTCGCCGTCAGGAGAAATCGCACCAACGGGACAGGCCGCGACGCAGAGTTTGCACTCGAGGCAGGGATTGAAATTCACCGCGACAGACTGTTGAGCGACCGATTCTCCGATCAGGACCGTTCCCAGCAGGATGAAGTTTCCAAACTTTGGATGGATCACATTTCGATGGATGCCCATCTGGCCGAGCCCTGCGGCCACGGCCACTGGCTTGTGGGAGACAACCCAGATCTTGCCCGGAAAGTTGTCCATCTCCATTGGGAAACCCACGGATGGATTCACAGCCTTGATCCCACGAGCTTCCATGGCCGCTACAAAACGGTGCGCCACTTCATTCGTGTGATCCGCCGTATGATGAAACTCAAGGTTGGCGACGGATCGTGCCGGACTGCGTATGGGCTCCCGATTCATCCGGCAAACGAAGGCAATCAGCGTCTTCGTCCACGGAGCAAACTTCAGGATGTCGGCTCGCTGGTCATCCAGTTCCTGGCGATCAATGGAGACCACTCCTGCATCATCCGCCCCGCATTCCAGACAGAGATTCCTCAGGGTGTCAAAGTCAACAGGTTCAGGCTTCGACTTTGGCGTTCGACCGCGAACTTCCACAACCGTCGGGTGATTCTCAATCGATGCCATTTGATCTGTTCCCTTTGCTGCGGCGCGAATCGAAGCGTGTCTTGAAGTCCAGGCCTGAATACTTGCAAATCGCAAGCATTAAAATAGTTGCATTTTGCAAGTATTGTTCGTATTGTCAAGAGCGTTGTGTTTCAAATCTCCGCCTGACGCGAAGCGGCATGTGGTCATGTGAGGCGGCGAGTCTGAGGTCATTCCGGAAAGGAACATCACGATGGAACATCAGCGATCCTGCTGTCCGGTGGCCTGCACACTGGACCTGATTGGCGACAAGTGGACGCTGCTTGTCGTGCGAGATCTGCTGCTGGGGCGATCGCACTTTCGCGAGTTTGCCGCATCACCGGAACGTATTGCGACCAACATTCTGTCTGACCGACTGTCGAAACTGGTGGAACACAAGCTCGCGGAAAAATTCCCGTCCCCGGAGCAGCCCGGACGCGACGCTTATCGCCTCACGAAGAAAGGAAAGACGCTGGAACCGGTCGTTCAGTCGATCGTGAAGTGGGGTCTCGAGAATCTTCCTGGCACAGCCGCAAAGATGAGAGCGCGATGATTCCTGATTTGGTCCTGAGGCACAGTACCGGCAAATGCTGAACACTCAGTGCCCGTTGCAAAGCGAAAATGTCATCATCGCATGCAGGGAATCGGGCACGAGTCATGGAATGACTCGACTACGCTGGTTGTGTGGCCGTAGTTCAGTCATTCCATGACTGAGAGCTTACGAGCCGCAACGCGGCGATGACTGTTCCTGCCGCTCCGTTCGCCCCTCCGTCGCTTTGCACAACGGCATTGCCTCGCCAATCCGCGTCGATTTGGCATTACGAAATGCAGGGAATCAGGTTTGAGTCATGGAATGGCTCGACTACAGAGCAAAATCCTGCCGTGCCGCGGTGAGCTTTGCAGCCGGTTACTTTGCCGGACTTGTCTGGATTCTTCAGGACTCCTAGAATCTGGCATGCCATTCGCTGCTTCATGGAGGACTGCCACCGAACAGCTTTCTGCCGCCAAACTGGCGGTTGGTTATGACAGTTGTTCCACCTGTCACAATCACAGGGAAGTTTCGGCGGCGGCGACCGGGGGTTTTCCTGACGGGATGACCACCGATTGACTTGGACGGAGCCCTAAAGCCTCGACCAAACGTGACTGAGAATTGCAAAGTGGGGCAGAAATTCCGAGCCCGAGCGAGTTTTGGCGCTAGAGTTCAGGCGGTGTGTTTTGACAACAGGTGAGCCGGAGGGCTGACTTTGTGTGTCAAAATCGGCGGGCAACGAATCGCGCGTTCTGACATGGTGGAGCAGAACGGCTGAACCTGTGACAACATTCACAGGATATCCAGACTGGAAACGAGGAAGTCTAATGTACGAACGCTTCACAGACCGTGCTCGCAAGGTGATGCAGCTGGCAAATCAGGAAGCGCAGCGGTTCAATCATGAGTACATTGGCACCGAACACATCCTGCTTGGGCTGGTCAAAGAGGGTTCCGGTGTTGCTGCCAACGTGCTGAAGAATCTTGATGTGGATCTGCGAAAGATTCGCATTGAAGTTGAGAAGATCGTCCAGACGGGACCAGACATGGTCACGATGGGCAAGCTGCCACAAACTCCCCGAGCCAAGAAGGTCATCGAATATGCGATGGACGAGGCTCGCAATCTGAACCATAACTACGTCGGAACAGAACATCTGCTGCTGGGTCTTCTGCGTGAACAGGAAGGCGTTGCTGCTCAGGTTCTGATGAATCTCGGCATGAAGCTGGAAGATGTTCGCGACGAAGTCCTGAACCTTCTCGGTCATGGCATGGAGTCTGCCGAACCAGGTTCCGAAGAACGCGGTGGTGCTCCAGGCCAGGCAGCCCAGAAGGGTGCCAGCCGAAGCAAAACTCCGGCACTCGACAGCTTTGGCCGCGACCTGACGGAACTGGCTCGCCAGAAGAAGCTGGACCCGGTGATCGGACGCGAGCGAGAAATCGAACGAGTCATCCAGATTCTGTGTCGTCGCCAGAAAAACAACCCGGTGCTTCTGGGTGAAGCCGGCGTGGGCAAGACGGCGATCGTCGAAGGCTTTGCTCAGATGGTCGTGGACGGTGCAGTACCTGACATTCTGGCGGATCGACGCATCATCGTGCTCGACCTGGCCATGATGGTTGCTGGTACCAAGTATCGTGGTCAGTTCGAAGAGCGAATCAAGGCCGTGATGAACGAAGTTCGTCGTGCCCGCAACACGATTCTGTTCATCGACGAATTGCAGACTCTGGTCGGTGCTGGCGGTGCAGAAGGCGCGATTGATGCGTCCAACGTTCTGAAGCCGGCTCTGAGCCGTGGCGAAATTCAGTGTATCGGTGCCACGACGCTGGATGAATATCGCAAGTACATCGAAAAAGACGGTGCTCTTGAACGACGATTCCAGACGGTCATGGTGGATCCACCGACCGCGTCTCAGGCCGTCGAGATTCTGAAGGGACTGCGAGACCGCTACGAAGAACATCATCGCGTGCAGATCACCGACGATGCTCTGGAAGCCGCTGTCGAGCTGTCCAATCGCTATATCACTTCGCGATGTCTGCCGGACAAGGCAATCGACGTCATTGACGAATCAGGTGCCCGCGTGCGTCTGAAGTCGATGGTTCGTCCGCCGGACCTGAAGGAACTGGAAGAAGAAATCCAGCGACTGAACACGGCTAAGGAAGAAGCTGTTGCCGAACAGAAGTTCGAGAAGGCAGCCTCATTCCGTGATCAGGCGGACAAGCTTCGCAAGAAGAAGGATCAGCTGACCGAAGAATGGCGTGAGAAGTCACGCCAGACGGACGGCGTCGTCGATGCGGAAATCATTGCCGAAGTGGTGGCGAAGATGACCGGCATCCCGCTGACTCGACTGTCCAGCGAAGATGCCGTGCGACTGCTGCAGATGGAGCAGGAGCTGCATAAGCGAGTCATCAGTCAGGATCAGGCGATTACTCAGGTCTGTAAGGCCGTTCGCCGAAGCCGCAGCGGTCTGAAAGATCCAAAGCGTCCGACCGGAGCGTTCCTGTTCTGCGGACCGACCGGGGTTGGTAAGACCCTGCTTGCAAAGACTCTGGCTGAGTTCATGTTCGGCGACGAAGATGCTCTCATTCAGATCGACATGTCCGAGTACATGGAGAAGCATAACGTCAGCCGACTGATCGGTGCTCCTCCGGGCTATGTCGGTTTCGAAGAAGGCGGTCAGCTGACTGAGAAGATTCGTCGTCGTCCGTACGCGGTTGTGCTTCTTGACGAAATCGAGAAGGCACATCCGGACGTCTACAACATGCTGCTCCAGATCATGGAAGAAGGGCATTTGACGGACAGCTTTGGTCGTCGAGTTGACTTCAAGAACGTGATTCTGATCATGACCACCAATGCCGGTGCTTCCCGCATGGCTCATGGTGGCAGCATGGGTCTGCACACGCTGCGTGAACGTGACCAGGAGCGTTCATATGACGACATGAAGACAAATCTGATGCACGAGCTGCAGAAGCAGTTCAAGCCGGAATTTCTCGGACGTCTCGACGAAGTCGTAGTCTTCCGCAAGCTGACTCGAGTCGAACTCATGTCCATCGTCGACATCGAACTGCGAAAAGTGTTCGAGCGTCTCCGAGAGCGAGGCAAGAAGCTGATCCTGACCGACGAAGCTCGCGGGTTCATCATCGACAAGGGCGAAGCCGGAGACGGACTCGACTACGGTGCTCGTCCGCTGCGTCGCAGCGTCGAAAAGTACATCGAAGACCCGCTTTCAGAAGAACTTCTGCGAGGCACCTTCGATGGCCAGAACGTGATCCATGTCGGCGTGAAGGAAGTTGGCGATCTGAAGCAGCTGACCTTCGAAGGCGGCATGGATGATGCTCCTGCAGCCGAATCCGAAGCAGCCGCAGCACCAGCTTAATTCAAAGTCGCCATCACTCTCCGAGTGATGAACTGCGACTGCCCTTTACAGTCACAAAAAGTACAAGGCCTCCTGGAATTCTCCAGGAGGCCTTTTTTGTTGCGTGTCGCCAGCG
>CAZIGZ010000048.1:0-19520 GCA_964538835.1 uncultured Chitinophaga sp. | reverse complement strand
GCAGCACTTTGGCCCATGGCGGTGCGGTTCACGGTGATGGCGGTGCGGTTCTGAAGGCGAGTCGCTTCGCCACGTGCCACGTTCAGGCGGCAGCGGGGATCCGGGATCTCGTAATTCAGAGTCGCCGGCACATAGCCATGCTTCAGGGAAAGAAGTGTTCCTGCCAGTTCGACAGCACCTGCACCGGCGTCAAAGTGACCGACGTAGCTCTTCAGGGCAGTCACTGGAATCTTCAGAGCCAGATCCCCGAAGACTCGGTGATAGGCCCGTGACTCCACGATATCGTCCGGCTGAGTACTCTTGCCCTGAGCATTGATGTGGCCGAGTTCGGCTGGGGAGATACCAGCCTGCTCAATTGCGGACTCCATGGCTCGGACAAGCCCCAGCCCTGCGGATTCATTCGCAATGCCTTTTCCGTCGCAGCCGGCACCGGTGCCCAGAACTTCGGCGTAAATGTCGGCACCACGGCGAACCGCGTGCTCGTAGCTTTCGACGATGAACGAAGCGGCACCTTCGCCGACTACGGTACCATCACGTTCGAAGTCGAACGGACGACAGGCCCGAGTCGGGTCGTCGGAACGTCTCGACAAGCCTTCGAAGCTGTGAAACTTGGCGATATCAACAGGGTGAATGTTCGAACTGCAGGCACCGACGATCATCGCGTCGGCTCGCCCGGCTTCAATAACCCGAACGGCTTCTGAAAGAGCCAGCAAGGCCGAAGCATCCCGGCAGGTAATTGTATTGTTTGGCCCGCAGGCGTTGTGATCGATGGAAACATGGCTGGCTGGCATATTGGGAAGCTGTCGCAGCAGCCACAGAGGAGCAATCGAGCTCAGAGCTTCGTGGCCCCATTTGTCAGGATCAAATCCGCCATTCGTTCGGCAGGATTCGACGGCCGCCGCCAGTTCCTGAGGATGGCAGGTCATTCGTCCAGCACCAAAAACGACCCCAAATCGTTCAGGATCCAGAAGACCATCGCCAATTTTTGCGTCGCGCACCGCCAGGGACGAAGATGCCACGCCCAGCTGGATGTCGCGACACATCACCTTCACAAATTTGCGGTCGCGAAGAAAATGAACCGGGTTGAAATCCCGAACCTCAGCCCCAAATGCTGATGGGAGACCGTCGCCAGGGACGGATTGCAGAAAGTCAATTCCCGAGCGATTTTGAAGCAGACTCTCCCAAAAGCGATCGTTGCCGATGCCAATCGGAGACACAACTCCAACGCCGGTAATGACGACGCGGTTGCTATTGCGCCCAGCCATGGAAACGCCCTAACACACGACGGACAAAGCTTCACCTGCCGCTTCATCCGCCTGACCCAGTTGGACACCTGGCAAATCTTCCAACGAAGACCCCACCAGGATCTGATCGACGAAAGTTCCCCACGAACTCCAGATCGACCGCTCCAGGATTTGTCAGACTGCTGACTTCTTTCGTGAGCCGCAACTGCCCCCGCAGTCATTGCTCAAAGTCCTCGGTCCAACAACGCCTTTCGTGAGCTACCAAAGACAAGGCCTCCCCGCCTCACCCTCGGTTTTTCCAGCCGTGATTACACGGTTCCGCCGTTTCCCTGTCAAGCTCACGGTCGTTCACCGGTCGACTTCAGCGTTCCTGAGAGTGCCGCGTACTGTTCACGCGAACAGTTCGCAAATCCGAAAAGGCAGGTTTTGCCTGAAGAACCGATAACCGGTCGTCTCGCCTGAGACCCGAACACCGTCTCAGCGTTACTATCCCCGCTCATATCTGCACTCGCATGACTCCCCTGATTCCTCTGATCCCCATCTCTTCACTTCCCACCGAGTTCCCGAATGACCACCATGATTGATCCCGCCTTCTTTGAACGGGCCATCGCTCCCGAACTGCCATCCAATCGCCAGATCGGGATCGGGTGCGTCGGAGCCGGGTTCATCATGGCGGACTGCCACCTTGTGGCTTATCGCCAGCATGGCCTGAATCCCGTGGCCATCACCTCACGCACAAAAGCGACAGCGGAGCACGTGGCAGCGAGACACTCGATCAGTAACGTGTGCGAGTCCATCGACCAGCTTGTGCGACATCCGGAAGTCGAAGTGCTGGACGTGGCTGTGCCGCCGGATTGCCAGGCTGACGTAATCCGTAAGGCCATTGCCATCCAGCGTCAGGGCGAAGGGCACCTGAAGGCCATCCTGGCTCAGAAGCCACTGGGAACGAACTACAGGGAGGCAGTGGAGCTCGTCAGCCTTTGTGAAGATTCCGGCATTGTGCTGGGCGTCAACCAGAACATGCGATTCGATCAGTCGGTGCGAGCCTGCAAGGCCCTTCTGGAAACCGGTCAGCTCGGCCAGCCGGTTCTCGCGACCATCGACATGCGAGCCATTCCTCACTGGATGCCATGGCAGGAACGACAGGGCTGGGTCACCCTGCGCATCATGAGCATTCATCACCTGGATACTCTTCGTTACTGGCTGGGAGACCCGGAACGAGTCTTTACGAGCATCGCGCCGGACCCCCGGACTCTGCAGAAGTTTCCTCATCAGGACGGCATTGCGTTGTACATTCTGGAATTCCCTGGCAACGTCCGTGCAAGCTCCTGGGACGATGTCTGGGCGGGACCATCGCGCGAAGGTGCGGCGGCGGACATCGGGATTCGCTGGCGAGTCGAAGGCACAGCCGGCCTGGCACGAGGCACCATCGGCTGGCCTTCATACCCGGAGCGCACTCCAAGCACGCTCGACTATTCCACGGTCTCCGATCACGGTGCCTGGCACCAGCCTCGCTGGGATTCCGTCTGGTTCCCGGACGCTTTCATCGGCCCGATGTCAGAGCTGCTCTGTGCACTGGAGCAGAAGCGAGTCTCGTCAATCAATGGCCGGGAGAACCTGAAAACGATGGCTCTGGTTGATGCCTGTTATCTGTCGGCGAGGGAACATCGAGCAGTCAGCCCCGAAGAGATTTCCGAAAGCCGCTGATCAGAGACCTGCCTCTACATGGCGTTCGTTCTCGGTCGGAGCATCTGCTGTTGGCCGGTCGTCTATGTTGCGTCCGCGTCGTCACTCAGTCTTTGCGGCGACTCGGCCAGATAGCGAAAACAACGCAAAAAAAGCCCGGCATGTTGCCATACCGGGCTTTGAATGAGTCACTTCACTTTGTGATCGTCAAACGCCTACTTCTTTTCGAATTCCGCGTCGATCACGTTGTCATCGCTGCCACCGGACTTCGGTCCTGCTTCAGCTCCTGGTTGCCCGCCGGCCTTATCTCCGTACATGTGCTGGGCCAGAGCATGAGATGCCTGCATCAGCTCATCACAGGCTGACTTGATCGCCGCAGCATCGGAGCCTTCTGACACAGACTTCACCTTGGCAATGGACGCTTCGATGGCTGACTTCGAACCGGCATCCAGCTTGTCAGCATGTTCCTTCAGAGTCTTCTCAGTCTGGTAAACCAGTGAAGACGCCTGATTCTTTGCCGCAGCCAGATCCTGTCGCTTTCGGTCATCTTCCGCATGCGATTCCGCATCCTTTCGCATCCGATCAATCTCTTCCTGCGAAAGTCCGCTGGATTGCTTGATCTGAATCGTATGCTGCTTGCTGGTCGCCTTGTCCTTCGCGGCGACGCTCAGAATACCATTCACGTCGATGTCGAATTTGACTTCGATCTGAGGAACGCCGCGAGGTGCCGCCGGAATTCCGTCCAGAGTAAACTCGTCCAGCAGTCGGTTATCCGACGCCATCTTGCGTTCGCCCTGGAAGACTCGCACGGTCACCGCCGGCTGATTATCAGCAGCGGTTGAAAACGTCTCCGTCTTCGTGGTTGGAATCGTTGTGTTGCGTTCCACCAGCACCGTCATGATGCCGCCTTCGGTTTCGATCCCCAGCGACAGCGGCGTCACGTCCAGAAGAACAACGTCCTTCACATCTCCCGCGATGATACCGCCCTGAATCGCGGCTCCCAGAGAAACCACTTCGTCAGGATTCACACCCTGATGAGGTTCCTTGCCGAACATGTCCTTCACAAGGCGCTGAACCTTGGGGACTCGTGTGGAACCACCGACCAGAACGACTTCATGAATATCTGATGGCTTCAGCTTGGCGTCTTTCAGAGCATTCAGCACCGGCTGCCGACATCGTTCCACGAGCGGGTCGATCAGTTCTTCGAACTTCGCACGTGAAATGCTGAGTTGAAGATGTTTCGCTCCTGTGGCATCCGCCGTGATGAACGGCAGATTGATGTCGGTCGTCTGCTGAGTCGACAGTTCCTTCTTTGCCTTCTCGGCGGCCTCACGCAGACGCTGCAGAGCCATCGGGTCTTTGCGCAGGTCGATGCCGTTCTCTTTCTGGAACTCCGCAGCGATGTAGTCGATCAGAGTTTCGTCGAAGTCGTCACCACCCAGGTGAGTATCCCCGTTGGTACTGAGTACTTCGATCAGTTCGTTTTCGACTTCCAGAATGGACACGTCGAAGGTACCGCCACCCAGGTCGAACACGCAGATCTTTTCTTCACGCTTCTTCTCGAGGCCGTAGGCCAGAGCAGCGGCGGTTGGTTCGTTGATGATACGGGACACTTCAAGGCCAGCAATCTGGCCGGCGTCTTTGGTCGCCTGTCGCTGAGCGTCGTTGAAGTAAGCCGGGACGGTGATGACGGCCTTGTTCACCTTGTGGCCCAGGTAGTTCTCTGCCGCTTCCTTCAGCTTACGAAGAACAAGCGCGGAGATTTCCGGAGGCGTATACTCCTTGCCGTGAACGTTGACCTTCACGTAGTCCGCCTGACCGCCAACCACTTTGTACGGAACCAGTTTCTCTTCCGCCTCGACTTCACGGTGACGACGTCCCATGAATCGCTTGATGGAGTAGATCGTGTTTGAAGGATTGGTAACCGCCTGACGCTTGGCAGGTTCACCAACCAGAGTTTCACCTTTCGCGGTGAAGGCGATAACGCTGGGCGTCGTCCGGCTACCTTCCTGGTTCGCGATCACTCGAGGCTCACCGCCTTCCATGATTGAAACCACGGAGTTTGTGGTGCCGAGGTCGATGCCGATGATCTTTTCGCCGGAAACAGCCATGACAATAGTCCTTGATGAGCAGCCCGCGGGCCGATCTTGCTCGCCGGGGGCGCCAACGTTGCTTCGAGAACGCAGATCGGAAGCGTTGTTTCCGGCTGCGAATGTCAAAACGCGCCAGAAACCTGATGTGCTTCCCAAGTAGCAGGTCTCATGCCATCACCACCCCGATTCCATTACTCCATGGCTGGCAATCACTTGCGACTCAATAACTTTCAACCACGAGTCGACCACCCGCATTTTTGGCAGTTTGAGATTCTGGAACCTCTGAATTTCATCGTGCCTTTTTGGCAATCTCCGTTGCAAGTGATTGACCCTGATCGCCTACCCCTTTCTCTTTGATGATTACGGGGCTCCAGGGCGGGCGGAGCGGTGTCAGGCAATCGCCAATCACCTGGGAAAAGTGAATTGTCAGGCGAGTGTGAACTTCGTTCGGTTTTTGGACTTACGGTGCAGGCTGCTTGACACTCAAATTGGCCATCAGTACAAGGCCACCACTCAAAATTGAGGCGATGTTCAGGTCCACTCTCGAAAACACCTGTGTTTTCGGGGCTGTCGGGCCGACGGTTTCGCTCGTTGGATCGAGTGGGGCAAGCAAGGGGGGCCGATCAGCACTTCTGAGCACTCGCCGAGAGTCCTGACTCAAAGCAGGTTGGCTGATGGCAAAGAAGACATCTGCAAAGGCACCCATGAAAAAGATGGCCAAAAAGGCTCCGGCGAAGCCTGCGCCGAAGCCACGTCCCGCATCAAAACCAGTTGCGGAAGAGAAGAAACCTGTTGCCAAGAAGGCTCCGCTGCCACCGACAATGGTTCCAGTCGCGAGGCCTCTGTCCCCGCGTTCATCGGACCCGGCCTCCCAGATTCCTCCGGAGATTGAGCTGACTCATGTCGACGAGCAGCTGGTTGCGCTGCTGAATCGCCGTGCGGCTTTATATCTGGAAAAGATGAAGGGCGTTCATGCTCCATCCAAGGTCATGTTCAGTGACCTGGATCAGCAGACGGTCTGGGGCATGATTGACCGAATCAATCAGGGTCCACTGACATCGGCCGAACTGAAAACGATCTTTCGACCTTTGCTGAGTGCTGGCCGTCAGCGAATTAAGCATACACGCGTCGCCTATCTGGGACCTCCGTTCAGCTTTACTCATCAGGCAGCGATTTCACGCTTCGGTGAATCGGCCGATCTGGTGCCGGTCAGCACAATTGCGACGGTCTTCGAAGAAGTGAATCGCGGGCATGTGGACTTCGGTCTGGTGCCAATCGAGAACAGCACCGACGGTCGCATCGTTGATACGCTCGACATGTTTACTCGCCTTCCGATTCGGATTTGTGGCGAAGTTCAGGTTCACGTCCATCACAACCTGCTGGCTCGTTGCGATCGCAGTGAAATTACTGAGATTTACAGTAAACCTCAGGCATTGTCGCAATGCCGCGACTGGCTTTCGAAGAACATGCCGCATGCTCGGCTCATTGAGGTGACCAGCACCTCAACGGCCGCCCAGCTGGCTCGCGACAAACCGAATGTTGCAGCCGTTGCCAGCCGACAGGCCGCGATTCAGTACGATGTTCCGATTGTTGCCGAGTGCATTGAAGACAACCAGAACAACGTGACTCGCTTTGCCGTGATTGGCGACAGCGTGGCAGAGCCAACGGGATCGGATCGAACTGCAATTCTTCTTCAGATCCCGCACAAACCAGGTTCGCTTTCGGATGCACTGGAACCATTCCGCCGGAACAAGATCAACCTGACGTGGATTGAATCATTTCCACTGCGTCAGCCGGCCGTCGGATACTTGTTCTTCCTCGATTTTGAGGGCCATATTTCTGAGCCTCGGATCAAGAAGACTCTGAAGGACCTTGAAGCCCTTCCCCCGGACCGCCTGGAAGTTCTGGGCTCGTATCCTCGCAGCGAACCACTCAAGTAAGCATCGCACGAGTTGTGCGTGAATATCCAGAGCCCCAGTCCTCGGATTGGGGCTTTGCACTTTTCAAGTCACCTGCTGTCGTCCAATTTTTGGAAGGTATTTTGTCGTCATGCGTCGGTATTTGATTGCTGGAAACTGGAAGATGAACACGACTCGCCAGTCCGGAGTCGCTCTCGCGGCCGAGCTGGCAGCGGCTGCTTCCAAGGAAGAGTCGGGCGTCGAAGTTCTGGCCTGTCCTCCATACCCTTATCTTCTGCCGGTGGGGGAAAAGCTGTCCGGAAGTGCAGTACGCCTGGGAGCTCAGGACGCCTATTTTGAAGCCCCTGGGGCATTCACGGGCGAAGTCGCTGTCGAAATGCTGAAAGACTGCGGCTGCAAGTACGTCATTCTCGGTCACAGCGAGCGTCGCCATGTCATGGGTGAGACGGATGCGACCATTAATCGTAAGGTTCGGGCGGTCATTTCCGGCGGTCTGACAGCGGTTTTGTGCGTCGGGGAACTGCTGAGTGAGCGTCAGGCCGGACAGACGGAAGTGGTTCTTGACCGCCAGATGGATGGCGGTTATTCAGGTATTTCTGAATCTGAGGCCGCCAACATCGTGATTGCCTACGAGCCAGTTTGGGCGATCGGAACAGGCGTCACCGCGACACCTGAACAGGCGGAATCTGCCCATGAACATCTTCGCAAGTGGCTTGCCCGCCGCTACAATGCTGCGTTTTCCGAAACGGTCCGAATCCTGTACGGTGGCAGTGTGAAGCCGGATAATGCGGAATCACTGCTGGGACAGCCCAACGTTGACGGAGCCCTGGTTGGCGGAGCAAGTCTGAAGTCCGCGACCTTCGTTCCGATCATCGAGGCTGCTCGAAAGCTGGCTGCAAAAGCCTGATTTTCATCCGGTGCAGTCGCAGAAATTCCAGTCATGGTCCGCCATGGCTATCGGAGAGACGGATTGACATCCGTCTTTTCGCATTGAAATTGAAACCACTTTGATACGTCGGAGTATTCGACGTTCTCCTGGAGTCTTCAGTCCGATGAGCTTTCTGATTTATCTGCTTACGTTCATTCTGGCCTTTGTCAGCCTGTTTCTGATTCTGCTGGTATTGATTCAGCGAGGCCGTGGTGGCGGGCTGGCGGGTGCAATGGGCGGCATGGGCGGTCAGAGTGCCTTCGGTACTCGCGCAGGTGACGTGTTTACTCGGATCACCATCGTCCTGGCAGTCATCTGGATTCTGCTGGCTGGCGGCATCGGCATGATGATGCGAAGTGAAGCGTCCGCCGCCAAGAAGAAGCCAACTCTGTTTTCGGATTCTCCAAATGCTCCGAAGCAGGAGGATAAGGGCGAGGACAAGACCGCAGACGAAACGAAATCAGACGACAAGAAGTCGGACGACAAAGCCGCTGAGCCTGCCAGGACTGGCGACGAGGCTTCCAAGTCCGAGACAAAGTCGGAAGGCGAGAAGGCTGCTGGAGAAGACAAGAAGGATGCTCCTGGGGAAACCAAACCTGCAGAGCCGGCCGCTGCCCCTGACAAGCCAGCAGAAGAGAAAAAAGAAGAGCCAAAGGCCGAACCAGCCGCTGGTGATGCTCCAAAGGAACCAGCTCCGGCGAAAGCTCCACAGACCGAAGCACCAAAAGAGGAAGCTCCAAAGACCGATCCTCCAGCGACGGAAGCTCCAGCCGCTCCAGCTGGCGAACCAGCTCCGGCTGCTCCGGGAAACCCATAGGCGAATCTCTAGTGTCTGATTCCCGCGATTCAGTTCCGGCTGATGTTTGCGGGAAGCCGATCGGCAGGGCAAAGCTTCCTTCTTCAGGCGGCTTTGCCCTCTGGTGTTCCAAAGCCCTGGCATCGCAGTATCAAAGATCCGGGCTTCGAGTGACTTGCAGGAAGGCTGTTCTGTGCTCTTGAGTATGACGGGCTTTGGACATTCGTCGTCAGAAGACGGTGGCGTCCATATCAGTACGGAAATCAAGTCGGTGAATAACCGCTACTTGAAGCTTTCTGTACGTATGCCTGACACTGTGGCTCGGTTTGAAGCGGATATCGAAAAGCTTGTTCGTTCACGTGTGACGCGTGGTTCCGTGCAGCTCTCGATTCGGGTTCGTTTTGCGGGCGGTCAGAGCGAATATCGAATCGACAGCGACCTGCTGAAGGGCTATCAGGATCAGTTGAAGTCACTGTCTTCCGGCAGCGATCTTCCTCGCATCGAAAACCTGCTGACACTGCCTGGCGTGGTCGTCGAGACTGAGTTTTCAGATGAGATCCTGAACTCCCTATGGCCAGTTGTGGAAAAGAGTCTTTCCGAATCGCTGGATCACTTTGAAGACTTCCGTCGCCGTGAAGGCGAATCCATGCGAGTCGATCTGGAGCGGCAGTGCGAAGTGATTGAAACAGAAGTCACGAAAGTCGCAGGGCTGGCTCCGATTGTTGTCACGGAATACCGTGACAAGATTCTGGAACGCGTCCGTCGTCTGATCAACGATGCCTCCATCAGCATCAGTGAAAACGACGTGATTCGCGAAGTGGCGCTTTTCGCGGACCGCTGCGACATCAATGAAGAAATCACACGACTCCGAAGCCACACTGAACAGTTTCAGCGGCTTCTGAATGGTGACACTTCGCAGGGACGGAAGCTCGAGTTCATCGGGCAGGAGATGTTTCGGGAGATCAACACGATCGGTTCCAAGGCCAACCATGTGACCATTGCCCTGAGTGTGGTCGAAATGAAGGCGGCCATCGAACGGATGCGTGAAGTCCTGCAAAACGTGGAATAGTGCGGATCAATGACTTCGTCAGTCCCAAAGAGAATCATCATTCTCTCCGGGCCGAGCGGCAGCGGCAAAACGACGCTCGTTCGGCGTCTGGTCGAATGCGCTCCGGTGAAGCTGGTGAAGTCCGTTTCCGCAACAACTCGTCCGCCTCGCCCCGGCGAAGTGGATGGTGATGATTACTGGTTTCTGAGTAACGAGGAGTTTCGCTCCAGACTTGCTCAGGACATGTTTATTGAACACGCAGAGGTCTTTTCTTCAGGCTTTTTCTACGGAACACTGTGGTCCGAACTGGAACGAGCCTGGGGGCTGGACGGATGGGCATTCCTGGAAATTGATGTTCAGGGGGCCATGAAGGTGGTGCAGCAGTACCCGGAGACTGTTACGATTTTCCTCCGGACACCATCCTCGGCGGAGTTTGAGCGTCGCCTGCGAGCACGCGGAACGGAATCGGAAGAAGTGATTCAGCGTCGGCTGGCCACTGCGGAAAAAGAACTGCAGCAGGCTCACCGTTATCGATATGTGGTTGTGAACGATCAGCTGGAAACCGCGGTCAGCGAGATCTGTGAGATTCTGAAGGCGGAGGAGAAGGCTCGAAATGCTTGATGATTTTCGTGAAGATGACATCGTCCGCAAAGTTGGGGGCCGATTCAAACTGTCGTCCCTCATCCAGAAACGTATGGTTGCCCTCAACCGCGGAGCACGTCCGCTTGTCGACCTGCAGACCAAGAATCTGATGGAGATCGTCGTTGCAGAAATCATGCACGACAAGATTTATCTCGACACATCAGGCAATGTGAAGTCCGTCCAGGACGATTCCGCTCTGGTGGACAAGCTCGACAAGCTGCTGGCTGATGACGGCGGCCCGGGGATCGACGACCTGTAAATCAGGACGATGGAAACTGGCAAGAGGCCCTGAGCACCCCTGAAGGATGCTCGGGGCTTTTTCATTGGCAGTGTGCTCATCTGAGATGGTGGCGAGAACACAAGATGTCGGGCAACCTGAAAGATCGTGAAGTCCTGCTGGGTGTTTGCGGAGGCATTGCGGCCTACAAGTCTGCGGATCTCTGCAGCAAACTCGTCCAGCAGGGAGCCCGCGTGTCCGTCATCATGACGGAATCAGCTCACCAGTTCATCGGGGCAACAACCTTCGAAGCGCTGACGGGGAGACCCGTTCATAGTGATGCGTTTCTGGTCAAGGAACATCACCAGGGCGAACACATCGGACTGGCTCGCCGCGCACAGATCGCCATCGTAGCGCCGGCCACGGCTCAGACGATCGCCAGGCTGGCTCATGGTCTTGCCGATGATCTGCTCAGCACCACGCTGCTGGTGTCCACGGCCCCTCTGCTGATCGCACCCGCAATGAACTGCGACATGTGGGCCAAGCCGGCTGTGCAGAGAAATGTCCGCCAGCTTCAGCAGGACGGCGTTCAAATCGTCGGTCCAGGCGAAGGCTGGCTCAGCTGCGGCCAGATCGGCGCTGGCCGCATGGCTGAACCCGCTGAGATTCTGCAGGCGATGGAGCAACTGCTGGCGTAGCGAAAGCGATCTGTTTGCTGAAGGCGAATGCTGCCGCCGATATCACGGCCGGCAGCAAACGAGCAATCCAATCATGAACGCCGAATCCGCTACGCGCCTTTCGTCTGTTCCTTCGCCCACTGATCTTTCAGCGTCACGGTTCTGTTGAAGATCAGCTTGCCAGGCCTGCTGTCGGCATCGACGCAGAAGTAACCCAGACGTTCGAACTGGAATCGATCGCCGATTGCGGCTTTGCCCAGTTCAGGTTCCAGCCACGCGTTCGAAATCACATGCAGCGAGTTCGGATTCAGGTTGGATTTCCAGTCGAGCGACGGATCAGCAACCTCATCCGGATCTTCTTTGCAGAACAGATGATCGTACAAACGAACTTCCGCCGCAACAGCGTGCTTTGCGGAAACCCAGTGCAGAGTTGCTTTCACCTTGCGGCCATCGGGAGCATCGCCACCGCGAGTCGCCGGGTCATACGTGCAGTGCACTTCTATGACTTCACCCGCATCGTTCTTGACGACTCCTGTGCACGTGATGAAGTACGCCCATCGCAGACGAACTTCCTTTCCCGGTGACAGACGGAAAAACTTCTTCGGCGGATCTTCCATGAAGTCGTCACGTTCGATGTACAGTTCACGACCAAACGAAACTGTACGGCTTCCGGCGGATGAGTCTTCCGGATTGTTGATGGCCGACATGTCTTCCGTCTGACCCTCCGGATAATTCGTGATGACAACTTTCAGCGGATTCAGAACCGCCATGCGACGTTCCGCGCGGCGGTTCAGGTCTTCGCGAATGTGATTTTCCAGAACGCCCATATCCATGACAGCGTTATTCTTGGTGACGCCGACATACGCACAGAACGCACGAATGGCTTCGGGCGTGTAGCCTCGACGTCGCAGGCCGCGAATGGTGGGCATGCGAGGATCGTCCCAGCCGCTGACGTAGTTGCCTTTCACCAGCTCCAGCAGCCGACGTTTGCTCATCATCGTGTATGTCAGATTCAGACGATTGAATTCAATCTGCTGAGGATGATGAATGCCCAGGGCCTGACAGTACCAGTCGTACAGTGGTCGATGGTTTTCGAATTCGAGCGTGCAAATCGAATGAGTAATCTTCTCGATCGAATCTGACTGACCGTGAGCATAGTCGTAGGTCGGATAAATGCACCACTTGTTTCCGGTGCGATGATGTTCGGCATGTCGAATGCGATACATGATCGGGTCGCGAAGCAGCATATGAGGATGCCCCATATCGATCTTCGCTCGCAGGACATGCGCTCCATCTGCGAATTCACCGGCTCGCATACGGCGGAACAGATCGAGATTCTCTTCGACCGTTCGGCTCCTGTACGGGCTGGCAACACCAGGCTCCGAAGGAGTTCCTCGGCCCGCTCGAATTTCTTCCATCGGCAGACTGCAGACATAAGCCTTGCCGTCGCGAATCAGCTTCTCCGCCCACTGATAGAGCTGTTCAAAATAGTCAGACGCATAGAACAGGCGATCGTCCCAGCTGAAGCCCAGCCAGCGAACGTCTTCCATGATGGAGTCCACATATTCCGTGTCCTCCTTTTCCGGATTCGTATCGTCGAAGCGGAGATTGCAGAGACCGTTGTATTCCTTCGCGATGCCGAAGTTCAGGCAGATGCTTTTGGCATGCCCGATATGCAGGTAGCCGTTGGGTTCGGGGGGAAATCGAGTCTGAACGCGGCCTTCCCACTTACCGGTCTTCAGATCGTCTTCCACGATCTGCCGAACGAAGTCACGATGAACCGGAGTATTGTCATTCATAGGACAGTCTGCCAAAAGCGGCGATGTTTGATGCGACCAGTGGGAATTTGAGCCGGAAAATACCGATGTCGGCCACTCGCCGGAAGGGGAACAGGGGCATTTGCGAGGATGACAATCGGCAAGTCGGTCTGGTTCCAGCGTGTTTCCAGGTTTGAAGACTCAGATTGGCCCGGTTTTCTGCGTTCACGCCAAGTGGAGAGCGATTGTCCTCAATCGCTTCCACGTTCTGTACGAGGCGGTTAACGGCTGGGGACAGCCGTTCTACATTGTTTGGGTAGCACACCTGAAGGGCGTGTGCCGCAGGTGCCGGAAGCTGTTGAGTGCATGCGGAATTGTAAAGCGATTGTCCTCAATCGCTTCACGTCCTGGCACCAAACGCAAAACGGCTGAGGACAGCCGTTCTACACTATGGCAGGCTCACCTTGAGGATGTTCGGTGTTCGAATGCCGGGCCGGATTTCGCCGGTGGGAATCCAGATCGAGCGTGATTCAGGAACAGCATTCGTTGTCACACTGCCGAACGGAAGTTGGCCGATCTCTGACCAGCACGCGTCATCAGAATCTGAACCGGGTACATAACGGAGAATCGCTTTTCGAAAGCCGTTGTGCTTCTGAGGATCATGGCCAACCTGGGTACCGTCGTCACCTCCGAAGATCACAGGATCCCCGTTCATCAACAGCGTCGGGGAAGGACAGCCAACCAACGGCGCGGGCAGGTCAGCCATTTGTTCCCAGCCGGTTGTGCATGAATACTTCCAGACATCGCTAAGGTACGTTCGAACCGGCTTGCCGTCCGAGCCTTCCCGAAGACTCGCGCCGCCGATGAGCCAGAACGATCCTTGCCCCGCCGCGCTGGTGGCCAGGATCCGAGCCGGTCCGGGACACAAAGGAAGCTCGGTCCATTTCGACTGCGGCTCAGACAAGTTCAGCATCCAGATGTGCTCAGACGCCGTCACGGAAGTAGCCGTCTCCTGGCCGCCCGCCACATAGATCATGTCTCGATCCAGCGCGCCGCTGAAATTTGCCAGAGTCATCGGAAGCGAGGGCAGAGTCTCCACGTGAAGCTGCTGATTCCTGAGGCAGACAGCAATCACGTCTGACAGATGCGAGGTCGAATTGTTGCCTCCAATGCAGATGATTCGATCGCGATGAGTCACTGCGAGCCCGTATCCGCGTTCACCGGGAAGCTGCCCAATGATCTTCCACGGCGATGACTCGGACGTCAGTGGTTCGGCATCTGAGGGCTTGTCACCAGGCGACGTTGTGGCTTTCAAGTCCTCCAGCCGAGCCGCATAGATCGACCGATACCAGACCTTCGTACCACCTTCCCACGGCTTCCCGTTCGGAAAATTGGCCCCGCCCATCACCAGCAGATGGCCATCAGAGATTCCCGTGAACGCCCCCGCAAATCCTTCCGTCTGAGGCAATGCCGGAAGTTGCTCTACCAGCAGTTCTTTTGCCGCCTCATCCGCGTGAAGTGTCCCTGAGAATGCTGCCAGCAGGAACATAGTCCGAAGGAAAATCACGACGCGCGATGTCAGCGATTCAGTCATTGCTTGAGCTTCACGATAAGACAGAAGCAAAACACGATCCCTATTTCCCGGGCGGAATCAGTCTCACGGCTCGAAGGTCAATCAGAGCGAACGGCGGAGCGGCCGGAGCCGTCAGGATGAGCTGGCCTTTGCCTTGATGAAGATCGATCGTTCCGGCTCGATAGGTTTCGTAATTGTCCCAGCTGCCGGTTCCGGGGACTCGAGCGGTCAGCATGCGGTTCCCCGTCGAGAAGCGAATGAGGCTTCCGGCCGTGCTGTCATCGCAGGCGAAGTCCAGTTCGACTGTCCAGAAGCCATCGCGCGGAACATCAAACGTCCACTTGGCGTAGTCGTCGGTGGAGGTCCAGAAGCCGAGGTTACCGTACTTCGTTTCGAAGACCAGATTCGGACCGTAGATCTCCGCGGCGGCTGCGGGAAGCGTGATGGTCCCGTTGGCTTCCGGTTGAACCGTTCGAGGAGCATTGCCGTCGAAGCGCTTCCATGGAGTTCCCGTAGACTGCACGAACGCGATGACGCTGGCAAGATCCTGAACCGTCAGATCCTTCTCAAGACCTTCAGGCATCAGAGACCGTTTGGTGCTGACGAGTTCTTCAATGTTGGCTCGCGGAATCGTGCTGGCCACACCGTCACTGCCAATCAGAGTCATGCTGCCACCGGTTTCACTCTTCAGCATCCCGGAATACTGCAGGCCCTCTTTCGTGACAACGGTGTATGTCAGAAACTTCGCTTCGACCGCTTTGTTCGGATCGAGGATGGCGGTCAACAGTGAGTCTGTTGAACGGTCCTTCAGCGCCGCCAGATCAGCTCCGACTTCCTTGCCAACATCCTGCAGCCGATGACAGGTTGCACATCGTTTTTCGAAGACGCGTTTTCCTGCTGTGATTTGTTCTTCTCTTGAGATCTCAAATTTCAAATTGGAAATCTGAGATTTGAAGTCGTCGACGACGGCGGAGCGGGCTGTCAGATGATCTTCGCCAAACAGCTCCCGAGCCAGCGTCTTGACCCTCTCGCTGCGGTGATTCAACAGCAGATCTCGCTGAGCGGCATTGAAATCCTGCGAAGTAATGGTTTCCTTCGCTGCCAACAGAATCGCGATGGCCGGTTCACGCGACTCCGCGATCTCAATCACGTTCTGACGAAGTTCTGGCGTTAGAGTCGGCCAGAGTTGAATCAGCTGACGCATGGATGATTCATCACTTCGCAACGCCAGGATCGTTGTGGCCGCTTTTTGGAGAGTCGGCGGCATTTGTGGTGATGTGAATTCCGTCACATCGATCTGATCCCTTCCCGCAACGCGCATCGCTGTTTCGCTGAAGCGAAGGGCGAGTCCTCGTATCCGCTCTTCGGCGTCTGCATTGCGAGCTGTCTTGAGGCTGGTCTCAACGGCGTTCGCGACAGACGCTGTGAACTCGGTATCGTTTCGCAGGTCCTTCATCGCCTCGGAACTATTCATCTGCATCAGCAGAGTATGGACGACGGTATAGCGATCCACGCTGGCGTGCTGATCAATCGACGCCATCAGGGTCTTCAGCGGACGACCGATCTCTGTGGTTTGACCAAACTTAGCAGCTTGTCCCACCAGCAGTAGAATGAGCTGTTCGTTCAGTTCTCCGGATGGGGCCTCCAGGTTGGCGGTCAGGGTTCGGCGAATGTTGTTTTCTGTCAGTGACGAATACGCAGCTGCTCGAAGAGTGTCATCGGCCATATTGTCACGAAACGCTTTGGCCAGGATCTCCGCCACAGAATCATCCGGACATTCGCCCAGACTCAGCAGTACCTGCAAGCGAACGCCCGCGTCTGAGTCCTGTGCCAGGGTTTTCAGAATCTCCAGAGCCGGCTCATTCACCTTCCCCTGCCGCAATGTCGGTTCAAGGAGTTTCACTGCGCAGCGCCGCACTTCAGGATGCGGATCGACCTGCATATATGCAGACAACGGCTGAAACATCCCAGGCTGCATGTCGTCTGATTTGGTCGCCAGGTAAAGGAACTCGGCCACCTGAACTCTCACCTGTGGAGGCGAATCGCTATACACAACTTTCACCAGCCTCCAATCCAGCTTAGTGTTGCCTACCTTGTTCCACTCATCCAGCCGATGAACCAGAATCCTCTGCGCCGTATCTCGCCACCAGCCGTTGGGACTTTCGAGCCGCTTGATGAGAACGTCGAGGGGGATTTCGTTCCAGGGTTTGTCGAAGTAGGTCCCGCCTGCCGGGCGGGACTTCGCAGCTAGCTGCGACTCGTCTGTTGCGGACGCATTCGATGGGGAGCCAGCGCTCTCAGATGATCCAGCGATCCCGGGGTCCGCCTGCGGCGGAAGTCCTGCCCGGCAGGCAGGACCTACTGTCGGCTTTCCCCCACAACATTCACTCGCCGGCACGATCCGATAAATCCGCCCCATGTCGCTGCCAGCGTACAGATTCATCTTGCGCTGATATTCGGCCGGGATCCATTCCGGGTGTTCGATCACAGCACGGTACATGTCGGCCACCCAAATGGCTCCGTCGGGGCCTGTGCGGACCATCGTCGGACGGAACCAGTTGTCGCTTGAAGCAAGGAACTCCGACTGCTGCTCATCGGGTGCACGTTCGCCTTTGAAGCCGTAACCATCGCGAGTCAGCACAAGACGCGATACCAGGTTATGGACCGGCTCACAGGTAAACGCGTTCCCGTAAAATTGCTCACCGAGATGCGTGTCGCGGTAGATCATCGTGCTGCACGCCGATGTGAATCGATTGGCGTAAGCGAAGTCGTTGAACCGAGCCAGCGTGCGGCTGGTGGGATACACCGGAGCGGCTCCTGGAATCGCTGCCACCTGAGCGATCACCTGAGAAATGCTGGCATGAGGATTTCGCCGCACGTAATGATCTTCGAGCACAAACTGATAGATCGGGTTCGAGTTGTTGTTGCCGAACCAGTTACCAAAATCGTCGCGTTCCCGACCAAACTGAGTCTGTCCGGAAACAGCGTCGAGCTCATTTGTATCCGGGTTGATTCGCAGGTCGCGACCTCGCAAACTGACGGGCGAGCGGTTGGGCGTCAGCCCTCCGAGTGCGTTTTGTATTGGTTCAGTGTCCGGAGCATCAGATGCGTGTTCTCGGAGGGCTGACGCCCTGCCGCTCGCCGGTGTTTCGGGAGTCAGTCCCGTTCCCTCAATCACCCCACCACTATCACCGTTCGCCAGATACAGCCAGCCATCCAGTCCCCAGCGAAGGCCATTGATACGATGCTGCTGATTGCCTTCGACGAAACCTCGATATAGCGTCTTGCGAATATCAGCGACGTTGTCCCCGTTTGTGTCTTCCGCATAGAAGACTTCAGGTGCCATCGTGACAATCACACCGCCTCGCCAGCAATGAATGCCGCTGGGAAACGCCAGGTTGTCGAGGAACGTCGTGGCCTTGTCGTAGACGCCGTTTTGGTCGGTGTCTTCAAGAAGACGAACGCGGCCCGAGTGCTCAGGCGAGCGGCTGGGCGTCAGCCCACCGAGTGCGTCTACTGATTGCCCAGATTCCACAGAACCTGATGCGGGTTCTCGGAGGGCTAACGCCCTGCCGCTCGCCATAGAAATGCCCTCTGGATAATCCCCCATCTCCACGACCCACAACCGTCCTCGTTCATCCCAGTCGAACGCCACCGGGTCGCGAATGAGTGGCTCTGAGGCGGCAAGGACGATTCTCAGATCGGGCCGAGTCGTCATGCACTTCAGTGATTCCTCGGGAGCCTTCGGTGCGGGGAAGTCTTTTTGAAGAGCCTCCGAGTAGAAACTGTGAGGCAGCAGTTTCTGGACGGTGTCGCAGATCAGATCTTCCGCTTCCGGAGCAAGTCGAGTCGGTCGGCGATAATATAGCATCGACGAATCACACTCATAGCCGCCTTCACGCAGCAATCGAGCCGAAGCGATGTAACAGGGAACGTCATTGCTGTACGCGTTAATCCACAGGCGATCGCTCACAAACATGTCGTTCATTCGAATCGAATAGTCGACCACGACTTCGCCGCCCAGGAAGACCATGGCGAGGTCATCACCAAAGCACCACGTCTGAACGGGATAGTTGGGAACAGTCGTTGGAATCTCCTGGCCGTCTTCCAGCATCTTCAGGAAGTAGCGTGCTCGTGAACCTTCAACGCCGGGACGCTTCGCAGCTTCTTCCCATTCCGCCCGAGTCGGAATCGGAGCCAGAGGCAGATCGATACGAGCGATGTTGCCGCGAATAGCGGGGTTGATGCATCGGTAGGTCCCGCCTGCCGGGCGGGACTTCGCAGCCTGCTGCGACGCGTCTGCTGCAGGCACATTCGATATGGAACCTGCGTTGTCAGACGAACCTGCGTCCCCAGGGTCCGCCTGCGGCGGAAGTCCTGCCCGGCAGGCAGGACCTGCAGAAATGATCCGCTTCACCTCATCCGCCATCGTCCTTCCATGCCCCTTAGCCTGCTCATGAGTTCCCCTCGGCGAAGGATTGGCATCCGCGCCGCAGCCGATGGCGATGAGAGCCACAGCGCCGGGGAAGTCTGCTTCGAGCATATCAGCCGCGAAGCCGGCCCAGTCGCCGCTGATCTGATTGAACTCACCTGTTTCCGTGGTACAGTGGCACGCATAATTCGCGAGTACCGCGATGAGTTTTCCATCGACATCATGAGCTGCCAGGACGGGAACTCGCTTGTCGGTCGGCCCATCTGGCACTTCGCCGAAGCCAACCCATTTGCCTTCCTTCAGCGAACGGCGATTCATCGCGAAGCCAGTTTCGCCATAACCCAGAGACAGATGCCCAGGTCGTTGATTCGCAACGGCCTGCTCGACAACTTCCACAAGCTTGTCCGTCAGCTCCTTTTCATACTGAGCCAGATGCGCCGCGTGGTCGTCCGGAACTTCTGCAAAGATGTTCGGAGCGAAGCCTCGCAGCCACGGAGCGGAATGAGAA
>CAZIGZ010000047.1:0-39036 GCA_964538835.1 uncultured Chitinophaga sp. | reverse complement strand
CGAGGAATTCCAGCCGTTCCCGGACCCATTCCTTGCGGTGCGAGTAATCCTTGCGAGTCCGCCGGTCCTTGCCGTACAGATGCGTTCTGCGCACGCATCTGTTGATGGCGTGGAAGACCTGGATCTCACTGTCGGCAACGATTTCCCGGCGGTTGACTCGTGGCATGCTGAAGGCTCCGAATGGTGGTGGTGAGGATGAGAAAAGAACAATAAAAAGACTGAATTCCTGTGTCAAGGTGGCTGGCACCTATACATGGGGATTTGGTGGTTTGAATGGGGCTGGATTGGCTAGTTTCGAGTCAGGAATTCGTCGGTGTTGAGGAGGACGCGGGCAACACTGGTCCATGCGGCCTGCAGTTCCACAGATGATTCCGGCAATGGCGCAGTGACGAGCTTTTGTGCGTCTTCTTTCGATGAATGGAATCGCGAAAGTTCGCGGCTCAGAAAGTTCTCCAGCACGTCAGTCTCGTGGGGCGTCGGAGATCGCGTCATGCAAAGTTCGAACATCCGTCGAACTCGGTCTTCGTCCGTCGTGAGTGTTGAGTCTGATAGAATCCTCTGCCCGAGTCCTTGTGCCAGTTCGGTGAAGACCTGGTCGTTGGCAACAGTCAGCGACTGCAGCGGCGTATTGGAGCGAATTCGGCGAGTGCACACGGTGCTGAAGTCGGGAGCGTCGAATGTCGTCATCAGCGGATATGGCGCGCTGCGATAGAACATGACGTACATCGTTCGGCGGTATCGATCAGGGCCGGTCGCCGTCGGCCAGTCCTTTTTGTTCTGGGTGAAGTCAAAGATTCCATCAGGCTGTGGCAGATGGACACTCGGACCACCAATCTTCTCATTGAGTTTTCCGCTGGCCGACAACGCCATGTCTCGCACAATCTCCGCTTCGACTCGAAATCGTGACTGACGTCCCAGCATTAGATTGCCTGAGTCTTTCTCGAACTTTTCGGGATCAGTCACTTCCGATGACTGGCGATAAGTGGCGGAACACACAATCGTCCGATGAAGCTGTTTCATCGACCAGCCGGATTCCATGAATTCCATGGCCAGCCAGTCGAGAAGTTCCTGATGTGTCGGCAGTGAACCCTGATATCCAAAGTCGTTGTCAGTTTCCACGAGCCCCCGGCCAAAGTACCGTCCCCAGATGCGATTGACGATAACGCGAGCGGTCAGAGGATTTTCTCGGGAGACCAGCCACCTCGCGAGGTCAAGGCGGTTGCGATAGCTGGTCCTGCTGGTACCGGGAACGGAACTGCTGAACGCCTGCGGTACGCCGGGTTGCAGCGCCCCGCGATTTTTGTCGGGGCTGAGGAACTCACCGCGGGTCAGCAGGAATGTCTCCTGTGGCTGTTCGGCATCTGTCATCACCATTTGCCGAACCGAAGTACCTTTACCCGGCAGAAGAGATTCCAGTTCGGCAATCCGAGCATCTCGCTGGGACTTTGACTGTCCTGGGCGGCTCTCTGGAAGATCTTTCAACACCGATGCGGTCGACACATCGATTGCAAAGTGCCCAATAAGATAATTCATGTTGATCTCATGGCGAAGGACAACGGTGACTGCGCCTTCGGTGGCCGCAATGGGTTGATCGAGGGCAAAAATGGCCTCGTGTAGAGCGTTCATTCGGATTCCCTGAGCAACCTGAGCGCCGGTGACATTGATTGCCCACCCGGTGGCATTGCTGGCATCAATTGCATCCGCGACCGGATACTTTTCCTGGCTGTGATCCGCCCAGGCTCGGCTGAATCGATGTTCTGTTGGGCCGGAGCGAAGGGCGATATCGGAAAGCACAAAGTTCCCATTTCCTGCGGTTCCCGGACCATTTGATGGAAGGCTCGGATCAGTGAGCGTGCGGAGTCTGATGCCTGTTACCTGCTGAGGCTGTCCATCAATTGGCGGCAATGACAGCTTCACTGTCAGGGTGTCGTTCGCTGCAGGATGAGTCTTCGCAAGCAATGATCCATCGGAAGTGATCTTCAGGATACTGCTGCCGGATGCGCCGACAGTGGTGACTTCGGGCTGGGACCAGTTCCAGGCGAGTGACTGAAGAGCCGGGAGACTGCTTTCGCTCTTTTCATGCTCCGCTTTTTCCTTCCGAAGTGTCTGCAGTTCTTCGGCCCACTTCTTCTGTTCTTCAGTCCAGCCGAATAACTCCTGTTCGCGAACGCTGACCGTCTCACTAACGTTGTTCGCGTCGCCGGCCCAGTTGAAGAATGCGTAGAGACGATAATAGTCTTCCTGGGTGATCGGATCATACTTGTGGGAATGACATTGAGCACAGCCGACGGTCAGCCCCAGCCATACAGCTCCGGTTGTGTTGACTCGATCCAGCAGAGCTTCATGCCTAAACTGATCCGGCTTTACTCCACCTTCTTCATTAATCATGGTATTGCGATGAAATGCCGACGCGACTTTCTGGCTGAGCGTCGCATTCGGCAGCAAGTCACCCGCCAGTTGTTCCGTCGTAAACTGATCGAATGGCATATCACTGTTGAGTGACTGGATGACCCAGTCTCTGTATGGCCACATGACTCGAGGCCCGTCAATGGTGTAACCATTGGAATCTGCGTACCGTGCCTGATCGAGCCAATGGCGGCCCCAGCGTTCACCATAGTGCGGACTTGCCAGCAAACGATCGACAAGTTTCTCATAGGCATCAGATGCCTGATCATCCACGAATTGCCGGGTCTCTTCCGGGGATGGCAGCAACCCGAGCAGATCCTGATAAAGTCGTCGAATCAGAGTCACACGATCCGCCTCCACTGACGGCGTCATTTTGTTTGACTGCAGCTTTTGGAGGATGAACGCGTCGATCTCATTGCGATACCATGTATTGGTTTGCACTTCCGGAACAGCTGGCCGTTCAATCCGCCCGAAAGCCCAGTGATCCCGATACTCCGCGCCGGCGTCAATCCATCGCTTCAATAACTGAATCTGCTCGGATGTCAGCGGCTTGTTGGCTTCAGCGGGCGGCATCTGTTCTTCGGCGACATTGGTTGTGATGCGATGGAACAGCAGACTTTCCGCCGACTTTCCCGGGACAATGGCCTTCAGGCGAACGGCTTCCTCGCGAAGGTCCAGCCTCAGATCAGCAGCACGAGAATCATCATCAGCGCCGTGACACGGGAAGCAGTGGTTTGAGAGTATTGGACGAATGTCATGATTGAAGTCGGGAGCATCCGCCTGAAACGCAGAGCATCTTGCAGACGACGTGAAGCTGACAGCAGTCAACGTCACGAGAAGAGCGAGACGGGATGGAAACATGTCGGCGGGATCCCGGGATCAAACGGTGGGAAGAACACAGAAAGGCTGTTTGTCAGGTCGTGGCAGAATCATCGGGTGAAGAAGACGTTGAATCAGCAGGCTCGCTGACAAATCGGTAACCAGTACCGCGAATCGACAGCAGGTGTTTTGGGGACGAAGGATCATCCTCAATCATTCGGCGAAGTCGCATCACAAAGTTGTCGATGGAACGGCTGGAAATGTCGGCCGCATCTCTCCAGACATCTGACTGCAAACGAGCACGCGACAGGACGACACCATCATGTTCCAGAAAGTAACGAAGCAGTTCCTGCTCGCGAGTTGTCAGAGCATGCACTTCGTCTTTATGTCGAAGTTCGAAGCGTCCGAAATCAACAACGACGTCGCTGAAGCGAGTCACATCTTCTGTCGGACGAACGGACCGCCGATCCAGATGGCGGCGTCGTTTGTCCAGCAGGTTTCGTACGCGACTCAGGAGTTCCGGCAGTGAAAACGGCTTGGTCATATACTGATCCACGCCACAGTCGAACGCCTGAATCTTGTCTTCAGAAAGAGTTCTTGCGGTCAATGCGAGAACCGGAATGTCCAGGTCCAGCCGACGAAGCGCGCGACAGATTTCGTAGCCGCTCATCTGCGGCAGCATCAGATCCAGAACAACCAGGTCGATCGGTGGCTGAGCGGACTCATAGATCTCAAGCGCTGTCGGTCCATCGCCCGCCACGTTGACCTGGTAACCTTCACGTTCGAAATTGAAGCGAAGGCCTTTCGCGATCGCTTCTTCATCTTCCACAACCAGGATTCTCATCTGGATTTCTCCTGACCTGAAAGAGCCAGTTCGCGGACGCGATGTCCACTGTCGCTGTCGCTGCGTGGTTTTTCGGCAGGACGAAGTTGACGGCCCGGCAGAGTCACCTCAAAGACGCTGCCAGGACCACCTTCTGCATCGGTGACAGTCACCTTTCCCTTGAGGAGACTGACGAGCGTGCGAACGATGTAGAGTCCCAGGCCCGTTCCCGTCTTGGTTCGCTGAAGTTCATCATTGCCACGAAAGAACATCTGAAAAATGCGGCGACGATTTTCCGGCGGTACCCCTGGGCCATTGTCACGTACTCGGACAACGACACGATCTGTTCCCCGAGAAAATGCGTGAACTGTCACCTGAGGCGGATTGCCTCCATACTTCACGGCGTTGTCCAGCAGGTTGCCGAAGATCATCTCCAGCAGCAGGCGTCGCGATGTCAGAGCAAGTGGTGCCACTTCGAATCGAAAGACATCGTTCAGCTCCTTCTTATGATGCAGGCAGGCTGCCGCCGCACATTGACGCAGGAGATCTTCGAGATTGATTGATTCGGGTTCGGACTGATGTCCGATGGCATCAAGACGCCCGACTTCCAGAAGCTGATTGATCAATCGATCGAGTCGGGCAAGTTCGGTACTCATCGTTTCATAGAAGTCACGGCGATCTTTCGCATCCGGTTCGCTCATCAGGAGCGTTTCCAGATACAGGCGTAGCGCGGCGATCGGTGTCTTCAGTTCGTGGGTGACGCTGTCGACGAAATTTGCCTGCCGTCGATTCAACTGTATTTCTTTGATCGTCAGGAATGAATAAAACGAAATCCCGAACAGACTGATTGCCAGAGCCGTCGAGCCAAGAATCAGACTGACCCACGAACTCTGACGCGCCAGTTGCACGATCAGGATGGCCATCAGCGCGATGTTGACCGACATCAGGAGCACGCTGCTCCAGATGGGTAGCCCCAGATGCCGACGTTTGCGACGAAAATCAGCCACGACTGAATACTCAACATCGAATGCGGTGCGAAAGCCGCAAAACAGAAACTCGCGGGGAACGGTCGAGTTCCCTCGTGTTGCTCGACGGCATATCGTACCCATCCGACTGCCGGAAGTCACTGTTCTGCCGCCCGTTCGCTGCCGGATCGGTGCTTCGGCCCGCCACGAAGAGCCCTGGAGACTCATGGAGTACATATGTCGTTTGACGAAAAGGAAGTTCGGGCAGGGATTCGTTATCTGAAGACGGCAGATCCGGTTCTGGGGGAAGTTATCCGACTTGTCGGGCCGTTTACTCTCAAGCCGCAGAAACAGGGATTTGAGATTCTGGTTCGATCGATCCTGTCTCAACAGATTTCGACATCAGCTGCGTCCACGATTCGCAACAGGCTTCAGGATCTGCTGCCGGGCAGGCGCATTCGACCTGAGGCACTGGATGCGTTGACGGATGATCAACTGCAGAAGGTCGGGATCTCGACACAAAAGAGGACTTATCTGCGCGATGTGACTCGCTGCACACTCGAAGGATCGATCAGCTTTCGCCGTATTCGCAGAGCCAGCGACGAGGAAGCGATCGAAGAGCTGATTCAGGTCAAGGGAATCGGACGCTGGACCGCTCAGATGTATCTCATCTTTTCTCTGGGACGCCTGGACGTGTTTGCCCCGGATGATCTCGGTCTGAGGAACGCGGTTGACCGATTGTATGACATCCCGGAAGAAGCTCCTCGAAAACATTACGATGATCTCGCCGTCGCATGGAGTCCCTATCGCAGCATCGCGTCATGGTATCTCTGGCGATCACTGGAAAAGAAACAGAGCTGACGACTGACATTGGCGGGCAGCACGAAGGCTGACGACGTCGAAACAGCCGACGCCAGCCAACGGCACGCAGAGCCACAATGCCTGATCAGCGGCTCACGGTTTCACGCTTCCATCGAATGATATCATCGAGAATCTCATCAAGGGGCATTACTGGCTTTCGGCCGATGGTCTGGAACAGCCGATTGACGTTGGGGACACGGCGCTGAACGTCTTCAAAATCTTCGCTGTATGCTTTGTTGTAAGGAACAAACTCGACCTCGGCCGATGAGCCAGTTTTCGCAATAACTCTTCTTGCCAGGTCCAGAATCGATACGGGCTGATCACTGCCAATGTTGAACACGAGTCCTTCAGCGCTGGGTGTGTTCATCAGCTGGACCACGCACTGCACGATTTCGCCCACATGTGCGAAGCAGCGAACCTGAGAACCGTCATCGTAAACAAGCACCGGTCCGCCTCGAAGTGCAGCCTCAACGAAGCGAGGCACGACCATCCCGTAGTTGCCGACCTGACGAGGACCGACGACGTTGAAGAATCGTCCCACGGTCACTCCGAGCTGATACTTTCGATGGTAAGCCAGCGCGAGAAATTCATCGATCGCTTTCGAACAGCCATAAGCCCAGCGAGGTCGGCTGGTTGGTCCGAGATGCAGGTCATCGTCTTCGACCCACGATTCGCCGGGGTGCTTTCCATACACTTCGCTGGTGGACGCGAGGAAGAACTTCTTGACGTTGCCCTGAACGGCCAGCCGCAGCAGCTGCTCTGTTGGGAAGATATTGGTTTCGATGGTCCGCACCGGATCATCGGCTACCAGTTTGACTCCGACCGCGGCAGCAAGATGGAAGATCATATCGACGCCGTGCACGGCTTCGCTCAGGGCCAGCGGGTCGGTAATGGAGCCATGGCGGATCTCAAGGCGGTTGTTGCTGTGAACTGCATCGAGATTGTGATCGCGTCCCGTGGACAGGTTATCGAGCACCACAACGTGATGCCCCTGCTTCAACAGCAGTTCCGTGAGATGACTGCCGATGAAGCCAGCTCCTCCGGTCACAAGACACTTCGACATAGTGCAGATCCAATCGCTTGATCTCAAAACCGTGTGTGGCGAATTCCTGACAGCGTGTCTGAGCCACACCTTCAGCCAGGACAATATCAGTAACCCGCTCGAGACGCGATGACCTCGACACGATTCCTGCCTGCCTGTCTGCAACTGATTGCCAGACCAATAGACGATCGATCCGCCAGCCCTGATCGTCACAGCCATTGCGTACGTTACGATTAACAGAATCGTTAACACCGGCGCAAGTGATTCTTTGCGCGCATTCGGAATGATCGGCTGCGGAAAAGTTCATGGGCCTTTGCGCAAATCGCATGCTGGCAAAGGTTTGCAGCGGAATTCTGCCTGTTCCGTTTGTGTCGATTCTGCCAACGGCACGGATTCTGCCAATGGTATGAGATGTTGTGACGTGAACGGTTGCAGTGAAGATAAGGAATGAGAGAGCGGTGCTCGACGCCCGACCAACGTGCTCGATGCCCCGATCCGAGAGAGACATTCCTTACGAAACGCGACTGGTTTCGTTCGCAGCGAGAGAGGGAAACGGCGGCCTGAGAAACCGCCCTGCAGCTGACAGGAGTCGGCTGTTGAGTTCGTCCGGCGCGAGAAGGGGCATCAGGCCCCTTTCTCGCCTCGGGTGAAGCTTTGCCCTGATCGAACGACTTTTATGAGATCACCGGAACCGGCCGCAGATCGCCATCCATGGGCTGATCGCCCGCTCCAGACGAAATCAACTCGACCGTCACAGGTCGCTTTGAAAACCGCAACCGCGGAATCCCCTTTACGAACTGCGCAGCAAGTCGCTGTGATCTTCTCCCTCGTTAGTGATGAACTGGAGTTACTTCAATGTTGAATCTGCTGAAGGCTCTTCGGCAGGATGAGTACGGAGTCATTCTGTCTACTGAGATTGTGATTATTGGATCGATCCTGGTGATTGGACTGATTACCGGACTGACCTGCCTGCAGAAGTCTGTGAATGAGGAACTGAAAGACGTCGCTGGTGCTATCGGCGCACTTGATCAGTCATACGCGTTCTCTGGCCACCAGAAGCCGGGCCTCGTGGGGCGGTGCTGTGCATGGACCGCCGGTTCGTCTTATCTGAACTGTGAAGCCGGAGCCGCCGCCTTCAAAACTGAGATTGTTGGTTGCTGCAATCAGGGAGTCGCAAGTGCCTGTGGTAACTGCGGTTCATGCAACAGCTGCCAGTCGGCTGCAGTGGCTGCTCCATGTGGTACGTGCGGCAAAGCCAGTTGTGGAGGAAGCTGCGGAGCCGTCAGCATTCATCAGTCGTCCGGTTCCTATGATGTCGAGACTGGTGTTCAGAATGTACGAGTGACTGAAACTCCTCTGAGTACACCAGTCATCACAACGCCAGCATGCAATGACTGCCCCCCGGCGGTTCCAGCTGTGCCAGTGATTGAAGAGCACCGACACCTGAACCCGCAACCGATTCCGCCAGCCGACCATCATCACCACGAACATCACGAGATCAAGCCGGTTCCGCAGAATCAACCCCTGCCACCTGCCGCTCCAATGCCAACGGCCCCGATGGATCCTCAGGCCTGAGTGCTCCGTCAGAGACACGATTGAAAAACCCTTCAGATCCCCGTGTGCAGTCCATGTTTTCATGGAATGGCTCACGGGGATTTTTGCGTTGGGAGCTGAAAGCAATCGTCGCACTTGTGAGGAAAATTTTTCCGCCTCTGCAGGAACTGTTTTCCCGTACCGGAGCCCTGTCTTCAGGCTCCTGAAAAGTCTGCCGAACCGGAAGACGCGGAATAGTCGGCAAATCTTGACAATTCCGCGTGATCGGAGTTTCTGACAGAGTTCGGTCTGCCATTTGCATTCTGCCGCCCGTGACAGAGTGTCCCTGTTGAACACGGATGGTGCCGCTTTGTTTCGACACATTGAAAAGTTCCCGGGGCGATGCAGGGAAGCTCGGAAGAAACTACCTTCAACGGAATGAGGGTCTGAGACATGATCACGGGGCTGTATAGTTCCGCCACTGCGATGGACTCCGCGATGAGACGACACGAGGTCGCGTCGCAGAATCTGGCGAACATCAACACGACGGCCTATCGTCGTGGAGTGGTGACACAGTCGACTTTTGATAATGAAGTACCGCCGGTCAGTTTTCCTGCTGACGGGGTCTATTCTTCAAAGCTGCTTGGCACCGCGACGCGTCCGGTGGTCTACGACTTTTCTCAGGGCCCCATCAGTGCGACTGGCCGTCGTCTGGATTTGTCTCTGAGTGGCGAAGGCTTTTTTTCTGTCCAGGGGCCGAACGAGACACTGTATACGCGCAACGGATCCTTCCACATCAACCCGGATCAGCAGCTGGTCAACAGTGACAATATGCCAGTGCTTGGCCAGTATGGACCGATCAGGATTCCTGACGGCGCGACGGCGGAGACAATCCAGGTTTCATCAACAGGACTCCTGTCATTCAATGGTGTGGAGTTTGGCCAGATTGCTTTGACGGCGTTCACTGATCAGCAGGCTCTGACGCTTCAGGGACCGTCTTTGTTTTCCGCTCCTTTTGGAGCGCAGACGAAGCCATCGATCGCTGTCATCGAACAGGGCAGCCTTGAGCTTTCCAATACTACGTCGATTGACGAGATGATTAATCTCGTGGATGCCAGTCGCCACTTCGAAGCGGCTCAAAAGGCAATGACCACAATTTCGGAATCCGTTCAAAAGAGAATTGGACTGTAATTGTGGGCTGCTGACAGGGCGGTCAGCAGGAGTCAGGAGGTTTGGGGGGATACATCGCTGCAGGTTCAAGGCCGCACCTTGAGCGGACGCAGCGATGAACATTGTTCAGGGAGGAACAAACGGATGTTGAGCGCATTGTATACAAGTGCGACGGGGATGAAGGCTCAGGAAAAGCTGATTGACAATACGGCGAACAACCTGGCCAACGTCAACACGGCTGGCTTCAAACGGAGCCGAGTCGACTTTGCCGATCTGGTTTACACCAATCTTCGAGCACCGGGAACGGCTGTCTCAACCGGACAGGTTTCACCAACCGGACTTCAGATCGGACACGGGGTTCGAGTTGTTGCCACGACAAAGCACTTTACACCGGGGAACGTCGAGCAGACCGACAACACGCTTGATGTGGCGATCGAAGGAGACGGGTTCTTTCAGGTCACGATTCCGAACGGCGAAATCCGCTACACACGAGCCGGAAACTTCAAGATCGACAGCAATGGCCAGCTGGTGAATGCGGACGGCTTTCCTTTGACTCCGCCGATCACGGTACCAGCCGGTGTGGACATGAATCGAATCACAATTGGGCCGGATGGTACTGTTCAGGGCGGAGCATCCAATTCAGACCAGCAGCCACAGGAGCTGGGGCAGATTCAGATTGCCACATTTCTGAATCCCTCCGGTCTTTCCAGTGAAGGCAGCAATCTTTACGCGTCAACGGTGGCGTCCGGAAATGCTCAGCTGAATACGCCGGGAACGCAAGGATACGGCATCCTTCGGTCCGGTGCCCTGGAACTTTCGAACGTTGAGATTGTGCAGGAGCTCATCGCACTGATCAGTGCTCAACGAGCCTACGAGTTCAACTCCCGTGCCATTCGGGCGGGCGACGAAATGCTGTCAACCTCTGTCGATGTGATGAGGTAATGATGATTAGATTCCCTCTCTTCGCCGTAGTGCTGTGTCTGGTCTTCGGGCACTTGCCGATGATCGGCGCGCAGGAGATTCAGATTGAACTAAAGGGCTCGCCCAAACTGACGACGGTCAGCCCCTGCCTTGGCGACATTGCCACGATCAAGTGCAGGGACCTGCAGATGCGAACGAGTCTGGAAGCGCTGCCGATGCCGAATGTGCCACAAGGGGCCGACTCAATCACATTCACTCAGCGGCAGATCCGCAGCCGGCTGCTGTTTGCCGGATATTCCACAGGGGAATTTGCTCTGAAGGGACCACCATCGCTGACGGCGAAGTATGTCGAAGTCAAGGCGGTGACGGATTCAGACATCGAACAGGCGGCACTCAAAGCGATGTCTGAGCTGATGAATCTGGAATCCGCTGATCTTCGAGTCAACCTCAGGAATCCCGTTGTTCAAGGGCTTGGCGAACCACTAAAGGAACTGACGGAACCTCGAGTTGAAGTTCAACCCCAGAGAAATGGTCTTGGTCTCGTGCCGATGCAGGTTCAGATCTGGGACGGCGATGATTTGAAGAAAACGGTACCTGTCACTTGTGATGTCCGACGTCGTTACCGTGTTGCCAAAGCCGTTGTGTCTCTGACACGCGATCAGCCAGTCACGTTTCAGCAGGTTGCCTTTGAGACGCAGTACCTGGACAAGCCCGTTGATCAGCTGACCAGCGATCAGGTTGTTGGCCGGTCTGTTCGATTCGGCGTTCCGGCGGGGTCTGTGATTCAGATGAAAGACATCAAGACCAGCGCCACTGGCGGGCAGATCGTCGTCAAGAAAGGCAGTTTCGTTGCCGCGACGGTCAGAGCAGGACGCCTGAAAGTGTCTCTGCGAGATGCTGAAGCACTGCAGGATGGTGCTGTCGGAGAATCCATCCGCCTGCGCAATCGTCAGACGGGAGAGACCATTGTTGGCGAGGTTGTCGGATACGGGCGAGTTGTGGTCCGCACATACATGAGTTCAGAAAACGCACAGGAGTTCAGATAATGAATCGAAGAACATGGCTGAATCTGACCGGCGCTTCGATGGCTTTGCTTTCAGTGTCGCTGCTTCGCGCGGATTCCCTCTGGAAAAAGAGGGATTCGAGAATTACACACCTGGTTCAGGACTCCAAGGCACGCAACGTTGGCGATCTGCTGACTGTTGTGATCAACGAGCAGAGTGAGGTCGACAACAGCGAGGACAAGGATATGTCCAAGCAGAGTGCGATGTCAGTGAATGGAGATTACACTGCGTCATCGTCCGGTGGTCTTCTGAACAAGCCGTCAGCTGCAACAGGAGACATCAGTGCTCAGTCTGCCAGAAGCTTTAGCGGCAACGCGTCTTACAAGGACTCACGAGAATACACCGACAATATGACGGTCACTGTGGTGGACGTCCTGCCGAATGGCAACATGGTGATCTCGGGACGCAGAAGCATGATGATTGCCGGTGAAGAGCGAACACTCGCCCTGTCCGGCGTCGTGAGACCGATCGACATTGGACCGGACAATAAAATCCACTCCAAGTACGTCGCCGATCTTCGAACCGTGTATGAAGGCGACGGCCCGTCACGCCGATTCGTGCGTCAAGGGTGGTTCAGCAAGGCCGCTAACAAGCTGTGGCCATTCTGAGATCAGTGCGACATTGTCATTCGCCGTTTGGTTAACCTGTCAACATCGTTGAGTGCCTGGAGTAATCCGTCCATGACACGCACAGCAGGTCTTTTTCTGCTGACCACATCTCTGCTGCTCTGGCAGGAGAGCGTTTTCGCCCAGGTTCAGGTGCGCATTCGCGACATCACGACTTTGGGTGGCGAACACGTCAACAAGCTCACTGGATTTGGTCTTGTCGTCGGGCTTGCGAACACTGGTGGAACAAGTCCAACGACCAAGCAGTTTGCTTTGAACGTTCTGCAGAAACTTGGGAATCGAGCGGACCCGATTCTTCGAGAGAACATTCAGAGATCGCAGGAAAAGACCAACAACATGTCGGTGGTGATGGTTCAGGCTCAGCTTTCGCCTTATGTGAAAGAGGGGCAGCGAATCGATGTCACCGTATCAACGTTTGATAACGCCAACAGTCTGGCGGGTGGTACGCTGATC
Source organism: uncultured Chitinophaga sp. (assembly GCA_964538835.1). Classification (GTDB taxonomy): domain Bacteria; phylum Planctomycetota; class Planctomycetia; order Planctomycetales; family Planctomycetaceae; genus SXXK01. The sequence goes on along the minus strand of CAZIGZ010000047.1, from coordinate 26,353 downwards.
ACAAGCGAACTCATGGGGATTGACGGTGAAGTCTACGCTCTTGCGTCGGGACCGGTTTCTCTGAACGGCGGTGATTTCGGAGGGACTGCAGCAAAGGTCGTGAAGAATCATCCAACTTCCGGCCGCATTCCGAACGGAGCGACGGTTGAGAAGGAAGTGAAGACCACGACAATCGAGAATGACTGCTTTCGGCTGCTGCTGAATCAGCCCGAGTATGCCACGGCAGATCGCATTTCCGAAGCCATCAACATGTATGCTCCCGGATCAGCCGTTGTTCAGGACCCGGCCTGTGTGATTGTTCGTCTGCCTTCCAATGCGATCGCCACTCCGAACCGATTCATCAGCGAATGTCGAGAGCTGCTTGTCGAACCAGGGACTGTCGCCAGAGTGATTATCAATGAGCGAACGGGGACGATTGTCATTGGTCACAACGTCAAGATTTCCAAAGCGGCGATTACGCACGGAAATCTCGTGGTCAGCACCGTGGAAACGCCCGAAGTTTCTCAGCCCAATCCCTTCAGCAATGGGGAAACGACAACGGTTCCTCGCACCTCCATCGATGTCGATGAACAAGGCGCAGCGATCAGTGTGATGGAAGAAAACTCAACAGTGGCCGAACTGGCTGCGTCACTCAATGCACTGGGCGTCAGTCCGCGTGACCTGAGTTCGATCTTTCAGGCATTGAAAGAAGCCGGAGCGCTGCACGCGGAACTGGAACTGAAATAACAGGAGCAGCGAATGTTCATCACTGAAAACCCCACCGCTTTTCCGCTTTCGCTGGCCGGCGAGGAAAAGAATGTCAAAACAGACCGTCCGTCTGCGGAATCTTCCAAATCCGAAAAGGCGCGAGAGGCGATCGAAAAATTCGAAAGCCTCTTTCTGTCGATGATGATTAAGGAGCTTCGCCAGTCAGACTCGGGGGACGGGTTTTTCCCCGGTGATCACAGCGACACGATGGGCGGCATGTTCGATATGTACATGGGCGATCATCTGGCGGCTTCGACAGACATTGGACTGAATCGGCTGTTTGAGTCGGCCGCAGGTCTGAAGCAGCTCGAAGAATTCGCTGGCAGCCACGCAGGATCAGGGAAGATTCAGCAGGGGATAGAGGAGTATCGAAATGAGCAGTCTCGTGCCGGCATCGGCCAGCTCACCGTTGGCCCCTGAACAACTGCGTCCTCTACTGGCTCACATTGATGCGGAGGAGGTTTCGCTTCGCAACATTCTGCGACTCCTTCAGGATATGCCGTTGCTTTCCGAGAGCGACACGCGTCAGCGGGAGATTCGACTGCGAATTGACCAGTCCATGCAGCACATCGCGCTGCTGACTCAGAATCGTCAGCGAGTGATACAGTCACTTGCACGCACCACCGGGATTCCAGAAGCCGACCTCAGTCTGTCGGCGCTGATTCCTTACACCACCGATCCGGCGCGACGATCGCTGTTGTCAGCACGCGCTCGACTCAGGCGGCTGGTTCGTCAGGTTCAGGCACAGACACAGGCGGTTGCGTGGATTGTGGCTGAAACCCGCCGCATTCATTACGAAATCATTGATGCGCTGCCAGGAACAACCAGTTCAGATCGTTACGATGCCAGTGGACAGCGGCAGCTGAACCCGGCCTCTCTTCAGTTTGGCACTCGTTCGTGACGGATTGCGACGATGAAGGCTTTTGATATCGGACTTTCGGCCCTGAAGACTCAGCAACAGACGTTGTCTGTTCTGGGGAACAATCTGGCCAATGCTTCGACTCCGGGATACCACCGTCAGCGTGTGGAGCTTGCCGGCCGTTTTCCTCTGCGCGATGACAATCTGCACATCGGCACCGGTGTTGACGTCACCAGAATCACCCGTTTGCGAGATTCTGCGGTCGAAACCGCCCTGCTGCGAAACGCCACGGAACTTGGTGCCACCGAAAAGTCCCTCGCAGTGGCTCAGCGAATTGAAACTCTTTTGACGCCTGGTGACGCGTCTATTCATACCACGCTGTCCAACTTCTTCGACCGTGTTCAAAAGATGGCCAATGCTCCGCAGGACCTGACGGTTCGCGAAGAGTTTCTGTCGTCAGCATCGGAGCTCGTCGATGCATTCAACGGCATGTCTGCGAAGCTGGATGCCTTGAAGCAGGATCTTCGGCTTGAGCTGAGCGATGGCGTTGCCGAAGTCAATCAGCACCTGAACGATCTGGCAGAACTGAACTCCAAGATCTTCCAGCTGCGAACAACGGGAAGTGAGCCAAATGACCTGCTGGACCGACGTGATCAGCTGCTGACGGAATTGTCGTCACTGATCGAAGCGGATTCGCAGACCATGGATCTTGGGCGTGAGCAGATTATGGTGGCCGGAGGAGCGGTCGTCGTAGGCTCCGTGCCCGTGCAGTTTCGAGCCAGAGATTTTCGTGACGGAACCAGCGGCGTCACGCTCGACAGCCTGACGTCTCCCATTTCACTGAGCTCCGGAAAACTCTCGTCGCTGCTGACGGCACTCAATGAGACGATCCCGGAGTTTCAGAATCGCCTGAATGAACTCTCCCGGCAGATTGTTCGGGAAGTTGATCAGCAGCACGCGGAAGGGATGTCGGACCAGGGACCTTATTCAGTTCTTCTGGGCAGCCGCGCGGTTGAAGATGTGGATGTGGCATTGAAGTATGCGAACCCGGAATTCCCGATTCAAAGCGGTGATCTGTACATCACGGTCACGGAAGATGCGACGGGCAATCGGCGAACCGAGAAAATCAACATCGACATCAACAATGATTCGCTCAATGACGTGGCCGCAAAGCTCTCGGCGCTGACCGGTGTCGTTGGAACAGTGGATACGGTTCGCAAGACGCTGATGATTTCCGCCGAAGGCCCATACTCCATCGACTTCGCCGGAAGACCTGACAATGTGCCGATCCTGACGTCAATGACGGGCACCAGTGCACCACTTTTTTCGGGGCTTTACACCGGGGAAGTCAACGATGCGTGGAATGTGACATTCTCAGGGGCCGGGACGATCGGCGTGACTGAGGGGCTGACGGCAACGATTCGGGATCAGGCAGGGCAAGTCATCGCCGTCCAGAACGTCGGTGCGGGATATGAAGCCGGAACCGAATTTGCGCTTCGCGATGGTGTGTCGTTGTCACTTGGCAGCGGAACGGTCAACGCCGCAGATACCTTTTCACTGTCGGTGACAGCGGAGCCGGACGAAACAGGCATCCTCTCCGCTCTTGGAATCAATTCGCTGTTCGAAGGCTCTGAGCCGCAGGCGTTCAGCATCCGTGATGAACTCAAAGATCATCCGGAGAGACTTGCCACCACATCAACCGGTTTTCCGGGCGAAGGGCTGAATGTCTCCGCGATCGCCAACCTGCGCGATCTGCGGCTTGAGAGTCTTGGTGGACGAACATTCGTGGAAGAGCTTTCGGACATCACATCAGAATCCGGGCTGCAGGTTCAGGCCGCCGAGAGCCAGAATGAGCAGCTGTCCGGATTCCAGACACGTCTTGAGGCAGATCGAAATGCAATCTCCGGTGTCGACATCAATCAGGAAGTACTGGCCATGATGCAGGCGGAGCGAGCCTATCAGGCAGCGGCGAGGTACATGAGTACTGCGGATCAGATGCTGGAAGAGTTATTCAACCTTGCGAGATAGGTCGTTTCACCGAAAGTCTGATTCATGTTCTATCGTGTGACACAAAGTCAGATGGCTGATCTTTCCCGGATGTATCTGGCGAAGCAGACTTCCGACCTGTATCGCGTACAGCAGCAGATCAGCAGCGGTCTGAAAATCCAGAGGCCAGCTGATGATCCGGCGGGGATGCGCAGAAGTCTGATTCAAAAGGATCGAGTTGACCGGCTGGAGGCACATGAAACGTCAATCCAGCATGTGAAATCGCGGCTGGAACAGGCTCATGTTCAGCTGCGTGAAGCAAACTCCCTGATGACGCGAGTTCGCGAAATTGCTCTCCAGGCTCCTCAGACCACTGATGACTCCGAGGTCAAAGTTCTGGTTCGGGAACTGGACGGCATTGCCGAGCAGCTGGCAAGTGTTGCAAATTCGCGAGATGAATCCGGATACCTTTTCAGCGGAACGTCGGCGAATGTGCTTCCGTTCCCTGATGTCAGTGGAACCTCCGGCCTGTCTCCGTATGCCGGGACGTCTGCCGAGACTCAGTTGCTTCTTCCTGGTGAAGATCCTCGCCACGCCATGATTCCGGGTGATGAGATCTTTCAGCCGCTCGATCGCCAGGCAACAGTCATCACCGGAAGAAGCGGCACTGCCGTCGGAGCGGGTACCGACACGGCTCGCGGTCAGCGATCACTTCAGATTCGTCATACGCTCACGACCTTCGCACCTGGTTCGGGCGTTTCAGCAGGAGCCTCTTCGGCTGCGTCGGACACCATTCTCGGTGCCGCTGGAACTCATCAGCTGGTGATTAATGACACAAGCGGCACTGGAGCCTCCGGAACGATTTCTCTGAATGGCGGTGCGGCTGTGGCGTTTTCAGGTACTGACACCGACCTTCTTGTGACCGGGCCGGACGGAGAGAAGGTCTACGTCAACACGACCGCCATCACTCCTGGCTTTAGTGGGACCGTGGATCTGACGGCTGATGGCACGCTGTCGATTGACGGTGGAGCGACTTCGACCGCCATTACCTTCTCTGCCAACCAGCAGGTCGTGGATTCTCGCGATGGCACACTTGTGAATCTGAACACATCCGGGACGCGCATGGCGGGAACTGACGAGCTGGAGTTTCCCGGTACGTCCGACATCTTCTCGATCGTTCATCAGCTTCGAGAAGACCTGCTGAATTCGCGAAACCTTGAAACGTCGGCACGAGCGGAGTCACTGAACCGTCGGCTGAGCGATGTGGAACTGGTCCAGGATCACCTGCTGGATATGGTCGGGGTTCAGTCTGTCAGCATGGAACAGATGGAACGTCTGCAGACTCGAACAGGGGATCTGAAACTGGCGGAGAAGTCTGACTACAGTGACACCGTTTCAGCCGACATCAGTGAAGCGGTGCTGAGGCTTCAGGAACTGAACAATCTGCAGCAGTTCACCATGGCGGCTGTATCGAAGTTGCTTGCCCCAAATCTGCTGACATATCTGCAGTAAGCAGGAGACGGAACCGTGGTCAATACAACAGAAACTGGTGGAGGGCTATTTCGGAAGCCACGTCCAGTTAAGGTCATGCGCAGTGAACTCAACTACCTTCTGGAGATGCTGGAAGCCCAGGATGTGAGCGTCGTTCGCTTTGGACAGGAAGTGTCCCGTCACCCAGCTGTTGTAAAGGCTCTGCTGCGTGCCGCAAACTCTTCTCTGACCGGAAGTGCCGTGGAAATCACAGACCCGGCACACGCGACCCTCTTTCTGGGTTCACGTCGAGTCAGTTTTCTTCTGAGTACTCTGCCGCCGGAGATTATCGAGGAAGATCTTACCGGCGCGAGACCCTAAACACCACACGGTGGGTTACGGTTTGACCGGAGGTGCGCTGGTGTCCCAGGCCAGGTTGGCTGGTTTATTGGCGTTGATCCACTGTGCCAGTGGCTGCAGTTCCTGAGCACTGAACTTTGCACTGTTTTCGATCAGCTTCACACCCACCACCTGAACGTTGGGAACAACCGACGTGACAGCAGTTGACTGAGCCGCGCGGTTCATCAGGCCTTTTCGTTCTGCGACAGGAGCGGTTGCATCGGCCTGATTTGTGTGACGAAACGCAAAGATCAGACAGGCTCCGCACCATGGCCACTTCGCGTCGCCCGGGGATTTGTTGAATTCAATCGCCACGTCGCCGGCCAGCTGCGCGATCTTCCAGGCGAGCGGTTCCAGCTTCATCGATGTGTCATAGGCTCCCTGACCGATACCGAATGCCGCAAGGCATCGGACTTCCACCGGGCGAGACTTGTCTTCGACAATCGAAACGAAGTGCTTCATGACGGTCGGTTCGGCAACGCCAATGGTCTTGCGAGGCTTCTTGATCTCCAGCAGAGTTTCCAGGAGAGACTGCTGATAACCGCTCTGCGTACACGTGCGAGCGAGTTCGGCACCGATCGCATCACAAATTCGAAACTGATCCTGCTCGGAAACATCACAATTACGAAGCACATACCGAAGTGAGTTGGCGGCACAGACCTTTACAGAATCCGGCTGGTCCTTGGACGAAACCACATCCAGCAGGGCTGTGAGTGCATCGCCGTAGATTCTCGCCGCAGGTCCCGCCGTGACAGCCGGGACTTCGTGAAGAAATTTGATGACATTCACAGCCGTGATTCGGGCATCAAGGCTGTTTTCAAGCATCTTCTTCGTGATGGTCAGAACCTCTGCACAGAACTTCTTGCGCACCGGCAGGCGGCGTTCGGCGTTTCCGAGATCTTTGCCCGAATTCAACGCATCAGATTCGATGTCTTTCAACAACTGCTGCACATTGTCCGGATTCGAAACAAACTCCGGATCGGTGGCTCGCAGCAACAGCCACGACAAATAATCCTGAGCCGTCTTTGTATCAGCAGCGTTTGTAAAGCCTGCTTTCAGAAGCGGCGTGAATGCTCGCTTCAGTCGAGTCGCTTCATCTTTGTTGGGGTAGGGAAGAGGCTGCCGCATTTCTCGCAGCAGTCGAGTCTTCTGTTGTTCCTCCAGAATGCTCTGCAGGCAGGGATCCGCGCCGTTCTGAGGTGCAGCGGCCGGCTGAACTGCGGCCGGCTGAACTGGCGTCGCTGGGTTTTCCTGAGGAGCCGCAGCTCCGTCCTGCGGCGCTGGTGTCGGTACCGTCGCTGCAGGTGCCGCCGGAGCCGGCGCTGGTGACGCAGGTGCAGCGGGGTCCTGACCGAAGGTTGCGGTCGTCAGCAGGGTGAAAGGAATGAGCAAAGTGGCCCGGATCATCTGGCTGACAGTGTGGCCACTTGTTCGTCTTTTGTTGCGGTCAACAACAGGCATAGGACTCACCAAAACAGGGAGACGTCGATGTCTCTGTTCTTTCTCACGATCCGATAACGCCAAATCCATGAAAAGTCAGCTGTTTCACTCGGCATCCCGGACCTACCAAGGGCCTTTCCTGGCCCATTCATCGTCTTCAGGAGACGCAAAAGTCCCCTTTCAGACTCCGGAAAATCTCATAAACATGACAGGTTGATCGATTCACGTCCAGAATCAGAACCCCCGGAACCCAATAAATCGGCAGTTTCGCGCTCGTTCAGCCTCCGGAACGGTACTGTCCTCCGACTCAGGACATCTTCCGTGTCAGCCATATCCGGCGAATGGCGGTTTGTGAGTGGCTGGGGCAGGCGGAAATCCAAACTGACATGGTCAATTGCCGCGACCATCCCGTTCACGGCCGTTTGCCGCCGAATAATCGTCACAATCAGAGGGGCTGGGTCGTCAGGCCATTCTCTACCGTGCCAGGAAATGCCCCATCAGGTCCCAGCCAGCAGCGAAAACTCGACCGCTCAATGCTGCCGCGGTTTCCCCGTACCCGGTGGCACCGCTCCGATTCACACCGGCTCCGCACATCGCAAATGGGCAAAAGCCATGACTATGCGTCCGTGTCCGGAGGAACGTAGGATGATCCGGGCAAACCAAAATCCGGTAATCGCCCTGAGACTTCAGCCAGCGATGCAGAGGGCCGACGATATGCCGGTCAATCTGCTCCACGGCATGCACCTTCTCGTGAACTCCGCCTTCATGCGAAGCCTCATCAGTGGCCTCCACGTGAACGACAATAAAATCGACATCCGGCCGAGACAGCGTTTCGATCGCGTATCGTCCTTTTGCCGCATAGTCCGTATCGAGATAACCGGTGGCTCCCGGAACTTCCACAACCTGCCAGCCCAGCAGTCTTCCGATTCCTCGAAGAAGATCCACGGCTGTAATCACCGCACCTCGAACGCCGAATCGCTGTTCAAACGGAACAAAGGCCGGACGTTGTCCAAGGCCCCACAGCCAGATCTGCGTGGCAGGCAGTTGACCTGAGCGAACTCGTTCCTGATTCACGGTCGCCTCAGCAAACAACGGGCGACTTTCATTCATCAGTTCGCGAAGGACGTCTGACCCTGGACCGGATGGCAGATACGCCGCAATCTCCTGGTCGGTGATATCGTGCGGTGGAGTTGACTGTGTTTCTTTTTTGAACGGAGCCGCCACGCCGCGTGAACGATAGATGAGCAGGTTGCGATAGCTGACACCCGCGTGAAACTTCCAGTGAGTATCACCGCATTGCTGACGCTGAAGTAATGTCAGCAGTTCCTTCGCCGCCTCGCTGGGATACTGACCTGCGGTGAAACTGGTCATTCGTTCGTCGGTAACATTGACGAGATTGCAGCGAACAGCCCAGTCGCCGGGCTGAAGCTCAATGCCCTGAGCGGCTGCTTCCAGCGGCGCGCGGCCGGTGTGGAATTCCAGAGGGCTATAACCGAAAAGACTCATCGTGCCCACATCGCTGCCGGACGGCATTGACGCCGGTACGTTATCTGTCTGCCCGACGATCCCCAGCGCCGCGATCTCATCCATGTTCGGAATCTGTGCGGCTTCGAGCGGCGTCTTTCCGTTCAGACTTGCCTGGGGTTCGTCTGCAACTCCATCGGGAATGACCAGAGCAAACTTCATAACACGATATCCATGATCTTCCGAAGACGGTGTGAAGGAAGGATGTTACTTCCCGGTCTTCTGCAGAGCGAGGTCTTTGATTCCTCGAAGATCAAGCTTCCCGGTACCCAGCAAAGGAATCTGGTCCACTTCGATGAAACCATCCGTGGACGGAATGAACAGGTTCGGCAGCCCGGCGGCCTGAAGACGGTCCAGGATTTCCTTGATGGACTTCTTCATGGGACGATGGAGGACGATCAATCGCTCGCCTTTCTTCTCATCCGGGACGGCTGTGACCGCACACAGGATGGAGGCGTCGTCTGCCATCTCGTCTTCCAGAATTTTGGCGATTGCCTGCTCAACCAGGATGTGAGGCACCATCTCACCGCCGATCTTGGAGAATCGGCTCATACGACCCGTGATGCGAATGAACCCATCGTCGTCGATGACGGCCATATCGCCGCTGTTGTACCAGCCATCCTGAATGGATTCGGCGGTCTTGTCCGGCCGGTTCAGGTAGCCCAGCATGATGTTGGGGCCCTTGATCTTGAGCAGGCCTTCTTTATTGGCCCCGAGCATTGCACCGGTTTCCGGGTCAAACACAGCCGCCGCAACACCCGGAATGACTCGCCCCACAGTTCCATGGCGAGTTCCTGAGTCACGAACAGCATCTTTGCCCATTCGGGAGTTCGGAATATTGAACGCCGCCACTGGCGACATTTCTGTTGTGCCATACCCTTCAGTCGGTTCGAAGCCAAATTTCTCCCTGAAAGCTTCTCGCAGATCGTCCGGCATCTTTTCGGCACCGACGATGACCAGATTCATGGTCTTGAATTCTTCGGTCGTACAACGCTTCATGTACGTTCGCAGGAACGTCGGTGTGGCGGCTATGATCGTGCAGCCGTACTTTTCCGTCAGCGATCCGACGGTACGAGCGTCCAGGGGATTGTAATGGTACACCGCGCCTGGCTCGGCATTCAGCGGCAGCCACATCGTGACTGTAAAGCCGAACGAATGAAAGAACGGCAGAACACCCAGCAGAGTATCTCCGCCATGCAGTTGCATCAGCTGATTCACCGCATCAACGTTGGACGTGATGTTGTGCTGAGACAACACGACTCCCTTGGGCTCGCCGGTTGAGCCTGACGTGAAGATCACAGTGAGTGGATCATCCGGGCGTACTCGTCCAAGCCCCAGCATCTTCGAGAGCAGACCGAGCGGAACACACTTCGCCTGGAATGCCGAAATGATCTCGTCCAGTTTGGTAATCTGCGGCTTCAGCTCTTCGAGGTAAATGAGTTCTGCATCGAGCTTCATGGGCTTTTTCTCCAGGAAGGCTCGACTGGTCAGAACCTGTTTGATTCCGGCTTCGCGAATACAATAGTTGACCAGATCATCGGTCAGCGTGTAGTTCAGATTGACGGTGACCTTGCCCGCCAGCGTCAGCGCAGTGTTTGCGAGCACGCCGCCGACTGACGGAGGAAGCAGAAGGCCGACATACTGGACATCCGGCTTCAGCAGGCGGTTGACCAGCAGGCGACGGAACGCAAGCGATCCAATCAGCAGCCGTCCGCCGGTCAGTTCTTTACCCGAAGAGTCCGCAACTTTGCGGCGCTTCCATGCGAGACGGCACTGGCGAATAAAACGACGTGCAGGAATCATGCTGCGTTCCTTTCGGAGCAGAACCGATTGAGCACTCAGCTCAAGTACGGCCTGTCGAACGATGTCAACATTGTCAACGTGGGGTATTGGTCGACCAAACGAGATCGTAACCGGATAAGGCCAGTGTTTTGGCTTCTTCCAGATGAAACGTCCACCCTCATAGCTGAAGATACTTCCCCAGAGCTCATCGAGGCAAACAGGAACGACCGGAGCGTCCGTATCCTTCAGGATCTTCAGCATTCCGCGTTCGAACTTCAGCAGCTGGCCCGTTCGGGTGATTTTGCCTTCTGCAAAAATGCAAACAAGCTGACCTTTTCGCAGAGCATCGCTCGCCGTGTTCAGGGACTGAATCAACGCTCGCGGCCCGTCACCACTTCGAATCGGAATGATGCCAAACAGATTCGACAGCCAGCGGACGAATCGCCCCTGAACGTAATCCGCATAGGCGACCATTCGAATGGGTCTCGAACTGGCCAGAAGAATCAAAACGCCGTCAATCCACGAAACATGATTCGCCACGAGCAGCGCCGGGCCCTGTTCCGGGATGTTCTCAATGCCGTAAGTGCGAACTCGATAAACAAAGCGACTCAGAAGCCAGACAAAAAAGCGAATCGTGGCCTGCGGCAGAACCCAGACCACGTAGACCACAATCGGAATGATGCCGAGCCCGGAAATCAAGAAGATCTGCGACGCTTCCAGCTTCAGTGGCGAACGCAGAAACCAGAACAGCCCTGACACAAACAGCATCCCGATGGCCGTCATCTGCTGACCCGCCGCCAGAATGGCTCCCAGTTTGTCGTGAGGACTTCGCTCCTGAATATACGCCAGCAGCGGAACGTTAAAGAGTCCGCCGCCAAGCCCGATCACGCCCAGCATGGCCCCGGCCATGATCGGTGAATCGCTCATGAAGTACAAAAAGATACACGCCAGGCCCATCAGCAGTGTTCCGAACGGAACCATGCCCAGTTCGACTCGGCCGTTCGACCAGACACCGGCCAGCAAACTTCCGGCTCCGACTCCGATCACAAGCATCGCCATGAACGGGCTGGGATTCACATGTTTCAGGTTGTCCGCAAGTTCGCGATTCACGAAAACGTCAATCGTCATTTGAGCCATCGCGGCCAGGCCCCAGAAGAAGACCAGCCCAAGAGTCACGCGAAGGATCGCTCTGTCTCGAATCACAAGTGCAATATCGCGCAGAGAATCGGAGAAAAGGTTCCACTGAAATCTGGTCCCTGGATTGGCAACGGGGACCGACGCTGTCAGCCATGCTCCGACCGTTCCTGCCGCGGCACAGCCAATCAAAGCAAGCGCCGACATGGCGAGTCCCGTGGAACGGTTTGTCTGAGTCATGTCGGCCAGTGAGTATCCGGCAACCGTTCCAAGAATCACGCCGACAAGTGTCGCCAGGCCGGACCATCCATTGGCTGCGGAGATATCTGAACGGCGTACGATCTCCGGGATGATGCCAAGCTTAGCTGTTCCAATGAACGCGGCCTGAGCTCCCACGAGGAACAACAGGAAGAACATCAACGGAACACTGGCCAGCTGAATGGACCAGATGCCAAGGGTAACCAGCAGAATCTCTGCGACCTTCAGCCACAGAATCGAAACGCGTTTGCTAAATCGGTCGGCTGCCCATCCTGCCCAGGGAGCAAACACCACAAACGGCAGCATGAAGACGCCCAGACCCATCGACAGGACAAACGCGTCCGCTCGTTCCGCAGTCCAGCCATAGTCTGTGCAAAACTGAGCTTTGCCAACTGGAACGATCAGCCATCGAAACATGCTGTCGTTCACGGCTGTCAGGAACGTCATCAGCAGGTAACCGACGAATGATACCGACGCCAGCCGAGGTTGCGGTGCGGAGCCGGATTGTTCGTGACTCGATGAAATGGCTGTACTCCCAAGGACACCGCACCAATAGGCGGTCTGAAGCAGCACCTATGTTTCGGGTGTTGCTTCCCTGTTTGCGTGGACTTCCCATCCCTCGCCGCCGCGTCAGTTTAGAATCGGGAGCGGGGGAATGCATCGGGCGACCCTGAATCCACCATTCGCGGGAAACCCTTCCTTCATTTTCGGCATTCTGGAGGTGGGAGGGCAGGACTGAGCCTGGAGTCACCCAAGTGCGACCGGAATTCCTCAGGCAGAACCGTCGCGAGACCATCCTTCGAGCGGCATTCAGCCGATTCTGCCGGTTTGCCGGAACGAAAAAATGCCGAGCGACCTGACGTGCAGATCGCTCGGCATCGGAACAGAGGAGACGAAGAGGGAGGGGCTTCGTCCAGTGCCTCCGGAGTTTTCGGTATGACGGACTCCATTGAAGTCCAGCGTTGTGGATCAACCGCACTGTTGTCGTTCAGCGCCGCCGCCTCTCGGCACCGTCGTCCGCAAGAGCGCAATCGCTTTTTCCACATCAGCGTGAAATCAGGGCAGCACAAATTCACTCGACCCCGCGATTGCGTTGGGATGACAATCAGCGATTCGAAGCCGCGACCTCGGAGTTGCCTGATGACCATGGTGTCAGATGGCGGAAGTTCGCCGTGGTGACCATGCACATCGAATGCTCACAACGCTCGCCGGTTCGCGGCAAGCCAAAGTGAAAGCAAAGATCCTCACCCAAAATGTGCGCGTTCTGAGGCTGGCGAACAAAGTGAGTGGCTCTCTGGCAACGGGCCGGCATGCTCCTTCAAGTCAAGGGCAAGTGCCGATCAACCGTTGTTAGTAGGTTGGCAGGCGATCAAACATCGCGTAGTTCGTCGTAGTTGGCTGAACAAAAGCAGCCTGAGGAACGCCTGGGGCGTAAGCCGATGGATAGCCAGGAGCCATTGCTCCACAGGCTCCCGTCTGACATGGCGAACACCCGCCACCGCCACCGTAATAGCCGCCACCACCGTATGGTGAGTACATTCCATGGCCGAGCAGACAGCAGCCGCTCAAAGAGCTGATCAGAAGCAGGCCGGCAAACACGCTTGCGAGACGGGACATTTGAGATCCTCCGGGATGTTGCCTTCAGACTGGCAACGAAGCGGGAAGGGATGAATGCGCGATTTCGGAGACTGCATTTTGCTGGATGTTGCTGAGTGGCAACGCGACCAGTTTTGCTGAGACGTGAAACCGACGAATTCGAGAGGAGAGAACGAGAGGAGATTTGAACTGCAGGAACCGCAGTTCGAGTGAGCGGGACAGTAGAGGAAATCGGCAAAACACGTCAATAGCGATTTTCACTCGGAAATTTTCGCGTTTCCGGGTTTTCCAGAGCGGTCGATTCAAAGAATCTTCTGACTTTGGCTCAAGTCCACCCGCAGGCGGCTTCAAGCGCTGCCATGGACTGTCAGTTCGTGTCAGGCGGGATCACCATCGGGTTCTGCAAAGGCGGAATAAACAGTGAATGCCTTTTCGAAGAACGCCTGAAGCTCAGCTGGCCGTGTTCTCTTTCGATCGAACCAGAAGTAGAAACATCCAGTGTGAGCCTGCATGCAAAGCCGGTCGAACGAAGTGATCAGGTCGCGGCGCGCCGGAGTCAAGAATGCCCGAATGGCGTCCTCATCTGGTCCCTGCAGCGCGTACTTTCTGGAAAACTCGGGCGAGTCTTCGAAGTCAATATCCTGAACACCAATCAGCGCACCCACGCGACTAAAGAAACCTTCTGGCTTAATGACGAAGGGCGGGTTTCGAAGCCGATTGGAGCGAAACACCGCAATGGTCTGATCGATTGTGTTCGAGTGTTTGCCTGAGCCAACCGTGTACCGATAGTCAAACAGCACGACATCCAGCGGCGGGACCTCACGTCGCAGAATGTTTTTGGCCTGATGGCGACGGCCGATATTCATGACCTCTGTGGCACTGGCAAATCCGTCAAGTTCGCCCGGCAGCACCTGTTCCTGTCTGAAGCCGAGCGAAGTCCCGTGCTCCATGATTGCATTGGTTCGCCGGCGTTCCAGCAGATTCGTCACGAGAAGGCCGATACCGACGAACGTGGCGAGCCCCAGAAGCATCACCACGATGGTTACTTCAGAATTCATCCGCTCTTCCTCAACGACTCGGGAGACGCCACCGAGCCCGTTCCCTCCGCTTTTCGAAGTGTGGCTCGGTGTCGATCTTTGACCAGTACAATGTCAAGAATCGACATAACGTCAGAAAATTGTGCGCGAGGACGGGCGGGAAGGGAATCGCAACGGCTCGCAGGTGCCCCGGGAGCGTGTCGATTTCCGCTGCTCCCAACAAAAAAAGGCTCGCTCCTTTACAGAGCTGAGCCTTGTCAAAATGCGGCGTTCCATAGCCGCCGCTGTCTGCATCATTCGTCACCGATTCCTGTCAGGCTTCGATCAATCCTTCGCGAATGGCCCAGCGGCAGAGGTCCACGCGGTCCGTGGCACCCACGACCCGCATAATGCGATATTTGTGGCTTTCGACGGCTTTTTCGGAGATTGAAAGGGCTTCGGCGACCTCGGAAACTCGACGGCCTTCTGCAATCTTCAGCAAGACGTCCCACTGTCGATCGGTCAGTTTCTGCATATGACCGCTGGCAATACAGCGGAACTGACCATCGCGCATCAACTGAACTCGGGCCGCCAGGTGTTCGGACAGCACAGGCTGGCCACCGGCAATTTGAGTGAGCTGTTCGCTGATTCTTCGCATTGAATCTTCGCGAGACAGCAGGCCACTGACACGATTATTCACAACCAGATCCAGCTGTCGATCGGTCAGGCTGTCACCAAAAACCGCGACGCGTGTTTCTCCCAGACGGATGGCCAGTTCGGAGAACAGGTCTCGCAGTGACTTCACGGCCAGCCGTTCTCCCACCAGGACAACGCGGGGACGCTGAGCTCGAATGGCCTGCAGAAGCTCTGATGGAGAGGCAACGGACATGACGTTTCGAAATCCGCCGTAGGATTTCAGGCACCACGCAATCGATTCCGCGTTCAGCCGATTGGAATCCGCGATCACGGCATCGCCAGTCAGGTCGGCGACGAAATCTGAAGAGCCCATGCTGCGATCAGAAACAGTCTGCATATCAACCTCGCTTGCTGAAGAGTTCCCTCTCACACCCGGCGAGCACTTCGGTACTACGCCTGAGTCAGCGTCTCCCTGACAGTAATTCCTGCATGAGCGGCAGGATTGCTGTTCGTTCGACGCTGCTCCCGCATCCATGCGGAGGAGCAACTGACGAGGCGGGTTCTATCTCCACTCTGCGTGTTTTTCTGATAGGAGTATCCCCCGTAGGACATACCCTTCCGGAGTCTGCGTGAATTCCCTCGCGGTGAGTGTTTTCCGGACGTCTTTCAGGCAAAGTCCTAGCGCATTGACGGGCAGGATGTTCCTGACATGAGGGGATACCCCACGCCGATGGGATCGTCGACTGGATGTTCTCGGGAGCCAATTCGCTGTGTCTGGGCCGGAAAATCAGAAAGCTCAGGGGGCACCTGAGCTTTCTTCAATCCACGTTGTGGCATACGACTGGCAGACCTGCGATCGAATGCCCGAAAGGCGGTTGCCTAGATGTAGAGATTGATAATGTTCTCCAGCATTTCCTGGCGACCGCTGGAGTTTGGCGCGGCTTCGCCCTTTTCCAGCATGTAGGCTTCAAGCTCGCTGAAGTTCGTCGTGCCAATCTCGATCTTGCGACCGATTCCGCTGTCGTAGCTGCTGTAGCGGTTGGTGACAAAATCACTCAGAACGCCATCAGCTCGAATGGCGGCCGCAATCTTCAGACCGCGAGCAAATGCGTCCATTCCGCCGATATGAGCGTGGAACAGGTCAATCGGGTCGATGCTTTCACGGCGAACCTTGGCGTCAAAGTTCGTACCGCCAGGCTGCAGACCGCCCTGCTTCATGATGACCAGCATAATCTGAGTCGTCAGGTAGATATCGGTAGGGAACTGGTCCGTATCCCAGCCCAGCAGCAGGTCACCGGTATTGGCGTCGATGCTGCCCAGGGCACCCTGAATCGACGCATATTCCAGTTCGTGCATCATTGAGTGACCAGCGAGAGTCGCGTGGTTGGTCTCAATATTCAGCTTCACGACATCCAGCAGACCGTACTGACGGATGAAGTTCAGGCACGCCGCAGCATCGAAGTCGTACTGGTGCTTTGTCGGTTCCTTTGGCTTTGGCTCGAACAGGAACTGGCCCTTGAAACCAATCGACTTTGCGTAGTCAGCGGCCATGTGCATGAAGCGAGCCAGGTGGTCCAGCTCTCGCTTCATGTTTGTGTTATAGGAACACATGTAGCCTTCTCGGCCGCCCCAGAAGACGTAGTTTTCGCCGCCCAGTTCATGGGTGACTTCCATGGCCTTCTTCACCTGAGCAGCGGCGAAGGCATAGACGTCAGCATTCGGGCTGGTGGCGGCACCGTGCATGAAGCGAGGATTTGAAAACAGATTCGCGGTTCCCCACAGCAGCTTGATCCCCGTGGCCTGCTGAGCTTCTTTCAGCTTACGAACAACGGCGTCGAGATTCGCATTGCTCTCACGCAGACTGGAACCTTCCGGCGCGACGTCGCGGTCATGGAAGCAGTAAAAAGGTACGCCCAGCTTTGTCATGAATTCAAAGGCAACGTCAACTCGACGCAATGCACTGTCCAGAGAATTCGTGCCATCATCCCACGGACGCTTCAGAGTTGGCGCGCCGAACGGGTCTGTTCCGTCCCCGCGGAAGGTGTGCCAGTAACAGACAGCAAACCGCAACCAGTCCTTCATCGTGCGGCCTTCAACCACTTCTGACGGGTTGTAATGGCGGAACGCAAGCGGATTGCGTGACTGAGGACCCTCGTAAGAGATACGGTCAACTTCCGGGAAGTAGGTCACCATGCTCATATTACTTTCTGTGGGATCAACTACGAAAACTCAAATCGTCGCACTTCAAACGCGCTGCACGGATCCCAATCAAACCGGCGTCGCTGGAGCTGAAATGTGCGGGCTGATAAGCCATCCGGTCGAACGACACGGGAGTTGCTTCTTCAACTACGACAGCGTCCATCAATGGTTTTCTGATGACACGATTCGGGTCGCAAAACACCCTGATGCCGCTGTTCGTGAGACGAAGTTTAGCATCGCCGATCACCGAATAAAGAGACTCGGGGATTTCGGCAGAACCGACAAAAGCGCGAAGAAAAATGGGTAATTTCGCACAGTCTTACTTCCAGCGACTGCTGGATCGCCAGTCCTGTATGCTGAGGGCCTTGTCTCCGGCGACGATGATGTGGTCAATCAGAGGGATGCCGATGATGTCAGCCGCGGACTCGAGACGCTCAGTGACGCTGATGTCCTGATCACTGGGAGTCGGGTCGCCGGATGGATGATTGTGGACGACAAGGATGCAGTTCGCGGCGTCGCGAATGGCAGGACGGAAAACCTCACGAGGATGAACGAGGCTGTTTCGAAGCGTGCCGACCGTGATCTGATGGCACGCGATCGGCTGGTTCTTGGTATCCAGAGTCACCATGTGAAATTCTTCCTGGCGAGCTTCACGAGCCAGTCGATCAAAACGATCCAGACAGAACTGGATCGCTGAGGCCGGTCCGGTGATCTTGATGCGGTTCTGGTAAACTCGGTCCATCGCCGTTGCGACTCGACGACCAAGTTCAATTCCCGCCATCATCTGGCAATACGCCGGTTCCGTGACGGCTCGACTGATTTCCTTCAACTCCGGCATTCCCAGTCCGGGAAGCGTTTCAAGACGATGGCCAATGCGAGATGCCAGCTTTTCTCCCGCCTGAAGGGCCGATTCGCCGGGCCGTCCCGATCGGATCAGGATCGCGAACAGCTCTGATAGCTTCAGCTGCGATGGACCGTGATTTATCAGGCGTTCCCGAGGCCGCTCCTCGGCCGGCGCGGCCATGATCTGAGTACCCACGACCCGAGTCAGAACCCAGGCTTCGACATCCAGTTCTTCCGGGCGATGCAGCCAGCGATAGCGGCTTTCGTTGTGCTCATGCCCATCGACTGCGGCCAGACTGCCCTGTTCTACCAATTCCTGCACGATCTTTTGCGTGACCAGAGGATAGTCGCCGCCGTTGGATTCCTGAATTTCCTGAATCGCAAATTCTTCCCTGGCCACGAGGTGTCCAAGAATCTTCTGATAAACCAGCTGTCGTTCAGGTGCTGCAGCAGGGCGAGTCATAAGTCACCATCGGCGCGGAGTCATGTTGAAGAAGGTCTTCAGCATAACATTGCCAAGTGAGACGTTCTAATTCACCCCCTGGTGATTCTTTATTTTCACACGACTTCGCGCATGATACCGGCAAAATCAAATGTCGGGCTGAGTGCGTCCTTCAGTTCAGGCGCTGCGAAAATTCGCACCTTTTTCACACAGTCGTCGAACTGAGTCTTCGCCATGGATTCCACGATCGGCGAAACTTCCCGCAGCGGGCGATAACGCCGTTCAGAAGCGAAGTAGAGGTCCACTCGAAACTCGACTTCGCGGTGTTGCGGAGGAGCGTCGATCAGGACATCCAGCCGATGCACAGGCCGGCCGATTCGCTGAGCCAGCAGTTCGCCAAAACGTTCCGTGCACTGGACCAGTTCCGGATACGATTTCTGACGAAGGACTCGGTAAAGAGGTTCTTCGTGGAAGATGCTGAACTCCGCAAGACGCTTATAGAGTCCTCGTCGATTTCCAAACACGCCTTCGACAAGTCTGGCCACATCTGTCCCGGAAGCCGTCTGTCGCAGAGTTCGAATCAGGTCCGGTTCCGTCAGCCGAAACAGTGAACTTAGTTCAAGGTCCGGCAGCAGCTCGTAGAAGGATCGAGCAAACATCGTGGTCGCGCTGCGGACGGCATGATGCCAGTACACTTCGGAGAACATCACATAACGCGCGAAAACCATCATCTCAGCGGCTGTTCGCCCTTTTGAACTGATCGCCAGTCCATCGCCGGCTTCGTTGACCATCAGAGAATTCATCAGACGGTTGCGATCGAAGTGTCGGCCATAGGGAACTCCGCAGTGCTGACTATCGCGCACGAGGTAGTCCATCTTGTCGATGTCGACTGGTCCGGACAAAATCGATCGTCGCAGTCGGCTGCTGGGGTCATGGCTTCGAGCCACCAGGACGTTCAGGACTTCTGAGGGTTCGATCTTCCACTCGGTCTGCAGAACTTCGGCCAGTTCGGTGCCTGGCTTCAGAAATTCCCGGGCGAAGACTTCATGGGGCGGCATGCTTGGCAGCGCCATGTCTTCGATGGGGTGGCAGAAGGGCCAGTGCCCGATGTCATGCAGCAGTGCGGCAACAATCAGAATCTCTGCGTCACGAACGGAAACCGTGGCTGAAAAACGCGGATCTCTGCCAAGCTGCGAAAGATACCTGAGCGAATTATGGTAGACGCCCAGAGCGTGTTCGAACCGTGTATGCGTGGCTCCAGGGTAGACGCGTGACGCCAGTGCCAGCTGTGTGACGGATCTGAGCCGTTGAAATTCCGCCGTATCCACAATTGCGCGAACCCGCGGCGTGAACGGAACGTCCTGCTCCACAGGAATGCGGATGACTCCGATGGAATCACCGGTTTGTGCCAGCTCTGGGATGTCGGAATACGGGTGATGCATGCGGCGGATTGTGAAACATCATTCCGCCGAAAACAATCGTCTGGTCAACTCGGCGTTTCTGCCGCTCGTTCGAACAATGTGGCTGTAATTGGCGGGTTCTGAGCGATTCGCGGCATCGATTCCTGATAATGGCGACCAATCTGGAATCGTTCCGGTTGAGAGTCTGGCGGGAATGCGGATAAAAGATCGCCCGCAGATTTTTCAAGGAAATTGCATGACGGCCTATCGCGACAATCTGGAACTGCTGCGTCGAGCATTCCCGCAGCCTATCTCCGACCAGGAACATGACGCCTGGTTTGTCTTCTCTGTGCTTCGCGCGCTGGATCGAGTGGACTCGATGAAGTCCCAGCGGCCGATGCTGGGTGAACCTCGTGAGGTCGATTTTTCCCAGGCGACAAAGGCTCGTGTCGGGGAAAACATGAGTACTGTGGAGGCGGTTTCACGAGAACTGGTGGATCATCTTGCCGGGATGTTCATCTGGGGGCATCCTCGTTCGCAGGTGAACGTGATCAATCCTTCGTGCATCCCGGGCATTCTTGGGACGCTGCTGCCGGCCATCTA
The DNA here is from genome assembly GCA_964538835.1 of uncultured Chitinophaga sp. Classification (GTDB taxonomy): domain Bacteria; phylum Planctomycetota; class Planctomycetia; order Planctomycetales; family Planctomycetaceae; genus SXXK01. The sequence goes on along the minus strand of CAZIGZ010000047.1, from coordinate 6,019 downwards.
CAATCCGAATCTGTGCAGTGAAGAAGCCAGTCGCGGCGTCGCCTTCGCGGAAGCCGAAGCCATCAGCATGACGGCCGCGCTGATGGGATATGATCCCGAGCAGTCAGGCGGAGTCTTCACGTTCGGCGGAACGGGAACTCTGCTGTACGCGATTCGACTGGGCATCGAAAAGGCGGTGCCGGGAACGATGGAGGACGGCCTGCGAGGTGAGCAGCCGATCGTGGTTTGTTCGGAGCAGGCTCACTATGCGACAAAGACGGCCGCATCCTGGCTGGGACTTGGTGCCTCCAGTGTCGTGAAGATTCCTTCCGCGCCAAACAATGAGATTCGAACGTGCCTGCTGGAGTCGGAGCTTCGACGACTGCTGAAGGAAGGAAAGAAGGTCGCCTGCATCGTGGCGACCATGGGAACGACCGACGCGTTTGGTCTCGATAATCTCGAACAGATGCATCAGCTTCGTGATGATCTGGTGCGCGAGTTTTCGCTGGACTACGTTCCTCATCTTCATGCCGACGCTGTGATCGGATGGGCGTGGAGCGTCTTCCGGGATTACGACTTCACTCAGAATGCGCTTCAGTTTCCCGATCGGACTCTGCGAGCACTCGCGGGGGCCAATCGACGTATTCGACATCTGCACCTGGCGGATTCGATCGGTGTGGATTATCACAAGACCGGATTCGCTCCGTATATCAGCAGCGCGTTCTTTGTGAAGCAGGCGTCGGACCTGAAGATGCTGTCTCGCGATCAGTCGACGACGCCCTACTTGTTCCAGTCAGGTGACTACAATCCGGGCCGGTTCACCCTGGAGACAAGCCGGTCTGGCTGCGGGCCGATGTCGGCTCTGGGTTCACTGCTTTTGCTTGGCAAGAATGGTCTTCGGACTTTGCTGGGGCATCTGGTGACCATGGCGGAAACTCTGCGGAATCGCCTGACGGCTCATCCGGCCATCAGTGTGATGAATGCCGATAATTTCGGCCCGGTGACACTGTTCCGAGTTTATCCGGACAATGTGGACACATTCGAGTTTCCGAAGCTGGAGCAGACCAACGCCAACTATGCGGCTCAGCTGAAGGAATACAACGAATACAATCGCAAGGTCTTTCGTATCGTTCATGCGGAAGCGCTGAAGGGCGAGGGCGTTGTGATTTCAATGACGGATCGCTTCCGCGAAACTGAGTATGGTCATCCGGTGGTGGCTCTGAAATCCTACATCATGAGCCCGTTCTCTGATCAGCAGTATGTGCAGTCGGTGGTCGAATCCATCGATCGTGCTCGTCGACAGGTGCAGTAGTCGGCCGAGGGCCAAAGGTGAATGTTCATGACGGTTGAGTCCGCTGAGAATCTGCTTCTCCATCCTCGCTGGCAGGCGACAGATCTTGGACTGCCGATGCCGAATTCCGTGCATGCAGCGTCCGCGTGTCTGCCTCTCTGGGATCACAATGTTCGCTATGAAGAGGGGGATCCGGACGTTGTCGGAAAACTGGAGTCTGGTTACCCGCGATTCTGTTTTCATCCGCTGATTCGAAAGCTGTGCCGGCAGACGTTTGGTGACGAAGGCGTTGGCCTGATCTTCCCGACCGAACGAGTGGCTCAGCGTGCTTCCGACTTTGTTGTGCATCGTGGCGGACAGCGACCGCAGATGATTCGCCTGGAGAAGGGCCCGGCAACGGGTGTTCGTACGGGAACCGAAGATTTTGGGAAGCTCAAAGAATACTGGCAGCATTCCGGGGAGATTCTGAGTTCTCGCAGCGCGGAACGAATGCTGGCGGGGCAACCTGTTGAATATTCTCAAACAGGCGACCGGCAGACTCTGCGTCAGCGGCTGGCCGAGTTTGGTGGATGTCAGCCGAATGATGTTTGGCTGTTCCCTTGCGGCATGACGGCGATTGCGACGGTGTGGCGAGCCATCGAGAAGGTTCGACCGGGGCTGCCCAGTGTTCAGTTTGGTTTTCCGTATGTGGACACGCTGAAGATTCAGCAGCGGTTCGGTGCCGGCAAGTATCACTTTTTGCCGCAGGGAAATACGAACTCCATCAGTGAACTTCGATCAATCCTTCAGTCGACTTCGATCAGCGCGGTGTACTGTGAGACTCCGACGAATCCGCTTCTGACTTCGCCTGACCTGAAGTCTCTTCGATCGCTTGCGGATGAGTTCGGGTTCGTGCTGGTCGTGGACGATACTCTGGCGGCGATCGTGAACGACAACGTTCTTCCGTATGCCGATGTTGCTGTGACGAGTCTGACAAAATTCTTCAGCGGATATGGTGATGTGCTCGCGGGTAACGCCAGACTGAATACTTCAGGTCGTTATTCAACATCGCTTCGCGCTGCGATCGCGGCGGATTTCGAAGAACTTCTGAGTGATGCCGATGTGACGGTGCTGGAACGAAACTCACGCGATGTGCGCGAGCGTATGGCGGTCATCAATCACAATGCCGCCGTCCTGGCCGAACGGCTGCAAAAGCATCCAGCGGTGGATCGCGTTCACTATCCGAAACCGGGGGCTGCCGGAACAAGCGCCACCGGGCGCGGCGGGCTGATGTCGGTCGTACTGAAGAATCCCTCCGTTACAACTCCGATTGTGTATGACCGCCTGCGAATCTGCAAAGGCCCGAATCTCGGAACGAATTTCACCCTCTGCTGTCCGTATACGATCCTTGCTCACTACAACGAACTGGATGCCGTCGAAGAGTGCGGGGTTTCTCGCTGGCTGCTTCGAATCAGTGTGGGGGTTGAGCCCGTAGAAGAACTCTGGCAGCGTTTTGAATCGGCGCTGAATGGATGAAGGTGCCTGATCTGAACTGCGATCTGGGAGAGATTGAAGGTCCGACAGGAGAACTGCTGGATCGTTCGATCATTCCCCTGATCACGTCCGCCAATGTTGCCTGTGGTGGACATGCCGGATCTGCTCAGCGAATGGCCCTGGTGGCCGAGCTTTGCAGACAGCACGATGTTCGATTTGGGGCACATCCGGGTTATCCGGATCGCCAGAGCTTTGGACGCATGGCGCTGGCCATTCCGCATCAGGAACTTGCAGATAGTCTCAGGGAACAGCTGGCACTGGCCAGAGACGTCGCGCAGTCAGCCGGTGTTCTTCTGACACACGTGAAGCCTCATGGTGCTCTGTACAATGTGGCTTCACGCGACCATGACATGGCCAGGCTGATTGTTCGCTGCGTGCAGGACATCACGCCGGACTGCGAAGTTTATGCCTTGTCCGGGAGTGTGCTGATTGAAGTCGCTCAGGAATGCGGATTGAAGACTCGCAGCGAAGTCTTTGCCGACCGAAACTACTCTTCCGACGGTTCCCTTCTGCCTCGCAGCCATCCGGAAGCTGTGCTGCATGATCCGGAGTTGATTGCACGGCGAGTCAGCCAGATGGTTGCGTCTTCGAGCGTTGTGGCGATCGACGGGACAGCGGTTTTCCTCGTCCCCGAGACATTCTGCGTGCATGGTGACACGGCAGAATGTCTGGAAATCCTGAAGGCTCTCAGAAGACCCACGGACGTGCCTGCTTGATGGCGAGTTTGCCGTCCTTCGTGATCTTGAATTCGATCTCCATCGCGAACTTGTCTGAGTCTGATTTACCGTACAGTTTCTGAAAGCGGCCATGAATTTTGGCCAGGTACTTTCGGAGGTCGTCCAGTTGTTCCTGAGTCAGGATGGGTTTTCCATCTGACGCCTTTCGAACCACCTGATGACCATCGTCTTTCCACCAGCCCAGCAGGACTTCTTCTGGTGACGACTGTTCATCGGGGTTTGTCACCAGGTCTTCGCCGGTCTGAGCATTCACGTAGTAGTTACCGTCGGTTTCGTAGAGCACGTCATCGGTCACAGCGACACCGTTGGCCAGTTCGCCGCTATAATTAGGATGCAGCAACACTCCCATCGCGACTTCCATATGGTTGACGCGATAGAACTCACGCTCTTCAAACGCGCGGAAGTTCCAGAGACTGGCATAAACCTGCTTGATGGAGGATGACAGATGTCCTTCATCCGGTTTGTGAGTAAACGAATCATAAAGCCCCGCTCCGCTGAACCCCGGCAGGTCCTCGTTGTTGGTACTGGATCGACACCGAATCGGCGTTCCTTCCGGAAAGGTCTTCTGGATGTCGGAGAGTGCCGTCATCATCCAGTCAGGCATCGAGCCCTCTTCAATCATGTCGCGAATCTTCTTCAGCTCGGCTTCCTGAGTTTCACGGTCCTGACGGAAACTCTCGGCACCGATGACTTCTGCCACTTTTTCATAGAAGCCGTTGTGCTTCATGAATTCGTCATAGAAATAAAACGGAACTGCCGCTCCGTTCGGAACGGTTCCTTCGGGGAAACCGAAAGACAGCATCGTGGCAATGTTTGTCGTCTTCACTCCAAAGGCGGACGAATCCTGAAACTGGATCTTTGACAGCGGCAGGATCTCCTTCTTCGACAGGTCACGCTTCAGCACCTGAGGTTCAGCGGGACGCAGTGCTGCAAACCAGGTATCGACTTCCTGCTGAGTCGCTTCACGAATCCTGTAGCCCTGCGAATTCACTTCGTATCGGACGTACTTTCCAATCAGAGACTTGATGTCGTCCGCCTGCAGGGCATTGGAAACATACGCGTTGGGAACTTTGTCCTGGACAGCTCGCAGATTGACGTGTGACAGGGGAGTCTGGCGGACTTCTGTAATCACCCCTGCGACGCGAGGCATCTGATTGGGAAGAGTTTTGCAGATCACGATGTCTCGCTGACCTGGCAGTGAGGTGCCCTCCATCACAACCAGACGACCGAACGACTCCGCGGGGTTCATTGGCAGGAACGCGATGTCTCCGTACAGATCACTGTCGAGATACACGGCGACGTCGGAGTTTGCATACTTGTCCTTCTCTGATTCATACAGTCGCACATTGCCAGGAAGCGGATGGAAGGCCAGCTTGCCCGACACGAAAGGCATTGTCTTCAGAATGGTATCACGAGCAAACTTGATCTCTTCGAAAGAGAACTGGTCGTTCGGCTGGAAATCGAAGATGTACAGCCCGACAGTGCCATTGGGACTTCGGAGTCGCGGCATGTAGCACACGGCACCTCGCATCATGCGAGCACCGCCGCCAGCTTGCCCGCCACCTGGGCCGCCGCCTCCACCACCGGGACCTCCACCAGGTCCGCCAAACCCGCCGCGTCCTCGGCCACCACCAGGCCCGCCCGGCATTCCGATGGCGTTCATGAACTGAGGATGAGCCTGGTAATTCTGAGTATTCATCCAGTACGTTTGGGCTTTGTCCGTCATCGCATTTTCGATGATGAACTTTACGAATTCGATGCCGCTCAGATACGTATCCATCCGCACCGGACCCTGGTACGAGAGTTTTTCGAAGGTCTCTCGGTCCGGGACAGAAGCAACACCCATTTCAAGCGGGAGCTTGTCTGGTTCGATCTTTTGACGATTTCCCTGCTGTCCTCCAAAGCCTGGCCCGCCAAAGCCCGAAACCGGTGGCTGGGCGAAGATGGCTGCAGGATGCCATGCGACTGAGGTCAGCACCAAACCAAGCACACACGTTCGGAGGATCTTCATGGAGCAATTCCAGCAAAAGCGGCTGAACCATCGCAGGTCGCCATGGGCGTCGAGTGACGATGAACAACGAAATCTTCTGAGTAAACCGGTGGCAGGCGTTTACTTTTCGCACTTTTTGGCATCTCTGCCCATTTCCTTCCACAAACGGCGAATCGGAATCCAAGGCGAGCGGCAGAACGTCAGCCCTCCGTGTCCCCGCCCGCGCCCCCATTCTTAATCCTAATCTTCATCTTCATCTTCATCCCCAATTCTGCTTCACGCCTGACCAAAGTCGTCATCACTCTCCGAGTGATGCTCTGCGATTCCACCCGCACCGTTGTGTTTGGCCGACAAAAAATGGGTGACGGAAAGTAATCGCAGTCAGTCGTGCCAGGTTGGTGTCCCCTCTTTTCGCTTCTTCCGTTTCTTTCGGCCCCCCGCCGATCTCCAGCCCGTCCACAGCATCGGCGAGCGGAGTGTGTCAACGCT
>CAZIGZ010000046.1:6663-41102 GCA_964538835.1 uncultured Chitinophaga sp. | reverse complement strand
AGTTCACTGATTTCGTGATCCAGAAGTAGTGGTTGCCGCTGGTCCAGACCGTTGCCGGATCCTTCTGGGCTCGTGTATTTGATCGAGTATTGCCATTCACCTTCAGATCAAAAGCCGCTGAGTTGGTTGATGGTCGAACGTCGGCAGAAACGGAGATATCGGTGGTCTGCGAGCCGGTCACCCACGCGCCCATGATGCAGTCGGCAATCGTGCCGCTTTCGGTACGGTAATCAGAGATCAGTCGTGAAAGCAGCGTTTCGGAGATGGTGAAGTGAACATTGTGATTGAAGTAATGTTCATTGATCACCGGTCGAAGAACATCGGCCGCGGCCGGGAAGCGAGCACGAATGGTTCGCCAGGACGCTCGTGCCGATTCGGCATGAGAAGCTTCGGCATCTTTCTCCCACGCGAGCAGCGAGGTCAGAAGCGAATTCACCTGCTTGTTCAGTTCGGCACGAGCCGCTGCATCATCGCCAGCAACGGCTGATGCTGACAGGTGGGATTCCGCGGCAGCTCGAAGTTCCTGGAACTCCTTGCGGCCAATGAATCGCGACTGATCGGCATTCATTGATTCCGTCACAGTCAGATTCTTGATGACCTGCTGGAGCACGTCAGCCCCGACCGCCTCACCTTTGAGGGCATCGAGATGAAGGTAGGGAGTCCACAGGTCTCCGTTCTTCATCGCGGCCAGTTTTGTACTGACGACTTCGGCGGAATCCTTCAGCGACTGCAGAGTTGTGGCAGATGGCTGCAGGTTCTCGACGGCGACCGCATTCAGTGTCGCTTCAATCAAACCAGCTCGACGCAGAAGTCGGCGAGACAAACCGTCCTTGGCTTCATTGCCACTTGTTGTCGTGGCCAGATTTTTGATTTCCGCCGCTGCAGACTTTCGCTGATCGGCTGGTGCACCACTGTTGAAGAGTGTTTCAAGCAGCGGACTCAGCTTCTTTGCGAGTTCCGCGTCAACACCTTCCAGCGATTCATCGGAAAGATCCGACGGCCGTGTCAGGTCGGCAGCCGGTGCGACCGCGGCTTCCTGCACCGCCTGCAGCACGTTTCCGGAAGAAACAGTAGCGCCCAAAAGTGCGGCTGTCAGTGACAGCGTCCCAACCGCACGACGGAATGAACGGCGGCGCCAAATTGATACGTGAATCACAACCTTCTCCTTCTTCCTTCCGCTCCGCTGGATCGCCACAGGCAAACGCTGCACAACGAATATCGTCGTTCCAGCTTGTCCGGTCGCTCAATTGCGGAGCAACGATCACATCCTGAAAAATCAAACGCATCACCCTGAAGTCTCAGGGTAACTCAAGCTGTCCAGATTACGTTTTCAGAACAGTCCCCACAATTACCGCAAACAAACGATTTCCAGAGAATTTCAGACGCGAGACGCAATCTCTGGAAATATGGGGTAAATGGGATGGCGATTCACCCTCTCTTGGCCCTTCAGAAGCCATTACGAACGAACGCCTGGGGAATACAGCAGCGGAAAGAACTGACCGCCCAATTCCGTCCCAGGCGGAATCACAGGCACTCCGTCCAGAAGTGGTTGGTCTGAAACGCTGCGAACGCCATCGCAAACCACATTCAAAACGACGGCTCTGCGAGGATTCTCAGTTCGATTCTCGAAGGATCCATGAACCGTCAGCGGGTGGTGGAACACACATTCTCCGGCCTTGAGTTGGACCGGGACTGGATGCTGAAACTGCTCCCACTGATCAGGAGTCAGGACGTTCTGAATCGCATCCATGTTGCCAGCGAGTCCGGTAATGGGCAACAGATTCCAGCGATGGCTTCCGGGAACGTAGTACACGCAGCCGTTATCGACAGTGGCGTCATCGAGCCCGATCCAGCAGGTCAGGTGAGCCATCGGCTGAGTCCGCGTCCAGTACGAATAATCCTGGTGCCATGCAACGACGCCCCCGTGTTTCGCGGGTTTGCAGAACAGCTGGTCGTGCCAGAATCTTACCGGGCCACCAAGCAGTTGTGATGCCGGTGTCGTGAACGGCGCACTCCAGAGGATGTCGTGCATTCCTTGTCCAATGCGCCATGCTCCGAGAGCGTGAAACAGAACAGTGCCCGGGTCTTTCGATTCGTTCGAATTGTATTCGTACCAGAACTCCGAGCCGGGATGCCCCGGATGAGTCATCATGGCCAGCTCGGCTCGCAGATGATCGATCTGTACCTGGTTCAATATGCGCGGGCCAGCGACAAATCCATTCTGCTCAAAGGAAGCGATCTGATCCGGAGTCAGCTCCCATTGCTTACGCTGTTCGTCCGTGGCATCACAGCAGAACAGCTGACTCACAGGACCATGGCAAAGTGAAAGGTCTCGGGCGACGGCAGCATGCATTCAAAGGTCCTTGCGTATTCAGATGACTCGACGACAGTGCACATGATTCACATACTTCACATACTTCATTCGGCAATTACTGAGCTTAGATCGCAGTCGATCGCGAGAGAAGTCATGTGCCATTTTTCGCCGAGCAGACAATCAGGAGACGGGAGTCGAGAATGTCCAGAGCAGCAGTCGAAACGGGTTCAACGCCCGAGGGAAACTCCGACAACGCGACTCGGTCCAGCCATCGGCACTCAGGCCTGCTGAGCTGGATCATCGCGGCCTTTCTGACCCTCGTGTTAGATCCTCGAGTTGCGTCGGCACAGGAACTTCCGCCACTGGATCTGGGGGCGGTCAGAGAAGTGCATCAGATGATTCCGATGAGGGACGGCGTCAAGCTTTCATCGTATATGTACTTTCCGGAAGGAAATGGACCATGGCCGGTCCTGTTCGAACAGCGATACGCCGACATCCGCGGCGAGCACACTCGTCGCGCTGCCGCACGGCTGGCATCGGCAGGGTACGTTGTGGCGATGGTGAATTACCGGGGCACGTATCGATCTGAAGGCACATGGGTTGGCTACCGAGCCCTCGGATGGGGCGACCTGAAAGACGGATACGATCTGTGCGAGTGGTTTGGCACTCAGCCATGGAGCACCGGAAAAGTCGGGACCTTTGGAAGCTCCCAGGCCGGCTATGCTCAGAACTTTCTGGCTGTGACTCAGCCACCACATCTGACAGCGCAGTACATGGTCGATACCGGGCTGAGTCTCTTTCATGAAGGATACCGAATTGGCGGCACGACTCGGCCGAATCGATTCAAGTCACTTGCTCAGGTCTGCCGCAACCCGGTTGACAATGATCGCCTACTCGAAGAATGGTTCGCACATCCTCATTACGACGAGTACTGGAAGGATGAAGACTGTTCACTTCACTTTTCCGAAATGAATGTCCCATGCTTCACGATCGGTAGTTGGTATGACTTCATGAACCAGGGCTCAATCGCCAGTTTTCAGGGACGGCAGTTTGAAGGTGGAGAAAACTCACGAGGCAAACAGCAGCTGGTGATCGGACCGTGGCTTCATGGCCGCCTGAATAAGGGCTCAAAGGTCGGGGAGCTGGAGTATCCCGCTGATGCTGCCTGGCCGGAAGAGCAGCACATGATTCAATGGTTCGATCACTGGCTGAAAGGCGTCGACAACGGAATTGAGAAACAGCCGGCGGTACGCTACTACGTGATGGGGGCCGTCGGAGAAAATGGGGCACCGGGAAACGTCTGGCGTACTGCGGAAAACTTTGTCGCAGGGAACAACCGGTCGTCTTTGTACCTGCAGGAAGGCGGCAAGCTTGGTGCAGAGGTTCCAGATTCCCCCGATTCCGCAACATCGTTCGAAAGCGATCCAATGCATCCGAATGAGATTCCGGGAACCGCATTTCCCGGTGCGACTGATGCTCGCCCCTTTGAGCAGCAGAAAGACGTCCGCGCCTTCACGACCGACGTTTTGACATCTCCTGTCGAATGGACTGGCCGTATCACGGCCGAGCTGGCCATGTCGTCAACTGCTCCGGACACCGATGTCATTGTGCGAGTCAGTGACGTCTATCCGGATGGACGATCGATCCTGATCCTGGATTATCCTCATCGTCTTCGATACCGAGAGGGATTTGATCACGAAGTTCTGCTGACGCCGAATGAAGTCGTCCCGGTCACGTTCGATGTCGGCTGGATCAGTCAGATCTTCAACAAGGGACATCGTATCCGCGTCACGATTGCGAGCACCGGGGCGCCCTTGTACGAACCGAATCCTCAGACCGGCAAGCCTCTGACGATTGAGTTTCCGAAGGACGCCGCGTCGGCAACGAACACGGTTTATCACAATCAGACGCATGCGTCACGACTTCTGGTGCCGCTCGTCAAGTCCCCTGCGGCCGGGCAATTTTGAACGAGGCTGCACGGTGAGCCTGCAACATCGGAAACGTCGGTAGCGCTGCTGTTCGGGTGATTCTCATTCAGTGACTGGACCTGAATGCACAACGCGACCACCAAATCTGCCTGGTCCCGGACCGAGCTCGATGTTCCAGTCGGCGTGACGAAGCAGCTGCGGATCGTGTTCGATGACCACCACGGAATGTCCGGTCTGCACCAGAAAGTCGAGGCTTGTGACCAGAGCATCGATGTCATGAGGATGCAGGCCGCAGGACGGTTCATCCAGCAGGAACAAAGTGCGACCGCTTCGAACCAGCCCGGATGACTTTCGGTTCAACGCAGCCGTTTCGCCTTCGGTGAGCGGTATGCCGGCCAGCATAGCGGCGAGCCGAAGGCGCTGGGATTCACCTCCGGAGAGCGTCGCCAATGACTGTCCAAGCCGCAGATATCCAAGTCCCGACTGGCGCATGGCATTCAATCGTGTCTGAATTCGATGATGTCCGTTGAAGAATCGAAATGCTTCATCGGCCGTCATGTTCAGAATGTCATAGATGCTGCGATCGCGGTATCGGACTTCAATCACTTCGGGTCGAAACCGCTGGCCTCCGCATTCCTCGCATGTGGTTTCGATGTCCGCCAGAAACTGCATGGGCACGGTGATAACGCCGCGTCCTTCGCACACAGGACAACGGCCGCCCCTGGCAGCATTGAAGCTGAACATCATCCGCGAATAGTTCCGTCGTCGTGCTTCGTGAGTCTCCGCCATCAGAATTCGAATCTCATCAAAGACTCCAATCCACGTTGCCGGAATACTGCGGACTGAGCGCCGAATCGGACGCTGATCCAGCATCAGAACGGATTCAATCTGTTCCACACCGGCAATCGAGGCAATACTGTCCGCGGCCGCCAGAGCAGACTCAGTGTCCGCGCGATCCGGATGAAGCTGCCGCACAAGTGTCGAATACAGGGCATCCTTGATCAGCGAACTTTTCCCGGAACCACTGACACCGGAAACTGAACAGAAAACTCCCAGAGGAATCTCGACGTTCAGATTCTGCAGATTGTGAATCGTGACCCCGTTCACCTCCAGCCATTGTTCTGGCACTCGGCGATTTCGCAACACCGCGTCTTTGGAAGTTTCCCTGCCAGGGCGAGATGATTCGACCTGCTGAAGCTTGATGCCTGTGATCGTTCTCCCGGACAGCAGCTGTTCCGATGTCCCCTGAAAGACGATCTGTCCTCCCTGATCCCCGGCACCAGGACCAAGCTCGATGACATGATCGGCCATGCGAATGGCTTCGAGATCATGTTCGACCATGACGACGGTGTTTCCGTTCTGCTGAAGCTTGCGGATGCAGCCGAGGACCTTGATCGCATCATTCGGATGCAGTCCCGTCGTGGGCTCATCCAGAACAAACAATGTTCCCACGAGCCCCGATCCCAGAATGGACGTCAGAACAACTCGCTGTGCTTCGCCTCCCGAAAGCGTTTGCAGCGTTCGCCCCATCGACAGGTACCCCAGCCCTGTTTCGACAAGAAACTGAAGCCGGAGATTCAGATGGTCCGTCAACGCCTTCACGGCATGGCGCATGTCATCGGGAACAGTTGCAAGACTCTTCTGTAGTTCACTGCTCAGGTCAGTCGCTTCCAGATGCAGCCATTCTCGGAAACTTCTGCCATGCCATTCCAGCGCTCTTGCGAATCGATTCAGTCGATCACCATGACAGGCTGTGCAATGTCCGCCGGCGTGCACATGTTTCTTTGTGGATGAGTTTCCGGCTCTCCGTCGTTTGCCTGGGCTCTCTGCAGCTGACTGTTCGCCGGTGCCCTTGCACTCCGGACATGCTCCCAGCGGGGAACGTTCGTTGAGCAGGTCCGATGTGAGGGCGGGCAACAGAAGATCGCACTTTGGACAGGCCGGCGTCGAAGTCCACGTCCGTCCTCGCCAGATGGCATTGTCGATTCGACAGCTGTCCGGAAACGCAGGATTCTCTCCACCATCAGAAAGGATGATGCACGACCCCGATAGTCCCAGCGCGGTGCGAACGGATTCGGCCAGCCGCTCATCGCTGCTTTCCGACTGGATGCGGTCGAGCACGATCAGAGAATTTGATGAGACGCGTGAATCAGCCGGGAGGTCTGCCAGTCGAAGCAGCCTGTCATCGTGGATGATACGCGTCAGCCCGGCTGTCAGCAGCTCATTCACAGGAATCCAGGTGCGAGTCTTCCACTCCGGCGGCTTTGAACAAATCAGCAACCGCGAGGCCTGGCCGATCACGGCGACTCGCACATCGCTGACAACTCGTTCGGGAGTGGCCGCTTCAACTCTGATCCCGCAGTCAGGGCAACGCATTGAACCGAAGCGAGCAAAGAGCAGTCGGAGCGAATCAAGAATCTCGGTCCTATTGCCAACGGAACTCCGGAGATGATCCTGAGGTCCCTGTTGTCGACAGGCGATCGCCGGTGGCAGGCCGGTGATGGAATCCACCTGAGGTCGCTCAATGCGATCCAGGAACTGCCGGGCCGATGCAGAAAAGGTTTCGACATACCGTCTCTGTCCTTCGGCGTACAAGGTGTCAAACGCGAGGCTCGTCTTGCCGGAACCGCTCAGACCACAGATCACCGTCACCTGGTTGTGCGGGATCGTGATGCTCAGATTCTGCAGGTTGTTGACGCGGACGCCGCTCAGACAGATGGAGTCAGAATGCTCCACGGGCATCCTCCTGACAAGAGTCCTCGCCACATCCTCTTGTGATCAGCAATCTGCGCCAATTCCCAGTACCGCGTCATGTTCTCCACGACACACGCGAACCGACGTGATCACACCTTCACAACAACGGCGCTTGCCTGGCCCATCCGAGTCACACTGGTCTTCAGGAACAGTCCGTTCGACGTCGGCCGATGTTCACCATGAACGACATTCAGAGGAGCTTCCGCATCCGGCAGTGTGTAGTTCAGAGTCTTCGGGATGACGCCATGCTGCAGAGCCAGCAGTGACGCCGCCAGTTCCATGATGGATGATCCACTTCCGGCACTTCCCGTGTAGCTCTTGATCGCGGTCACGGGCACAGAATCCGCCGCGCTGCCAAGCAGTTGTCGCAAGCCCTGAGCTTCGTAACGATCGCGATGAGGATGCCCGGAGGCACAGGCGTTGATATGGCCAAGATCGGCAGCCGTGATGCCTGCTCGCTGCAATGCGGCTTCAGAGGCCGTTCGGATTGCAGCGGCTTCGTCCGGGTGCCCGTCCTTTGAAGAAACCGAACTTGCTCCACAGGACAGGATCGTTCCAAGAATCTTCGCACCACGCGCTTCTGCATGTTCGCGAGATTCCAGAATCAGACTGCACGCTCCTTCGGCCAGTGCTTCTCCGCTTCGAAGATTATCAAATGGTCGCACGCGGCTGTCCGCCGGACCGTCGGCCAGGACATCCCAGTGAGCGGAGTGAGCGGCCTTCACAGGATGAATTCGAGTTCCTGTGACACCGGCAATCATCACATCAGCGCGGTTTCGTCGAATCGCATTGCAGGCTTCGCCGATCACAAGGCCGCCAGAAGCTTCGTCATGCGTAATCGAGTTATTGGGACCGTGAGCTTCCAGGGCAATACCGATGTGGCAACCGGGCATATTCGGCAGGTACTTCAACAGCCACAAAGGCTCCAGCCCCCAGATTCCGGTCTGACCCCACATGTCGTAATCAAACGCCGGCACGCCCGTTCGGTTCGAAATTGACTTGATTGCGGAGTCCTGAACAACTTCCGGTGGACTGGACATCAGGTTCGCACCGAAATCACAGCCGATGCGGTCCGAAGGAATACTGCCAGCCTTCAGCCCAGCGTCTTCCATCGCCTGCAATGCTGAAGCGACGCCCGTCTGAATCTCACGGCACATCACTTTCAGGCTCTTACGCAAAGTCTTCAGGTGTTCCTTCTTCGCTGTCTCATCGTTGAAGTCGCTGACTTCGCCACAGATCTGCCCTGGACAAGCATTCCACGACAGCAGTTGCATTTTCTTCAGGCCGGTTCGACCTTCCGACAGATTGTTCCAAAAGGCATTCCGCCCGATACCCAGCGGAGTCACCAGTCCTACGCCGGTGATAACAACTTCTTTCGTTGCGGCCATTGGCTTGCCTATTTCTGATGACCCATCAAAGGAACCCAGCCGACGATCCGTCCCAACGGAACGAACCCGTTTGCAGGTCCCGCCTTCTGCCCCGCCCAGTGCAGGGCCACGACGATTTCGCATTCCACGTCCTGTCCCCACAGGCCGCAAAATGAGCGGAGCAGTTTAGCAATGGCCTACCAGCAATACTGCGCTCTCGGCGAATTTTGGGGACTCATCACCCCGAATCAGAATTTCGAGCCGAAACAAGCGCACAGATGAACAGATAGAAGCTTTGCTTTGTCGGAATCGTCCGAAAAGTCTCGACCGAGAGCCTCCATCCGCATGAACAAAATCACCGGACTTTCGACTTTCCAGAGCTGGAATCGTCTCCGCCTTTCGCCTTGTCGCCCTTGAGTGGGCTGCTGGAATCGACGTCCACTGTCGGCGGGAAGCCGTTCAGCTGTCGCCAGACTTCAAACCAGAGTGGTACCTGCTCCAGAAGAATCCAGCCGTTGGCCCGGACACCCTGGCGGAGGAATCGATCTTCCGGCCACTGATTGACGTCGGTCGGATCTGGCAGGATCTGGCAGCGGAATTTGCCTTTGCCATTGTCGATCATGTCCACGGAAACAACGGTGCCGCCAAACGTTCCGACTGCAACAGACGGCCAGCCGGCAAACTGAACGGCAGGCCAGCCTTCAAACTGAAGTCGCACATGCCGACCTGGCTCCACAAGCGGTGCGTCGTTTCCATCGAGCCAGATCTGGACGGCTCGGTCTTTTGTGTCGGGAACGATCGTGCAGATCGGATCTCCCTTCTTCACCAGCTGAGTTCCGATGTTCGAACTAATCTGAACCAGGAATCCGTCGAAAGGCGCGGTGACGATCTGAGTGTTCTGCCGGGCAACTTTTGACTGCATTTCGGCAAGTTCCTTGTTGGCTTTTGCCACTTCGGATTTTGCCTTGTCGAGTGCTCCTTCATAGTAGCGAATATCAGCTTCGGCTTTCTGAATGTAGGCCAGACGGTCGTTCTGCTTGCCCTCAAGCTCAGCCTTGGCTCCCGACAGATTGGCTTCTTCCTCGCGCACCTTGGCCTGACACTCGAGCAATTTGCGTTCGGTTTCCTGCAGTTTCTCCAGCGAGATATTTTCGTGCTCAAACAGGTCTTTGGCACGATCAAAGGCCGCCTGGACTGCTGGAATGGGAGCTTTCGCCAGCGAGAGCTTCTGTGTTGCTGCGTTGACTTTTTCTGTCGCGGACTGCACGTAAGCATTCTGAGCCGCTTCGACCTGAAGCTTGACCTGCCGATATGCGGTGAGCTGTCCTTCGGTTGCGGTGACCACCTTCTGGGCGGCGTCCAGCATCACTTGTGTGTTTTCCAGCTGATCCAGCAGTCGAGTCGAATAGTCGTCGTCCAGGTCTCGGATCTCAGCAATGAAATCCCCCTTTGAAACGCGAGCATTTTCCATGAGCTCTTCGTTCCACTTGACGATCCGTCCTTCGATCGTGGCTTCAAGCACCTGCTGACGTTCGCGCGGGGCATAGGCAACGACGAATCCCGCTCCGGTGATCGTCTGCTGCCACGGAGCAAATGCCATCAGTGCAATTGTTCCGGCCAGCAGAATCAAAAGAACGATCGCCAGCCTCTTTGCCATGCGCGAAGATCGTGCCAGCTGCAGCGAAGGCATCAGCGCGTCGGTAAATGCCACAGGAGCCAGAATCGATCTGCGCCGAGCGCCAGACTTCTCCTGAGGATTCCCGACAGGCGTGGGACCGTCCATTTTATGGTTATCCTCAGAAGGACCTTTGAACGAACGTGGTTGATTCAGAGTACTCGACATGGTCGCCTCCTGTCATCTGCTGGCATGAGAATTTGGGCCATGGGACAGCGTCAGCTGTTGTGTCATCATCGCTGCAAGTGCCGGACGGCTGGTCACCAGAATGACGGTCGTCTTCGTGCTCAATGCCAGAATTCTGCCGAGGATTGATTCCGCCTGGTGGTCTGCCAGAGTGTCGAGGATTCCGTCAAGAAGGACCACTTCGGGATGTCCCGCCACCGCTCGTGCGACCATCAGTCGGCGAAGTTCGCTGCCAGACAACGGAGCCCCTGAAGGAGTCAGAACCGTATTGAAGCCTTCCTTCATTTCCTGAACCACCTGGGTCAGTTCTGCAATTTCGAGGGCCTCACGAACATCTCCGATCGTAATATCCGTACGCTCGAGATGGACGTTCTCAGCGATTGTGCCGTCGAAGATTTCCACTTCACGCACCATCACCACTCGACGCCGCAGGATATCCGGACGAAGGTCGCGCGGATCCACGCCGTTGATTGTCAGAACACCGGAATCGGGTTCTCGGAAGCCAAACAGGATGTCCAGCAGCAGACTCTTGCCGCAGCCGCCATCTCCCACCACGGCCATTTTGGTTCCAGGGGGAGCGTTGAAAGACACCGATTCGAGACCGCCGTGGCCTTCCGACCCCTTGAGTGTCAGATTTCGAGCCACAATGCCACTTGCGCCAGGCACCGTCAGCAGACCGTCCTGATGTTCTACCGGCAAATCGAGTAGTGACCCGATCTTGTCGACGGAAGCCATCAGGTCATAGAAGCTCTCAATATGTTTGCCCATCTTCACGAACGATCCCACGACCACCGCGACGATCAATTCCGCAGCGACCAGCTGGCCGAGGGACAACTGTCCGGAAATCACGAGCCATCCTCCGATGGCCAGGAGGGCGGTGCTTGCAATGGCCTGCACCATCAGGATCGCGAGGATCTGTCGCATCAGGACAGCGAAGTGTTTCTTGCGAGCAGAAAGATAGTCGTAAATCAGCCGATCACTTCGTTCCATCGCAAACTCGGCGGCACCATCATACCGAAAGGCCGTGCGACACCGAGCGAGGTCTTCGAGCCACGCTGCCATTGCATACTTGGTCTTCGATTCCTTGATGCTGGTCTTCACTGCTCCGCGACCGAGAACGAACATGATGATCACCATCATCGTGATCAGTACCAGGTCAAATGCCAGCAGCCACGGATGATAGAACGCCAGCACGGCCATCCCGACGACAGTGCTCAACATCAGGCTGAGTCCATCCAGCAACAGCGAAGCAACGATCTTCTGCACGGTCACCACGTCGAAGAATCGATTCACCATTTCCGGAGGATAATGTTCTCCGAACGCATCTACGCGAGCACGTGGAAGGCGCCAGGAAAGTTCCGCGGCAAGGCGAGCAAACAAACGTCGCTGGATGATTTCCACGACAAACGTCTGCATCGTTTTCAGTGCAGCCTGGAACAGCAGGAAAGCGAGCAGCATGATGGACAGGACGATGACCGGCTGCAGAAATCTTCCGAAGGCCACCGTGTTCACCAGGGCCTCAACGGCCAGAGGAGTTGTCATCCCCAACAGACCGGAGACCAGAGCAAAGACGACAATAATCGACACGTCCGCTCGTTCCGGCTTCATCAGTCGGCGCAGACGAGCAAAAGGTGTCTGCTCCGCGGTATGCTCGCTGGATGGAATGTGCGAATCCACCGGAGTCGGCTCCAGCACGACACACCGCTGAACGCCGTCAAATCCATCCGCCTTAAGATTTCTGATCAAACTCCGCGGTCGTAACGAACGAATCGAACGGCGGCCGAGCGGTTCCATCAGGCGAAGTCGACCACCTCGCTCTGCCACAAACGCCCGCCATTCCTGCCCGTCGTCCGACCTCAGGATGACAACGACACCATCACGCGCCAGTCGAATCAGTTCATCGATTTCACCGTCGATAATGCGACAAACCTGGCCCAGGCTGTGCCCGCATTCCAGTATCCACCGATGCCACGAGGTATCACCTTCGCTCTGAACAAACTGCGCAGCCTCGTCCACAGATCGTCGAATTCTGGATCGATCAGCGTGCCAGCCCTCGCGGACGGCGATCTGTTCGAAAATCCAGGATGCGGACTGCAAATCAGAATCTGTCAGCGGGGCGTTCTCAGGCATTCGTCCCTCCAAAATCTTCAGGCTTCACCAGCGTCTGAGCAAATAACAGTCAAATCGTTCTTCGAATCTAGCGCCCCAGTCGCAGTTGTCTCGCGGAAATCCGTGAAATATTGGTTTTCCCGAGAGAACAGCGCGCTGTCTGACTGCCAAATTGCGGAGTAAAGAACAGAACGGCAAAAATCGTTCTAAAGTCAGCGCAGAAATCCAGGTTTTTATATCGAAAAAATCTATGGATGATGCGGCAGGGCAAATGATCGTTCAATGGCACGCGACTGAGATCAACTTGCCTCAGGATGGCTCCCCAGGCAATTGACAACGGTGGTCAAAACTGCAGGAAAACGATACCGAAACGGTGGTTGCTTCCTTTGCTGGCTGACCTAAGTTCCATAAGGGGCCGTTTGTGAGAGCCCCTTTTGTCTCTGCAGTTTTGTCAGAAGATGCACACAACTGCCGCTGCCCCTCGCAGCGAGGACGCCCCGCCTCTTGCATTTTGGACAGAACCGCATTCCGTTTGATGGAGTTGCGGTGCTATGTCGTCGCATTCGCGTCGCTTTCAGACACGAACCGTTCCGCAGAACATGCTCTGCGAATCACTGGAACGTCGTCTGTTGAATTCATCGACCAGCCTGGCTCTCAGGTTTTCAGGCGCTGCAGGTGTCGTGAGCGAGAAGAGCCCTGTGGCAGGCTCACTGACTTCGCCCTCGGTCAGCAATCCGACACGCGTGGGCGAACCGTACGAAGTCACTTCGAAGTCCGTCAAAATTTCCATCATTTCCAACGACAGTTCATTGTCGTTCCGCTGGGAAACCACAGAGACATCCAGTGGAAAGGTCGTCAGCTTCGCAAAGAACAACTCAAACTCGGCCAAAGAGAACACGTTGAAGTTCTCTGAGGCCGGACTTTACGTTGTGACGGTCTCTGTGGTTCAGGCGAGGCAGGTTGTTGCGACTTCGACCCTGACATTTCGAGTAACGTCTGTTCTGGCGAGTCTCAGCGTTACCGACGCCGCCGGGACACCAGCAAATTCTTCCACACCAATTGTGACGGCCGGCAAGTCCGTGCAACTGAATGCCGTTGCGCTCGATCAGTTTGGTATTCGGCTGAGTTCTCAGCCTGTCATTCAATGGAACTTAAAGAGCCAGCCGAAAGGCGCTACTGCAAACACCAGCCAGTCGGGCAACAACCTGGAAGTCGGAGTTCCGGCTGCCGGTGAATACGTCTTCCGTGCGACTTTCGGAAGTCTTGCTTCTGATGTTCCGGTAAAGGTCACTCCAGTTCTCTCGAGCCTGACGGTCGTTGATGACACAGGAAGTGCAGTCTCCCCGGATTCCTCCATCAATGTGAAGTCAACATCGACTAAGCTCACACTGGCCGGTCGGGATCAGTTTGATAATCCAATGTCGACATTGCCTTCCCTGACCTGGTCCACGCTGTCGGCACCGGACGGTGGTGTGATTTCGACCTCCGTCAAAGGGGCGACAGCCGTCCTGAATGTCAATCGCCCGGGAGCCTACACGTTTCAGGCAAAGTACGGCAATGTTATCGTTGGCGGCGCATTGCAGGTCACGCCGACACTGGCAGCGTTTCAGTTTCTGAACTCGGAGTCCAGGCCTTTTCCGTCGGGAAAATCGGTCGCGGTGGCTGGCACCAGCCTTTCCCTGCGGTATGTGCCGCTGGACCAGTTCGGAAAACCACTGGTTCAAAGTCCGGTCGTCCAATGGTCCGTTCCCACTGCTCCGACGGGCTCATCGGCGAAGTTCAACACAAACGATGGCATCGTCACCGCGACGTTTGATCGTGCAGGAAGTTACACATTTCGTCTGCAATCCGATTCGGTTCGAGCCGAGTTGCCGGTCACCGTTTCGGCCAGCCTCACAGACCTTTCGCTGGGAGTACCGGAAGAAACATCGGATCCCGGCAGCCCAGTCGCGGTGACGGCCGCCACGCAGAGGCTGCTTGTGAATGCTCGGGACCAGTTCGGAATGGCCATGTCGGTCCTTCCCAAACTGCAGTGGACGACGCCAACGGCTCCGACTGGTGGCAACGCCTCCGTTCGTCTGACCGGTACGACGGCTCAGGTTGCATTCAGCACCTCGGGGACTTGGACGGTCGCAGTGAGTTTTGGATCCATCACGGCCTCGCGAACTTTGGATGTGATTCCCACGGCAACCAGAGTGGCTCTTCGAGATTCGTCTGGCAAGGCGATCCCTGGAACGTCACCTCTGCCTGTGACAGGAAAATCGCTGGCGCTGAGTGCGATCGTGCTTGATCAGTTTGGTGTCCCACTTGCCTCGCAGCCCGATGTCACCTGGCGCCTTTCCAGGACTCCCACTGGGGCGACCGGGACCATCAATACATCGGGAAACTCCGCTTCGGTCGAGTTTGATCGGACCGGCGACTGGACCGTCACGGCACAGGGCGGCACTGTTTCCGCGGAAGTGAAGATCTCCGTCGTGGCTGCGCTTTCGTCGCTGACGTTTACCAACATGGATGGGTCCGCTATCTCAGCAGATCAGCCAATCGCTGTGACGACGGCATTGCAGACGCTGAAGCTCAACGCGGTTGATCAGTTTGGAAAGGCAATCTCAGTTCTTCCAAAGCTGACGTGGACGACGACAAACAACCCTGACGGCGGAGTTGCCACGGGAAAGAACTCTTCCGGCGTTGCGACTATTAGTTTCAACAAGGCGGGGCAATACACTGTCAAGGCAGCGTCAGGAACAGTTTCAGCGACCGCCTCGTTAAATGTCGTACAGACTCTCCGCACGATCGCCTTCACCAGTGCCGACGGACGAACGGTCAACCCAAATGCCACAGTCACTGTCACCTCAGCGTCGTCGCAGCTGAATGCGGTACCCGTTGACCAGTTCGGTGTCACGCTGGCCAATCCCGGTGAAGTCACGTGGGAACGAATCAGCGCTCCCTCTGGTGCAGCGACCGAGATCAAATACACGGGTACGAGCCTTAGGGTTCAGTTTGACCGGTTTGGAAGTTACGTCATCCGCGGCAGCATTGGTGATGTCACGGTCAGCCTGAAGTACGAAGTGGTTCAGACCTTGGCCAGCGTGGTCGTGACCCCCAACGTCGCACGGTTGAGTTACGGGGCATCTCAAGTCTTCAAGGCAAGTGCCCTGGACCAGTTTGGAACGGCCCTGTCAGTGCAGCCGACATTTCGCTGGAGTGCTGCCGGCGGCACGATCTCGAGCATCGGGACATTTAAGGCCGGGACGGTGGCTGGCACCTTCACGGTCACGGCGACTGGCGGCCAGAAACGCGGAGAGGCGTCGATCGAAGTTTCTGCACCGGTGCTGCCTTCCGGCCTTCAGGATCCTGCAATCTCTGCGGCGGTGTCAGCCGCCTACAGCGATGGACTTCTGAATCGCACGGAAGTAATCAGCATCCTTCGTGTGGCAGGCGAAGACGGGGCGGTGAGTGGCACTGAGCTGGCCGATTTCCAGTACCTCGTCAGTCCCGGGGGCGGTTTTGTCATTCCGGACTATGTGCGAAATCTGGCCAGTGACGTGGTGAATTCCAATCCGGCCAATGCGAAATTTCAGGGACAGACTCTGGGTAATCTCTCGGCCGGTAGTTCGTCATCACAACTGAACAGGCTGATCGACAAGTCGTTCTTCGGTGCGGATGTCCCACAGCTTACAACGACTGGTTTGTCGTGGGTGACTTCTACAGGAACTTTGTTTCCTTCGACTCCATCGCGAGCCGACGCGAAGCAGGGCCTGCTGGGGGACTGCTATTTCATTTCGGCACTCGCGGCCATCGCAGACCGCAACCCGAATGCCGTGCGAAATATGTTCATCGATAATGGCGATGGGACGTACACCGTTCGGTTCTACACGGGCCAATATGGTGATTTCAACAACAGCGGAACAATCACCTCCGGCTTTGCCAGCGGAGCGGGAACGGCCGACTACGTCACGGTCAACCGAAGCCTTCCGGTGAACGGAAACGGATCACTCGTCTACTCCGGTTACGGCCTCAGTGCGACATCCACGTCAACGATTCTCTGGATCGCTCTTGCCGAGAAGGCGTATGCTCAGTGGAATGAAACGGGAGGCGAAGGTCGTGATGGCACGAATCGATACGCTGCGATCGAAGGCGGCTGGATGGCGAACGTCAATTGCCAGGTGCTTGGCTACAATTCGACCAATTTTCCATTTTTCTCCACGTCCAAACAGACACTCATTAATGCACTGACGGCACAGCGAGCTGTCACGCTGGGAACTCAGTCATCGCCCGCCAATGGCCTTGTGGGATCGCATGCGTATGTGGTGACAGGCTACGACTCGACTTCCGACACATTCCGCCTTCACAACCCCTGGGGCACGTCACATCCTGGCGCTCTCACGTGGGCTCAGCTTCAGGCGAACTGCTCGTGGTTCGTAACGGTCGATACGTCCGGTTCTCAGAGCTTCTCAAGTCCCGGTGGCGTCAGTGGAAGTTCAAGCCCGCGAACGACAGCGATAACACCCCGTGAGGCGCAGGCCAATGCCCCACGACGCCAGGCTCACAATGCTGGTTCCGAGGTGACCGAAGAAAGACTCGTCGAAGAAGCTCGGTCCACCCAGCCGCAGGGGGGTGCCGAAAAGTCCGTCGCTGGATCCGCCGAACGTACGGAACATCTGGAAAATGCTTCACTGGCTGAGACAGGCGATCCGATCTTCCCCGGCAACATTCATGATGATCAGCAGTTCCTCGTTCTCACGCAGAACGAACTGGACCTTTTGATCTCTGAACTTGCGGACGAACTGCTGCTGCCTCTGAGCTGACATGACGAGAATTTTCAGGACTCAAGTCCGCGTCGATCTGCGGTCACTGAATCACGGCGATGGCTTGGATCACAACTGAGCATCCGCAGCCTTCAATCGCTCTTCGCGGTCGAATGCCAGCAGTGCTGTAATGAGTTCCGCCATCTCACCATGGACAATGCGATCGAGCTTATACAAAGTCAGGTTGCAGCGATGATCCGTCAGACGATTCTGGGGGAAGTTGTAGGTTCGAATTCGTTCGCTGCGGTCCCCGGAACCAACGAGGGTTCTGCGAGCTTCTGAACGTTCGGCCTGCATCTTCGTCTGTTGCATTTCCAGAATGCGGCTTCGCAGAACTCGCATCGCTTTCGCTCGGTTCTTGTGCTGGCTTTTTTCATCCTGGCACTTCACGACGATCCCGGTCGGCAGGTGCGTAATTCGAACGGCGCTTTCGGTCTTGTTGACCTTCTGTCCGCCCGGGCCACCAGCACGCATGGTGTCGATCTGCAGGTCTTCGGGGCGAATATCAATTTCGACTTCATCGGCTTCCGGCAGAACAGCCACCGTCGCCGCGCTGGTGTGGACTCGCCCCTGTGTTTCTGTTTCGGGGACTCGCTGGACCCGATGACCACCGCTTTCAAACTGCAGCTGATGGAAAGCTCCATCTCCAGTGATCGAGAACACCACTTCTTTCAGCCCGCCCAGTTCCGTTGGACTGAATTCCAGCAGTTCTGTTTTCCAGCCCTTGGTTGTGCAGTAGGCCATGTACATTTCATACAGATCTTTGGCGAAGAGTGCCGCTTCATCGCCACCGGTACCCGCACGAATTTCCATGATGCAGGCTCCGCGGGTGATGGAATCGCCAGCGGTGGCCATATCTTCCAGTTCTACGGCGAGCGTATCACGTTCGGAAATCAGGCCGTTCAGCTCCGCCTTCGCATAATCTCGTGACGCTGGATCGGTCTCTTCATCCACCATCATCTTCGCCGTTTCGATATCTCCCTCGAGCGCGTGGAATCTTCGAACCGCGGCGGCAATACGAGCCAGGCTGCCCATTTCCTTCTGAATCTCAAGCATCCGATTGACGTTGGAAAGCACGTCCGGATCCTGAAGCTGCTTTTCGAGTTCCGCGTAGCGAGCTGTTTGTCGTTCAAGTACAGGAAACATGGCAACCGCCCCGAAGAAGTTTGTTGGGCACAGACTGGAAGTCGACGATGAGCAAAACAAAAGGACGTACGCAGTTCCCCGCGCACGCCCTTGTCAGATTGTGAGAATGTCGACAGCTACTGAGCAGCTTCTTCTTTCTTGCCCCACTTGTACTTCTTTGTGAACTTCTCGACGCGGCCAGCGGAGTCCACGAACTTCATCTTGCCAGTGTAGAACGGATGAGAATGGGCGCTGATTTCCACTTTGACCAGTGGATACTCGTTGCCATCTTCCCACTTGGTCGTTTCTTTAGCACGAATGGTGGAATTGAGCATAAATCGAGTTCCGGTCGACGTGTCCATGAACACAACCGGGCGGTATTCTGGGTGAATGTTCTTCTTCATCTCTTTAAACCTCAAGAGGTTACGGCAAATCCCTGTGGCAAGTACACAGAGGTGAAACCGAACCAAAAAATCGCTGCGGATCCATTGCAGCATGCGGAAATACGGCCAGTAGCCGTTTGGAAGCGGGGCAGTTTAGATGTGTGAATCCAAATCGGCAAGCAAAAACAGAATCCTTCACCCTATTCCCGGACGAGCGTCGTTGCTTCGGATGTTCCAGACGTCGGGACGGGCCGGGATTCCCCCGTCGCCAAAACAGCGCTGGTGGTGAAATAGTGACAAGTTAGGCCTCCTGACCGTAGGTTGGGGGCTTTCCCGGGGATCAAGGAAAACGCTCACTCCCGACCGTTTCGCCGCCCGGATCATTCCTGCGACCCAGAAACCTGCCCCGCGGAGTTTGATTCCCTTTGAGCATGTCCGGGGATGCGCTTCAGGATGTGTGCGTTGGGTCTTTCGTTGCCAGAGTTCGCCTTGCGAACCCTTGGCTTCGATTCGATCCCGGCCCCGTCGCCTGGCTGCGGGGTTTTCCTTTTGCTGCGTCCTCCCACAGCAAAACCGGCGTGATTTGCGTCCGAAGGCTGGCTCCGCATGACAGGGGCCTGCCAGCCTGTCGGGGCCAATGGGCACTTCACGGACGTTGGCATTGTCCGATGTGATCTCTCATACTTCTTGAAGTTCATGCCTGACGAAACTGAGTCCGGCACCAGTTACCTTCCTGCCATAAACTTCGAGACACCGTCCATGACAAACCTGCGCACTTACTGGCTGCTTGCTGCAGCGATCCTTCTGGTTCCGACCGGCCTGTCTGTTTCCATCGCGGACGACGCGCCAGCGGAAGATCCCGGCATGGTGAAGATTTTTAATGGAAAAGACCTCACAGGCTGGGATGGCGATCCTCGTTTGTGGAGCGTGAAGGATGGTGTCATCCACGGCGAAACGACCGAGGCAGCGCCGGCCAATGGTAACACATTCCTGATCTGGAAGGACGGGAAGACCGCCGATTTCGAACTGCGTTTGTCCTTCCGATGCAATGCCACCAACAACTCCGGCATTCAGTACCGTTCTCGCCACATCACCGAAAATCCCCGCAACCAGTGGGTGGTGCGAGGTTACCAGCATGAGCTGCGAAACGAGAAGGGCTTTCCAAACGTTTCCGGATTCATCTATGACGAAGGCGGAAAACGCGGACGCATTTGCCTGGTTGGGGAAAAAGGTTCGTGGAATAAGGACGGCAAGAAGACGGAATCAAACACACTTGTTGATCAGGAGACATGGAATACGCTGTTTCGCCTGGATGACTGGAACGATGTCATTATCCGCGCGAAAGGGAACCACATTCAGCACTACATGAACGGACGTCTGATTCTCGACTTCCACGATGAAGAACCAACGCTGACCCTGACCGAAGGCGTCCTGGCCCTTCAGCTTCACGCCGGAAAGCCAATGTGGGTTGAGTTTCGTGACATCCGAATCATTGCACTGAAGTAGACCGAAACTTTGTCCGTTTCAGGTTTCCTCGTTCCGAAAGGTGGCAGATTTGTTGTCACCTTTTTTATTGCCTGTCGGCATTATCTGCGAGTGGCGTCTTTCGGGGGTGTTCCACGTTCCTCGGTCTCTTTGCTTCGACTGTTCTTTTGCGGAGCGATGAAGACTTCGACAGGCAATCCCAGGAGCAATTCTTCGCCATCCTTCACTTCGATTACAATCTCGCGAACCCGCACGTCAACTCGTTCACCCGGATTCAGATGGCGAACTGATTTGGGCTGAACATAATTCGCACAGGAAATCACTGAGCCTCGGAAACGGCGATCCGTTGGCCCAGAGGCCACGATGGCGGCAGACATTCCCGGAGTCACGTCCATTGCATCCAGTTCCTCGACCCACGCTCGGACACGAGTCCGCGAACGGTCTACGATTCGAAATGCGGCTGAGCCCTGCTGGTCAGTCAATTGCCCCGGCCTGATTTGACATTCGACGATGACGCCGTCGATCGGTGATTGAAGCTGAGTCTTCCGGAGCAGCAGCTGTTCCTTCTGTAGAGCCAGTTGTGCCAGCTCGACACGAATCGCTGCCTGCTGCTGCTCAACGGTCTGCTGCTCGGTCGTGAAGGTGACCTGCTGAGCCTTGCCTGGCGATCCAGACGTCGGGACGTGTGACTGCTGGAACTTCGCAAGCCGCAATTCGGTCTCTGCCATCACCACCGCCAGATCTGCGGCATCGGAGTTGAGGGTTGCGAGGACGTCGTCGCGAGAGACCTTCTGGCCTTCACGCACGTGAACCTGCTGAATTCGTCCCGGGATCTCGAAATGGACATCGAGCGGCTCACTGGCGCCTTCCACGATTCCGGCGGCAAAGATGAGTCTTTGTGCCATCGCTGTGCTGTCCGATGCCCCGGCTGGTGTCGGCGGTATGAATTCACCCGCCGGAAGTCCCCAGCGAGTGAAATACAAGGTACAGCCGAGCATCAGAAGCAGCAGTCCGGAGATTGCTCGCCCGGTTGAGAATCGTCCTGGAGTCACCATCATGCAACTCCTTTCATCGCGGCCACGGATATCTCCTGGGGACGAGCCAGTTCAATGTTGCCGACAGAATGGCCCGACGACATTCGTCCCTTGTTCAGAAACAGAATGCGATCGGCAAATTCAAAGATTCGGGAGTCATGAGTCACGACGACCACTGTCTTTCCAAGGCTCCGGCAGAGATCCCTCAGCACCGTCATCGCCTGAAGCCCGGACTCTTCGTCCAGTGATGCCGTGGGTTCGTCGGCCAGGATCAGCTCGGGATCCGCGGCCAGGGCTCTTGCAACGGCGACACGCTGACGCTGTCCCATGCTGAGCTGTGTGACATTTCGGTTCACCAGTGCCTCCAGCCCGAGCGCCGCCAGCAGTTCGCGTGCACGAGCTTTCGTTTTTCCAGAGGGCCAGTGAAGGAGCTGCAGGGGAATGGACACATTTTCGATCGCTGTGAGTGCATCAAACAGATGAAATCTCTGAAAGACAAAACCAATCTTCTCACGCCGGAATGCGGCCTGTTGATCCGGCTTGAGTTGAGTGACGTCGCAGTCCAGAACGTTTACCTCGCCCGAATCCGCGGTCAGCACGCAGCCAAGAATCGAAAGCAGTGTCGTCTTGCCGCTGCCCGAAGGCCCGGCAAGAAAGACACACTCTCCTGACTGAACCGTTATATCGATGCCGCACAGGACCGGAACGGAAGTGCCGCCCGTTGCATAGCTCTTCATCAGGTTTGATGTCTTGATGACCGAAGCAGACATGGACTCACTATCCCATCAGGACCGATGCAGGGTCGATCCTGCGGATACGAAGATACGGGACAAACGCCGCCACGAGACAAATCACGAACATGATCGCAATTGATGCACCGGAAAGCCCTGGTCGAATATCCACGGGAGCGAGCGGCGAATTCCAGAATTTTGAGATCATCAGGACCAGCAGCATGCCGACGACTGTTCCAACCACGCAGATCCAGAGTGTCTGAATCAGAATGACGCGGCAGACATCTGAATCTCGCGCTCCAATGGCCTTCAGCGTGGCGTAGTCCTTCAAGTGGTCGATCGCCATGGCATAAAGGCTCTGTCCAACCACCGTCAGCCCGACAAGCAACCCCAGCAGCGTTGCAGCGCCAAAGCTGATTCCGATGCCCGTTCGCTTCATCCAGTAGGCCTGAGAAACGGAGGCAAATTCTTCGGGAAGATAAACGCCCGCGTCGGGAAGCTGCTCCTGAATCAGTTGCTTCATCATGCCCGCGTCGCTGCCTCGCCGGATCTTCACAAGAATGAACGACGTCAGCCCCGAAGGCATCCGAACCATCGTTCTCGCTGTGTCGTACGACGTGAACAGGTAAGGCATCGTGATGAACCCTGTGATGCCGCTCGTTCTGGCAACGATGTGCGTTCGCAAACCATTGACTTCCAGCCAGTCGCCAATCTTCGGATGCCCAAGCTTTTCACTGTCCACGACATCAAAGCTGACGCCATGTGGCCGCCGCAGGTCTGCTCGCGATCCGTCAACGAATCCCCAGGCGCTGCCGAGCATCGTGTCGGGATCTGAACCAATCACCCACACGTCTTCCATGTGACCGTTGCTCAGTGATGCGGTCCCCTTGCCCACGATGTAAGGAACCGTCTGGCGAACATCTCGAAACCCGCGAATCCGCTGCTGCCACGCTTCGGGAATTTCGCGCGCAAGGTCGACATTCTCAACTAGTTTATGGGTGACCCAGAGATCTGCATCGCAGTGATCAACCAGAAGGCTGGCCTTCTTCATCAGCCCGAGGTACAGGCCGCCCTGGATGTTGACAAGCACCAGGGAGAAGATTACGCCGACAACACCGGTCAGCAGCTTGCTCCGGTTCGACAGCAGAGTTTTGATTGCAAAGGAAAACATCCTGGGGCATCCTGCCACGCGGACAACTGTGAAGCGGCTCGAGCTTCACTTCCCGGATGATACTCTGCGGACCGGAATTCTGATAGGTCGCCCGATGGACGCCCGAAGCTCGAAATCGCGAGCTTTGTGCCATCCGGTTCACGGTGAGGATTGGAATCGCCGGATGCCGCTATTTCTTTCGCTTCGGGCGAAAATAACGCTTCGATTCGTTCACGGCGGTTCGGCGAGTCGTCAACCGCACCAGCAGAGACATGATGTAGTTGCCCCAGCCCGGAACGATGTACTGACGTCGCTTCTCCATGGCTCGCAGTGCCGTTTTGACAACCTTGGCCGGAGACTGTGACGCGTGCTTCTCCAGCCACCCAGGCGCGCCGGCGGTATCAAAGAAATCGGTCCGAGTCACACCAGGGCAGAGTGCCATGACGGTGACTCCACGACTTCTGGCTTCGGCCCACAAGGCTTCGCTGAAGTGAAGAATAAACGACTTGCTGGCCGCGTAGGCGGCCATAAAAGCCACTGGCTGAAAGGCTGCCTGCGACGACATATTGATGATCGCCCCGTGCCCTCGCTGAATCATCTCCGGAAGGACGCGATAGGTCAGGTCGGCCAATGTCAGCAGATTCAGATTCAGCATTCTTCGGACTTCTTCGGGATCCGTCGTTTCGATCTGCCCGATCATTCCGATACCGGCGTTGTTCACCAGTAATTCCACATCGATTCCGAGCCGCTTGATTTCGTCGTACAGCACCTTGCCGGATTCGGGTTCTGACAAATCGATCGTGATGATATGACAGCGAGTCCCGTGGCGAGTATTCAGCTCCGTCGCCAGCTCAGTCATCTTCTCCTTACGCCGCGCGGCGAGGATCAGGTGCATACCGCGACCAGCGAGCTGTGATGCGAACTCTGCCCCGATCCCGGAGGATGCACCGGTGACGAGAGCCCAGCGGTCGTTATAACTGTCCAGCACAGCGAATTCTCACGAGGGTGTCGGTATCAATGATTGAACAGGAACTCTTTGGTGTTGATCAGTGCCCACAGAAGATCCTGAAATCCTTCACGCTGAACCTGCTGTGGATCCACAGCATTTCCTGAAGCATCCGTCTGCGGAGCGGTGAGATAGTCCACGGCGACGGTAAGTTCTTCCGGAGTCGGCCTGCGGGAGAAGGCCTGAAGGTACAATTCGGCGACTCGCTCTTCCACCGGCTGCGTTGACTTTGTCAGCAGATCAGCACGACCTCCGCCTGAACTGAGCTTCTGGCGAATATCACCCGCGTTCATCATGTGAAGACTCTGCGCCAGACTCGACGTCTGTGTTCGCTCACATTCACAGACACTCTCGTTCTCCGGTCGACCAAAAACCTTCAGGAATGGAGTCCCGCCATTGTAGCTATTGTCAGGAAGTGCAATGGCACGTGTACCCGGTGGCAGATTCGCAAAGTCCGTTCGGATGCCAGTGAGATCATCAATAGCGTCGAGCATCATCTCGGCCTGCAGCCGGCGAGGATAGAACCGCGAATAGTTCTGCTGGTCAACGAGGTTCGATTCGTTCGGGATCGAACTCAGCTGATACGTCTTCGACCGAACCATCGTGCGAATCAATTGCTTCAGGTCATAACCACTCTTGATGAATTCCGCTTCCAGAGCCGCCAGCAGTTCGGGATTGGTCGGAGGGTTGCTGTCACGAATATCATCTTCCGGTTCGATCAGGCCTCGACGGAAGAAGTGCTTCCAGTATCGATTCACAAGTGCCTTCGCAAAGAACGGATTGTTCGGCGACGCCATCCAGTCGGCCAGCTTCAGCCGAGGATCTTCATCCGGCGCGATGGCAGGAATCGCATCTCCCAGAGCGGAAGGACGAACCGTAGCTCCGCTGCGAATGTTGGTGGCGCCCGCTGTCCCTCGACGATGGAAGATCATGTCTTCGCCGCGAGTTGACGTTGGCTTGCGGCCGACCTGCGTGAAGAATGCGGCAAGACCGTAGTAATCATCCTGACTCCAACGCTCGAACGGATGATGATGACACTGAGCACACTGCATGCGCACGCCCAGAAACAGCTGAGCTACATCTTCCAGCTGCTGCTTGGGTTCCTTGACTCGCTTGTACCACGCCACAGGAGGATTCGCGATCACTGTTCCCGTGGCCGCCAGCAGCTCACGCACAAACTGATCGTACGGCTTGTTCGCCAGCATGCTGTCGCGGACCCAGGCATGAAACGCAAAGTTGGAAGTGATATCGCTCGCATCATCGCGACGATTCTTCAGCAGCGCGTTCCATTTTGAGGCAAAGAAGTCCGCGTACTCGGGACTGGCCAGAAGAGCGTCAATGACCTGATTGCGTTTGTCGGGATCTGTGCTGGCAAGGAAAGCCGTGGCTTCCTGAGTCGTCGGAAGTCGTCCGGCCACATCCAGAGTCACTCGGCGCAGAAACGTCGCATCGTCACACACAGGAGATGGTGGAATCCCCAGGTCTCGCAGGTTGGCGAAGACCAGTTCATCCACAAAGTTGGTGGGCTCTGGAAATCCTTCCGTCGATGCTCCCAGCGGAACCGCAGCATTGAATACAGAGACCTGACCTTGAAAACGAACCATGATGGAGACGTTGCCAGGAATATTCGAAACGTGAACAAGACCAGCTCCGTTCACGTCGGCCATTGCCTTGTCATTCGATTCAAACAAGGCAAGGCCGGTGACGTCTCTTTGAGTTCCATCCGAGTACTCGGCGATTACCTTCAGCTGTTGCGTGCCGTTCGGAGCTACCTTGCCACGTGATGGATCAACGACCAGCTTCGTCAATGCTGGTGCAGTGCCGATGTCGGAGGCGGCTCCCTGCTGAATCCACTGAACCAGTGTCTGGTAGCCTGGTGACGACTTCGGAATTCGCTGACCGCCGCCATGGGGAGATTCCGCGCTGGCTTTCAACAGAAGCAGACTCTGCTCCGGTGCCGGCGCAAAGATTCGCCGACCGCGATTTTCCTTGACGATGTGTTCGTAGTCGTCAGCGGTTTCGAATCCCAGCAGCGACAACTGAAAGCCATTTTGCCCTGTGGGCGCCTTCGCATGACACGGCCCGGTATTGCAGCCAGCCTTGGTGAGCACCGGCATAACGTCATTCACAAAGCTGATGCGAGCTTCCTCGTCCGCACTGACAGTGACAGCGCTGAAGTACTGGACGGTCAGCAGGATGGCAGGAGCGATCGCAATCGGACGAACCATGCGAATCCCCTTCGGAAAGGTGGGTGGGTCAGGCGAGGCTGATTGGCAGGAAATGACTCAGAAAGTGTACTGAGTTTCTCGCCGCATGGTCCACTGTTTCCTGAATTCCGCGCTGGCCAGCGATTCATCGCGACAATGAGAACACGTCGAACGTTTATGCGGCCGTCCTGGCGGGCTCGGCATCGTTCGCTGGCATCGGGGCGTCGGCCAGAACCTGTGGAAGCGGAAACGACTTGCGGCCAAGGGCTTTCTGTACCAGTACCGATGCGGTCTGCAGGATCACTCCAATGTCCGAGATGATCGTGGCGCGATTGAGATATTCGAGGTCCAGCGCCATTTTGGGAGGAAGCAGTTTCGCCACATAAAACTCTTCGGCATCACCTTCGGCCAGAAGCTGTTCGCCATGTGTGTAATAGAAAACGCTGCCAGGACTGGTCAATCCGGGCCTGACCTGCAGCGATTTGTGATAGTTCGGCGTATAGTGACGTTCGACAATATCCGGCGCTTCCGGTCGTGGCCCAACGATGGACATATCTCCCAGAACGATGTTCCAGAGCTGTGGAAGCTCATCAATTTTGAAGGCTCGCAGAATCCTGCCCGCGGCGAAAACTCGTGAATCATTCGCGGCCGTAATGGAACTTCCCGCAACCGATCGACAATGCATCGTTCGCATCTTGTACATGGTGAACCGTCGACCATTCACACCGATACGATCCGCTCGATAGAACACCGGCCCGGGACTCGAAAGGCGAACGGCCAGCCCCGCAATCGCCAGACAAGGCGCAATCATCAGAAGCGCAGGGATCGCAAGCAGAAGATCAAACAATCGCCTCATGGTCCATCCATGTCCCGAAGAGCGGCCAGAAACATCTATCCGAGCAGGGATTTTCGCGTGAAACGCCCCATCACTTCAACCCCAAAGTCAACGCCACCTCTCGGCTCGGTCGCCTGTCATTGAGAATCAGAGCCGTACCTCGAGCCTCAAGGCGTTATTAGTCTTCGTCAGGGAGGATGCCAATTCGAGGTTTCCACAGCAGAGCACCTGAGTAGCACTCCCATGGGTCCATTTCGCACGGGCCATGTTGGTAGCTCAGGTCTGTTTGGTCTTTGGAAATACTAAAGCCGGGATTGAAATACCCATCGCCGTTCAGGTCGGTCAGGGTCTTGACACTTCCATCACCCATGAGAACCCAGGAACGGGACCCGTGGGCCGGCCGCCAGCTTCGAGTGTCCTGCAGAATCATTGGCCCGCCAACCGAATTGAGGTCCGCAGCTTCTAGGCCCGGAACCTCATTTATCGTGGGATATTTCAGAACTTCCAGATTCTCCACACGGAACGTTTCCTTACCCTGGAATCCTTCGTTCAAGTGACACAATTTGCCGCTGGTAAAGTACGCTGGTCCCCAATTCTTGTTCGAATAAAGCGCTGCGCCATCAATAAGACATCCTGCACTGTCCAGGCTGTAGGTTTGCGGATCAAGTCGAAGAAGTGCTGAATTGCCGGATGAGCTGCCGGCTTCGCTGAGCCAGGGGATTGAGCTCATGGGAATGTCCGCCCGAGCCCCCAGCCCGTGTGACATTGGACCCGTACAGGTCGCTTTTCCGACTGCCGGATCTGATCTTAATCCGCTCCACATCCCATTGCAGCCAGTTGACTGAACGTCGCCGTTGTCGTCAATCAGGAGTTCTCCTCGCACAAAGAACCAACTTGCCTGGTAGTTGCTGTAGAGTCCCTTTTCCAGTGCGTTCCGAACAACGCCATCGCGCTTTTCCGAGGCGACCAATCGATAATTGCCTGTCAGTGGATCGATGAGGGAAGTGAAGAGTCCACCATCTCTTTGGCTCGGTGGCGGAAAATTGCCGGGCGACTGATCGGCACGGCCAAGCATTTCGTTAATTGTGTCACCTGCAATGACACTGCTGGACGGACAGGTCAGTACTCGGGCGTCGCCATTGACGCTAAGGAAATTGCCAACCCATGAGTATTTCGATGGATCTCCGTCGGCCATGAAATTGTAGTCACCGGAACAAAACCGCTTCCGCGAATCCGATTTTGACCATGCGTAAATCGCCACCCCGATCTCTCGTAGCTGATTCCGACACCGACTTTCCCTTGCAGTTTCCCGTGCCGCTCGAATGTACGGAAGAGCGATGACGACAACCACAACGATGACGAAGAGACTCACCAGGAACTCGATCAACGTCAGGCCGCCTCGGCTTCCGTCTCCTGAATTGTCCGCAACGAGTCGCCGCATTGTCGTAGCTACTTTAAATTCTGGGAGTGGGTTCGCGTGACTCTGATTCCGGCAGAAAGGCCTTCGGTGGATTCAGGCTCTGGACAGGTACCATTGCCGTTGCGAAGCGTGAACTGGCATTTCCTTCAGGATCAGTTTAGCTGGTGCGACGAGGGATTTGAATTCTCCTTCGGCATCTCGCTGGCGCGGAGCTTATTGTCACTGGCCTGTTCAGGAATTCGTCATTGGGCTTCCGTAGCATCTTGCCGCAATACTCACGAGAGTGAAGCGAGGCGGCCTCGAATGAAACAGGCACTGCATAGTCATGCGGTAAGGCCAGAACTGCATGCCGGTCACCCTCGACTTGCCGGCCATTCATTGAGTTGCGAGTTTTTCGTCGCCTGGACGGCGACGGGATCAAAGGTCACCCGGGCTCAGCACTTTCCCCTATCCTCGAAGGCGTTCCATAATTCCGGCGGAACGGCGACCGTGCCCGAATTGAATGACAATCAGCGTCACATCATCACTCGAGATTCCGTTCGAATAAGCGCAAAATGCTGACAGCAGTTCGCGGCCAATCTGGTCAAAAGAAGTGGACCTCGGAATGGGCTCTGTCAGCTTTAACAAACCGTCTTCTCCCAGTTGCCTGCCGTCAGAACCCGTGGCCTCCGTATAGACATCCGTGTAAAGCTGCAGCATTCCACGTTTGGCCCTGGCGTCCCGGAGTATTATCATGTGGGACCCGCCCACCACTCCTGCCTGGAGATTCGAGATGCCTCAGAACGCTGCAAACTCGCCTGATCAAGCCGTCTCTTCAACGAAGACGATGCCGGAGGGGCCCGCTGCACAACCGGAGTCGTGTCGATGTGGAGATCAAGGGACATTGTCCGCCAGGAGCCGAAAAGGGCGACGTCCGTTTCTTGGCGACCTGGGCCTCGGTTTTGGTTCGATGGCGCTGGGCACCATGCTGCAGGAGTCGTTGCGTGCGGATGACGAAACACCACAGTCCCACTTTACTCCGCGCGCAAAGTCCGTCATCTGGATCTTTCTGTCGGGCGGGTACAGCCACGTGGAGACGTTCGACCCAAAGCCTGCCCTGAATCAGTATTCCGGGATGACTTACGACAAGACGCCATTCGAAAATCCTGTGAACTCTCCTCTGCACAAAAAACGCTTTCGCTCAGTGCCGGCGGAGGAGATCAACGTTCGAGACGTCTATCCCATCATCTATCCGATGCAGGTTGGCTGGAAGAAACATGGGCAGGCGGGCATCGAAGTCACTGACTGGTTGCCACACATGGCGCGATGCGTCGACGATCTCTGCATTGTTCGCAATATGTGGACGACGGACAACGATCATGCGGCGGAGAATCAGATTCACACGGGACGTCATCGCCTCGATGAGACTCAGCCGTGTATCGGTTCGTGGGCTCATTACGGTCTCGGCTCGCTGAACGAAAACCTGCCGCGATTTGTTGTGCTTGGCGGTCCGACTAACACGACGACTCGGCCATCGATTGATTCTTATTATCTTGGCCCGTCACATTCCGGAGTTCCTCTGGAACTGGATCCTCGCAATCCTCTTCCGTTCGGACAGCGAGTCAACGGTCAGACGGCGGAGCAGCAGCGGCTTGAGTACGAGCTGATTCGTGACCTGAATCGCGAGTCTCTCGAGTCGCATCTGGATGATCGAGATCTGCAGGCTCGCATCAAGGCGTACGAACTCGCGTTCCGGATGCAGTCTGCCGTCCCGGAGGCGGTGGATCTCAGCACGGAAACAGAGTCCATTCAGGCGATGTATGGCCTGAATGCGGATGCGACGAAAGTGGCCGGGCAGCGACTTCTGACCGCTCGAAGACTCGTCGAACGCGGTGTCCGGTTTGTTCAGGTCTACCCGTCAGCGTACGGTGTCTGGGATTCTCATCAAAAGCTGAAGGAAAACCATGAGCGACTTTGCGGCACCGTTGACCTGCCTGTCGCTGGCTTGATTCAGGACCTGAAGCAGCGAGGTCTTCTGGATGAAACGATCGTCGTCTTCTGCACCGAATTCGGAAGAACGCCAGGGCTTGAACAGCGTGGCGGTGGCAAGGACGGACGCGATCATCATCCCAACGGATTCTCCATCTGGATGACCGGCGCGGGAATTCGTCGAGGCGTCGTGCATGGTGAAACTGATGAACTTGGCTACAACGCTCTGGGCGAAGGTCATTACGTCACTGACCTGCACGCGACCGTGCTGCATCTGCTGGGAATCGATAACCGCAAGCTGGAGATTCCCGGCCGACGACGTCTGGATATCGATCACGGCAAAGTGATGCATGAGATCCTGACGTGAATGTCGTCATCACTCTCCGAGTGATGCTCTGCGACTCGCTGCTTTTCCGATGGCCTGCCGCGAGATGAGTCGCAGTTCGTCACTTAGAAAGTGACGGCTACGATCGGCGTTCGTCCTCATCACATATTCTCAAGCAGTTCCCAGCGTTCAAAACAGTGATTCAGCTGTTCTCCCACCTTTGCAAGTTCCGTGCTGACTTTGGCGATGTTTGCCTGGCCGGACTGATAAAAACCAGGAGCTGCCATTTCGGCTTCGATTTGCTTCTGCCTCTTTTCCAGTTCGGCGATCTGTTCCGGAAGTTGTTCCAGTTCTCGCTGATCTTTGAAGCTGAGTTTGCGTGGCTTCGCAGTGGCTGCCGAAGTTGCTGAACTGCTGACAATCGTTGGTACTTCACTGACAGCGCTGGCTGTCGAAGTCGCGGCTGTGTTCGAAGGTGCAGTGTTGCCGCCGGACGACGATCGTGCGGCAAGGAGGCGAGCATTGCGGACTCGCGCCCAGTCATCGTATCCGCCGTCGTATTCGCCCAGTTCGCCGTTGCCTTCGAAGACAATGGTGCTGGTCACGACATTGTTCAGGAACGCTCGGTCGTGGCTGACCAGCAGAACGGTCCCGGGAAACTCCGGGAGCACATCTTCCAGCAGCTCCAGTGTCTCAGCATCCAGGTCGTTGGTTGGTTCGTCGAGCACCAGCAGGTTCGCCGGCCGTGACATCATTTTCGCCAGCAGCAGTCGATTGCGTTCACCTCCGCTCAGGAATCCAACGAGCGTGTGAGCACGATCCGGGGAGAACAGGAAGTCCTGCAGAAAGCCCATGATGTGGCGTTTCTGGCCGTTGATCATCAGGAAGTCCGTGCCGTCGCTGATATTCTCCCGGGCCGTCTTTGTTTCATCCAGCTGATTACGAAGCTGATCGAAATAGGCAATCTGCAGATTGGTTCCGAGTCGCACTTTGCCCTTCGACGGCTGAAGCTGCCCCAGAAGAATTCTGAGCAGAGTCGACTTACCGGCACCGTTAGGACCAATGATCCCGATCTTGTCGCCTCGAAACACAGTCGTGCTGAAATTGCGAATGACTGTCTTGCTTCCAAACTCGTGCGAGACATCTTCCAGCTGAGCCACCAGGGCGCCGGATCGTTCGGCTTCCTGAAGCTGCAGCTTGGCCGTTCCCAGTTTCTTTCGTCGCTGCTGGCGAGCTTCTCGCATGGCCTTCAGCGCGCGGACTCGACCTTCGTTTCGAGTACGCCGTGCTTTGATACCCTGACGGATCCAGACTTCTTCTTCGGCCAGCTTCTTGTCGAACTGGGCCTGCTCAACTGCTTCAGCGGCCAGAAGGGCGTCGCGACGTTTGAGGAATGTCTGATAGTCGCAGGTCCAGTCGAAAATGCGTCCTCGGTCGACTTCGACGATGCGATTGGCCATCTCCTGCAGGAAGACTCGGTCGTGCGTAACGAAGATCAAAGTGCCTTCGAATCGCGAAAGAAAGTCCTGCAGCCACAAAATGGACTCAATGTCCAGATGGTTCGTCGGTTCGTCAAGAAGCAGGATGTCCGGCTTGCGAATCATCGCCGCCGCCAGAAGGACTCGCCGCTTCATTCCCGCAGACAGCGATGCGAACAGGACATCCGGTGGCAGCTGCATTTCGACCAGAAGATCTTCCAGACGGTCCGCGGCGTCCCAGGCTTCTGCATCCGCCAGAGCGTGACTGGCGTTCTCATAGATCTTATGGTCGGCGTCGTTCAGCTGTTCGCCATGGTGAAGGCGATGTCCGATCGCTCGATACGCGGCGACGGATGGACCGAGTTTCCCGAAGCCCTCAGCAGCCACTTCAAACGCCGAGCGATCACCGCCCTGAGGAACTTCCTGGTCCAGCCGTGCCACGACAGCTTCCGCCTGCAGATCCACAGCACCGTCGTCGGGCTTCAGAAGTCCCGCAATCAGCTTCATCAGCGTGGATTTGCCCGCCCCGTTTCGGCCCACCAGACCAATCTTCTCGCCACGCTCGACGATGAGATTGATATTCTCCAGGAGATTTGGCTTGGAATAGGTGAACGTCAGATTCTTCAGAGCAAGCAATGGCATGAATGAACTTCGTGAAATCTTAACCGGCAAAAAACGTGATCCGTGAACCGGATCGAAATACAAACGGAACAGCCGACGCTTTCAGCTGTTCCGTTCAGTAACATTCGGCCGCCTGGCGATCTATTGGGCGGAGTCATTTCTGTCCTTCCCTGCCAGGCACGGAACTGTCTGGCTTACTTCAGTTCCATCACTTCGACTTTGCGAATGTCGACGCGGCTGCCTGGATCGTGCTGCTGGAATGCGAAGTGGCCTTCCTTGAAGGTCTGTTCGAAATCGAGGTACTCGTACAGTTCGTTGCCGTCCACGGTGATCTTGATGCGAGTCACCTGGCGGCCGCGCCAGACGTCGTCACGAACTTCGATGTCGTAAGTGAACCAGGTGTCCGGTTCAACCAGTCGCTTGTAGACATGGTTCATGCCGTACAGGGAACCCGTTCGAATCGGGTCTGTGTGAGTACTGTCGATCTGCGCTTCGTACCCGTCGGTGAATCCCGGCTTTCGAGTGGTGCGGAAGTAGCAGCCAGAGTTCCCCTTGTCGTTGATTCGAATCTCCGCGCGGTATCGGAAGTTCTTGTAAGGTCCCTTTGTGCAGACCAGCATGGATGGATCGCCGCTGCCGTGGATGGCACCGTCTTTCACTTCCCACTTGCTCTTTTCCGGGTTGCCAACCTGCTCCCAGCCGTTAAGCGATTTTCCATCGAACAACGAAACCCACTCGCCATCAGCGGCACATGCTGAACCAGCAGCGGCAACGACGGCCAGCGTAAAAGCTGCCACACGCTGGGAAAATGACCGAATCAACATCGTCAGGACCTTTCAATAGGGAAGACCAACCGAAGAATCACAGCCGGACAGCGATCGTGTTCGAATCCGTCAAGCACTCTCATCGGGAATGCACATCAGACTCGGCGATCATTTTGCGTCTCAGCACAGATGCAGGACCGGTAGTCTAGGGCAACACCAGGGAAACGAGTAGCGAGCCAGCGGAGACTCACGGGGTTCTCCGTCGATCAAGCCACGATGGGCACAAACTTAGCCGACGGCGAGCCTCTTCTTCCACTCCGCAACCTGAAATGCGACCTGTTGTTCGCCGCCAGAACCGTAACTTTGCAGTGCCTTCATGGCATTGGCCGCACCGAGCACCGAAGTGACGTCCTGGTCAATCAGCGGACACGCTTCTTTCAATTCGGCCAGCGGAAGCTCCGCCAGTCGAATGCCCCTCGCTTCACAATGCGCGACGAGCCGACCAACAGTCTCATGCCCGGTTCGCATCGGAACACCCTTCTTAATCAGATATTCCATCAGAGCCGTCGCGTCCAGGAACCCGTCGTCCAGGCGAGCCGCAATCTTGTCCCGACGCAGTTCTGCTCCCGCGATAATGGCCGGGGCCAGTTCCAGGCAGGGACGAAGGGCATCGAGTGCTCCGAAGAGTGCCAGCTTGTCTTCCTGAAGATCACGGTTGTAGGCCATCGGAAGACTCTTCAGCAGAATCAGAATCTGAGGCACCGATACC
>CAZIGZ010000046.1:0-6653 GCA_964538835.1 uncultured Chitinophaga sp. | reverse complement strand
GCCCCGGATCAGTTCCAGCACGTCCGGATTTCGCTTCTGTGGCATGATCGACGAACCCGTCGTGTACGCGTCCGGAAGCCGAAGAAAGCTGAACTCCGTCGTGAACCAGATAATCCACTCTTCCGCCCAGGTGCTGAGATGGGCTGAGATCATGGAAAGGCAGAACACAAACTCCGCCAGGTAATCACGGTCACTGCTGACATCCAGACTGTTGGCGGCAACCGATTCAAACCCCAGATCACGAGCGGTCATCTGGCGATCAATCGGCAGCGAAGTACCAGCGAGTGCAGCGGCACCCAGAGGACTCACGTTGACTCGCTTTCGACAATCCGCCAGTCGTTCGCGATCTCGCTGAAACTTCTCCGCGTAAGCCAGCCAGTAGTGAGCCGCCTGGACGGGTTGAGCACGCTGAAGATGCGTGTAGCCAGGGACAATCACACCGGCGTCAACATCGCACCGATCGACAAACGCCCGCTGCACTTCGACAAGAAGTTTGTCCAGATCATCGATGGCATCACGAGTAAACAGCTTCAGGTCGGTCGAAATCTGATCGTTGCGGCTTCGACCCGTATGCAGCTTGCGTCCTACGTCACCGATCCGCGTGATCAACGCGTTCTCGATGTGCATGTGGATGTCTTCAAGATCCTGGCGGAACGCAAACTGACCCGATGCGATCTCTTCCCCGATCTGGTCCAGGTGAGCACAGATTTGATCACGCTCAGCGCTGGTGATCAGGCCGCATCGAGCCAGCATCGTCGCGTGGGCCATAGAGCCTCGAATGTCCACGGCGTACAGCCGCTTGTCGAAGCTGATGGATTCCGTGAAGGCTTCGACTCGAGTATCCGTTACCTGATGAAAACGTCCGCCCCATGCTTTGGCCACGGCTATGTCCTTTGAGAATTCAGACCGAGCCACGACTTTGCGTCAGGAAGACATCAGTGGACAGGCGAAGCCGGCTCAGTTGCCTGAAGTCTACTCCGGACGTTTGCCATGTTCCACGATGACGGTTGTGCGAATCCCGCCTCTTGGAGTAAACGCCGCTTCAATCTTCATCCAGCGAGGTTTGGTCACGGCCACGAGGTCATCCAGAATCATGTTTGTCACACGCTCGTAGAACGCACCGTGGTTGCGATACTGCTGCAGGTACATCTTCAGCGACTTCAGTTCGTAGCACACTTTGTCGGCCACATAGGTGATCGTCAAAGTGCCGAAGTCAGGCTGTCCAGTCTTGGGACACACAGATGTAAACTCAGGAGCAATCGTCTCAACGACGAAATTTCGCTGGGGGAACGGATTTTCAAACGTCTCAAGAAGGTCTTTTGATGGCTCGGTGGACATGAAGGAACGACCTCGAAAAAGGACCCGCGAACATTCCCCGGGAGACGTGTTCGCTCGCAAATTCAATCGAATGCGGGATGATAGTCCTGTCATTGACTCCTCAAATGACTGTCCGCAGTAAACGCCCTGATTTCTCACAGAATCCAGGCATTACCCCTCCAACTCCCGCCCGTGTTTTCCTCCTTTCGCTCGAAGGAAAGCTGTGATGAACGATTTGCCCGCCACGCGTCGCCATTTTCTTCAGGCCAGCACGCTGATTCCTGCGATCAGTCTGCTGACACCGGCCCTCACGGCTTCGGCGAATGGTGAGGACGGTATACGAGGGGAGTTGAACGGCGAATTTCCAACCGTCGAAGTCAGGAACATACGGCGAACCTTCCACAACGGCGAACATAACGCGTTCACCGATCTGTGCTGGTTCCGTGATCAGATCTACCTTGCATTTCGCAGCTGCCCGGATGGCCATATGGTTCATCCAACATCCTGCATCATCATTCTTCGAAGCAATGACCAGGGCGCCACGTGGAATGAAGTGCACCGCTTCAGCGTTCATCATCGTGACACGCGCGACCCGCATTTCCTTGTGTTTCGGAACCGGTTGTTTGTGCTGACCGGAAGCTGGTACAGCGGCGCCACGACGTTGCCTCGTGAGGATTACGATCTGAACCTGCATCTCGGATACTGCGCGTGGTCGGATGATGGGGACACATGGAACAGTCCGGTCCTGCTGGAAGGCACTTTCGGGCATTACATCTGGCGAGCAGCGTCGCACGGCGACAAAGCGTATCTCTGCGGACGACGGAAACCCGAGTTTGAAGTGAAGGCTCGCGGGGAAGGTCGCGAAGTGGAATCGCTGATGCTGGAGAGTGATGATGGCCTGATCTGGCGAAAGTCGAATGTGTTTCAGTCGTCACTGGGAGATGAAACAGCCTTTCTTTTCGAAGCTGACGGACGCGGCCTTGCCATTGCGAGACACGGGCAAGGCCAACACGCCGGACTGCTGCGCTGTTCGTCACCAGGTGCTCCGTGGAACCGAACGGAACTGACGGAACCCATCGGAGGACCATTGCTGACGCGATGGATGAGCCGATACGTCGTCGCAGGACGCAGGACGAGTGGCAGCGACGGCCCGAGGACTGTCTTCTGGTGGCTCGACGATGACAAGCTGACCGAGTTCGCCACGCTCCCTTCGGCCGGAGACAATTCCTATCCAGGACTCGTGCCGCTCGACGATCACACCGCATTGATCTCGTGGTACTCCAGCCACGAGAAAGATGCTAAAGGACAAACCATCACCGCGATCTACCTCGCTGAACTCCATGTGAAGAACTGACACGCAGCAGCGAGCGGCGGATCTTGATTTTGGACTGCTGCAGCCCTGCTGTAGCTTTCGTCTCAGCAGCCTGCTGCTGCAAGATGCGCTGTGAAGATGGCAAGCTCAGTGGTCACAGCAGGCTGTCACGAGAAAGGCTGCAGCATTCCGGGGAAGGCACGGCCATTCACCTGAGTAGTTGCACTTGGAGCCAATGACGCAGCAAACAATGTTTGACGATAGCAGCACTCCACTCCCAACTTTTTGCCTTGGGTATACACACCGGCGAGCGGCATAGCGTCAGCTATCCGTGCACTGCGACTCATGAGTTGATGCTGACAATTACCGTTCTTGACGTCTGGAACGGGCCGTGGGGTGGACTCGGAGGGCTCAAGCCCAACCGCTCGCCGAGGTTCAAGGAGCCATGCACCTGAATCAAGATTACTTGTAAAAATACTGCATTTTTGATTCGTCTTGCGCGCGTATCGCGAACGGGGGTGTGGCGGCGAATGAGAATCCGGCAGTCGATGTGCGACCGCAGGAACTTCATGGGCGAATCGCAAACCGGGAAGCTGACGCACCCCGCTCGCCGGGGCAGGTCGTCGAGCTGCTGAAAGATGTCTGATGAAGGGGTCCACGCTGGTGTCACAGCAGGCTGTGGCAGGAAAAGCTGCAGCGGGGCTGCAGCAGTCCAAGGGAAAGCCCAGGAACTCCGGCTATTTGGAGAACGGGCCTTTGCCGGTGATGGGGCGGTTGGAGAAGCCGGTGTCGAAGCAGTCGCGGGTGGCGGTCAGGATGGTCTGGATGTCGTCAGCGGTGACGTCCAGGTGAGTCACCATGCGGACTCGCTGGCCGCCCATGGGGCCGATCAGGATGCCTTTTTCTCGCATCGCGCCGGCGAACTGGACGGCGGTTCCGACCTGAGGGGCAAGCTGGAAGAAGACCAGATTCGTTTCAATGGTCGATGGGACGTCCATGATTCCGTCGATCTGACGTAGTCCGTCGGCAAGAACCTGAGCATTGCGATGATCGTCCGCAAGCCGATCGACGTTATATTCCAATGCGTACAGCGCGGCGGCGGCCATGATGCCGGATTGACGCATGGCGCCGCCAAAGATCTTGCGGATTCGGCGAGCCTTTGCGATGTCTTCGCGGCTGCCGATCAGCATGGAACCGAACGGGCAGCCAAGCCCTTTCGAAAAACAGATCGAGATCGTATCAAAGTACTGGCCGACATCTCTCGCGGAATAGTCACCCGAAACCATCGCATTAAACAATCTCGCTCCATCAAGATGACGCTTCAGCTGATGTTCCATGGCCCACTCGGAAACTCGCTGCATCTGGTCCAGTGAATACACACAGCCTCCGCCGAGATTCGTTGTGTTCTCGAGACACACCAGTCGAGTCCTGCAGAAGTGCTGATCGTTGACTCGCACTTTGCCGTCCAGCTCCGCGAGGTCCAGCATCCCGCGTGCTCCCGGCAGTGTTCGAATCGAAACGCCGCTCAGAGCAGCCGCTGCTCCGCCTTCAAAATTGAAGATGTGTCCCGTCTCGTGAATCAGCAGCTCATCGCCCGGAATGCAGTGGACTCGCACGCCCATCTGATTGCTCTGAGTCCCCGAGCAGGCAATGACGGCCGCTTCATGACCAAACATCTCGGCCATCATGGCTTCCAGCCGATTGACC
The DNA here is from genome assembly GCA_964538835.1 of uncultured Chitinophaga sp. Lineage (GTDB taxonomy): Bacteria > Planctomycetota > Planctomycetia > Planctomycetales > Planctomycetaceae > SXXK01. Next base: position 2,317 of record CAZIGZ010000046.1, on the reverse strand, counting down.
GTGGGATCTTCTCCCATCACATCATCGCCCACTTCCGCGCAGGCCATCGCGCGGCGCATGGCTTCGGAAGGACGAGTCACGGTATCGCTGCGAAGATCAATCGGGGCTTTCGACGTGTGCGCGTTTGGAATGTTCATGCTTAGCCGTGTATCCGAGCCAGGAACTGGTCGATGTGTGTCTGTTGTGTGTGGGGGTTCATGAAGACAGCTTTCTCGCCGGGAATCGGAACCCACTGCCCCTGTTCATCGTAATCAGAATGAGTCACATACTGGATCCAGTTGGTATACAGTCCCACCTTGCCGCGTTCCAGAAAGACTCGACGGTGGTAAGCGGTGTTCTCAGCCAGGCGTTTGCGTCCATCGTCTGTTCCGGTTGACTGCTTCTCAATCGCCAGTTCTGCCGCCGGGTCTGCAATGCGAGCCGGATCGTAGACTCGAAAACCAACGGACGGCCCGCAGTTTTCCGGAGCAACCACGATGGCACCGCGAGTCTTCTCAAGGCGTCGTCGCAGGTAATCGGCATTCTGCAACCCATGCGCAATCAACACCTGATAGCCCTGCTTGCCGAGTGAATTCAGAGCCGCGTAGGCTCCGAAGAGTCCTGCGGCTCCGCGAGAACATTCAATGGTCGACTGCAGATGTGTCTGTCCCTGTACGTCCTTTTCGAAGTAGGAGAAGTTCTCCGGATCATGCTCCAGAGCCTGCATGGAAGCTCGATCTTTGACCATCACGAGGCTGCTGGTGTAAGGAACATAGCCCCACTTCTGGAAGTCGACGGTGAACGAATCGGCGTACTTCAGTTCTCGAAACAGATCTACGTTCTTTCGTAGTCCTTCAAGTGTCTGCGGCAGGATGTGCAGTGGGTTGCGATCGAAGTCATAGTCGAGGAAGAAGATCAACGGCCAGCCCACGGCCGAGTCTACATGGATATGCGGCTGGGCAATTGAGAACTTCTTCGCGAGCCGATCTGCAAGCTCACGAACAGGCTTAACTTGATCCACCGCAAACGTGTCGGTCGTTCCCATCGTCAGCATGATGGTTGGAACGATGCAACCCAGTCGGAAGCAGGCTGTCAGCTGATCTTCCAGATCCTTCAGGTCGATGTTGCTCGCCTGAGTCAGCTTGATGCGAATCGTTTTCTTCGAAATATTCACGCCGAGCAATGAGAGGTTCGTGGTGTTCGAATAATGTCCTCCCTGCGAATTGATCATGCGATAATCCTGACCGTACTCGAGGCCAAGATGCAGAGACTGCGGCATCGCTTTTCGGATACCAAACAGGTAACCATACAAGTTGCAGAAAGTTCCGCCCTGAGTAAACACGCCGGTGGCCAGGTTGGGATCGTAGCCCACCAGATTCGCGATCTGCCGAACGACGACTCGTTCCAGCTCCTCAGCCATACCCGCATATTCGCTGTAGACGAGATTGGGGTTGGCGAGAATCCCGATGGCGGCTCCCTGAATCGCGGCATCGCACGGAGTCGTCACAACGTTCTCCACGCTGGCCGGATCTTCCCAGCACTTCGACAGCGCGCCGACGAAAACAAGGCGGCGATTGACTTCGGAGAGCGGTCGACCAACATCCGGGATCGTGTGATCCTGGAGCAATTCTTCGTGTTCGGTCATCCCGTTTGGATAGGCCGCCAGTCGATCATCAGGAGGCAGGTGGCTTCCCCGGAAATGGATAATGTCCGCAAGGGCGGGGTCGGCAAAAATGGGCCAGCGGCGGGAGTCTCGTGAGAAGAACTCCTTCCGGATTCTGGCGATGTGCGACGCAAACTGCGGAGTCTGGCTTGTTTTGGAAGCCGGTGTAACTGTGGACATAGTGGGCGCTCAGGAAAAGGCACTGGGCATAGCGTTCGATGCCGTACTCTATCAGAAGTTTGGAGTGGTGAAACGGGGAGTCATCTGTGTGACGACCGTGAGACCGGGAGGTTTTGGCACCGAATCGCGGTGGGAGAACTCGTCGGTTTTGAACGCTTCCGGGCGCTGGAGGCGTTTCCTTTATGGTAAAGCCCCGGCCTGGAGTGTCGGAACGCCGGAACGTACTTGCAGTTTAATCGATGCGTTGCTACCGTTCCCGCTCGTTTTCCGGCTGGGACCGCTCTCGGTTCCGGTGCGCGCTTCGGAGGCTGGAATTTTCCAGCTCAAGCGGGGGGCTGCAGCAATCCAATTCGAAGGCTCGGTTGAGAAGCTGATTCTCCCGGTGGTCTTTGAGGCAAATTGCGGAAACGAGTGCTGATTTCCTGGCTGGCTGTGACAGTTCACGGCCGAACTTCTTCATAGGGTCTGTTCGATGGCAAAAGCGAAGTACGTTTA
>CAZIGZ010000045.1:0-41133 GCA_964538835.1 uncultured Chitinophaga sp. | reverse complement strand
TTGTAGGTGCCGACTGCCGGGCGGCACTTCGCGGCCTTGCCGCGACCAGCGACCATTCGATGTGCCAGAGTCTCCAGTGGCGACGTGGTAAGAAGGCCCCGCGGAGTCTTGCGTGCTAAGCGAGTAAGTTTGTTTGCTGTGTGTGCCAGTATGCGATTTCGGGAGCACGGGGCTGCGGCCGATCAGCCGATCTGCGAGTCCGCTTCGACCAGAATTCGATACGCCTCCATACCGTTTTCAGCCGTTCGAAGCTGATCGACAAATCCTTCTCGCTGCAGAATTCGCCCAAGTCTCGCCAGGATCTGAAGGTGCGTTGCAGCGTCGCGAGCAAGGACCAGGAAGAACAGGTCCGTGAGAACACGGCGCGGACCGCCGAACGGAATGCCGCGGGAGGTCCTGCCAAACGCGATCACTGACTGCCCCAGCGCGTCGGGCAGCGGGTTGCGAGGATGAGGAATCGCAACACCGTTTTCAAACGCGGTCGACATCACCTCTTCGCGATCCTTGACGGCCTTCAGGATGGCAGCCGGATCCCACACATGCCATGTCCGCCCAGCGAGCTCAATCAGCGCCTGAAGAACCGAAGGCTTCGTTCCGGCATCAAGAGGCACTTCGCAGGTTTCCGGACTGAGCAGCACCTGAATGGGCGACTGGCTGTCCAGTTCGGTCGACCGCTGTGACTGTTCCAGCTGAGCCAGTCCTTCGTCATCAAGTTCCCGCAGGTCCTGCTCGAGCCAGTGTGTGATCTCAATGTCGTTGAATCGCCACTCGCCGCCGATTCGTCGTCCTGGGATGACACCGCGCTGAACCAGCTTCTCCACAAGACGACGATCGCGTCCAAGGAGCTGAACGAGTTCATCAAGAGTCATAAATTCCCGGGACATGGGGCACCTGAGCAAAACGAAGTCAGCGGAAGCCCTTTATTATTTCCGGCCGTTCAGCCCTGACTGCGCCATTTCAGGTAGATTCGCTGGACTTCCCGCAAACAGCACTGCCCGTCCACTGCCAGTGTGGCACACCGTGCTTCAGGGGATTGAGACTTCGCATAGAGTTCCCGAATGCGGACCGGAACACCGTCGTTCACATCCGCTTCGATATCATCCATCGTCAGCCCAAAGCAGGCACACAGCGGCGCATCAGGCTTGTACGGATACACGGCCTTTCGCAACTCGACAACACGAACACTCTGCCCGAACGCGTCGAAGTAAACAACATCGCACGACTCACTGCTGCAGCACCACGCTCGATCACCCAGTCGCTGACGATGCTCCGGAAGAACATGAGTATCCAGCGGACCACGCCCAACCTCCGTTGCCAGGTTTCCGCAGCGAGGACACGACACACGAGCATCCGGATCAGGCTCTTTGACAAACGCTTTGTTCATTGATGTGACTTTGGAAACACCTGAGCCCGAGGCGCTAGCCGAAACGGTACATCGGAGCCCCCTGCAGAAACCGGCCATCATCTGCAGTGTGGTTCTGGTTGAACCGCGTTCGATCACATAGACTTGAGTTTGGGTACACAAAAGATCGGCTAGCGCCTCAGGCTCAACTTGATTTTGGGGACACAACGAATCGGCGAGCGCCTCAGGCTCACAGACGGAAGCGGAACGTCTCGAAGAAGTATCGTTTGCCCCAGTCGAGCACTGTGCGGTTCGATACCATAAATCGCGCTGTGCCTCGCATTCCTGGCCGCATCAGCACGGCATCCGGCTGGCTGACAGGATGATCAAAGTGCAGCTCCGCGATGGCTCGATACGATGTGCTGGCCAGTTGTTCCTGCCCCTGCTGACTGGGCTTTGTCGCAAGTGCGCCGCCGAATCGGGTGGTCAGTGCTTCAGGGGCCATGACTTCCCCTTTGAGCGACACCTGGGAGACCACGGTTTCCCAGGTGATGTCGGCGAGATGATCCAGCTTGATTTCCACTTCCATCGTTTTAGGAAGGTCATCGCGGTCGCTCTGGTCGATGTACAGAACGGCCTGCAGCTTCTCCGACGGTGCGATACTGACCACTTCCTGACCGGCTTCCACACTGCAACCGACGTTCTTGGGATCCAGTGGAGTCCCGTTCCAGGAATCCAGCTTCATTTGCTCGACATCGCTCCGAGGCTGCTCGGGAACGCGTTTGGCGGCAATCAGCGTGCCTTCGATTGGTGCCCGAATGACTCGCTGAGCATTCAGCTTGGCAAGTTCGCCGATGGTCTTTTGCAGTTCAAGCGCTTCGGCCAGTGTATCATTAGCAGAATTAATGTCATCGTTGAGCGTGTACTGAGCCAGTTCCATCGTTCGGTAGACAAACTCCTTGACTCGACGTCGAAGATCGTCATGCCGTTTCAGGTCCTCTGCCTGTTCCAGAATGGCGATCACGGCCCCCCTGGCGACATTCGAGCCGATCTTTGGCAGCGCGGCATATTCCTCGGGTGTTGGCATACCGGCGACGATGTTCAGGGCCGCCGGATCGATGATTAGTTTTCCCGGATCCGATGGATTCGTCTTTGGCTGGATGGCACCGCGAGCCTGATCCTGGAGTTTTGCCATCGACGTGTACCACTCCTGATACTCCTCCGGCATCAGAATCCGCCCCGTTGTCGGAGCCGGGACCAGGACCACGCCCTGCGGTTCCAGAACGCACGGAGCTTCGTGGTACCAGGGAATCGGAATAGACACCGCCAGCCAGACAACGCTTCCCAGAAGAATCAGTGAGATGGCAATCTTGGGTTTGCTCATGGGTTCCATCCGGGGAGTTGCAATGATCTGCCAGACGTTGCGTCCCAGACCAAACAGGATACCAGCCATTGAAAAGCACAGCACAGTCACACCAAGACTCTGCAGGTCATATGGCTTCAAAACTGTGTACAGAAACATACAAATGGAAACGAGCACCACCCAGCGATACAGCCACGCCGCGATCGCGTAGGTCACGAACCAGACTCGACCTGTTTCCGGCATGAACGGGTCCGGGCGAGATTCGATTCCCAGGCAGTACCACGAGAACGCTTCCTTCAGGAGCTTCTCGGATTTCTGCCGGAGATTCGGAATCTCCAGGAAGTCACTCATCATGTAATAACCGTCGAACCGCATCAGCGGGTTGGCGTTGAAAATGACCGTTGTGATCGTGGTCACGAAGAAGATGTTGAGTGCCAGATGGTGAAGAAGTCCGGGCTTCGTCAGCCACCAGACATAGATGGCAACAGCTGACAGGATGACTTCAATGTACATCCCGGCCGCACCAATGATGATGCGATGCCATTTGTTCTTCATCATCCACGAATCTGTGACGTCGCAATACAGACACGGGCTGAAGACCAGCATCATCACGCCCATCTCGTGGCACTCGCCGCCATAATGGACGCAGCTGAGCCCGTGACCGAATTCGTGAATCACCTTGGCCAGACCGAGTGTCGCCCAGAGATAGACGAGGTTCGGCCAGCCAAAGAAGCTCTGGAATTCCGGAAGCCGCCCTTTGAATTCTTCCAGGTTGGCCCCCAGCACCAGCCAGGAGGAGACCACGAACATCATGCAGACCGTCACACAGAATGGATGAAACATCCAGCGAGTAAACGGCTGCATCCAGCGAAGAGTCCGCTCCGGGTCCCAGCCCGGCAGACGCAGGGACAGCAGACTCATCAGAGTCTGCTTGATTTTCTCTTTGCGAGTCTTGTTGCGTTCGCGAACAACCGATGCTCCCTGTCCGGGACGGTTGCTGATGACCAGCCCCTTCTTGTGGAGGTCGGTAATCAGCTGTTGAATATCGCTGAGCGTGATCTGGAGCGTCGGAAATTCCAGCTTCAGGTCGTCGCGGACCTTTTCCAGACTTCGTTCGCCGTTCAGCAGCTCCAGAATGCGATACTGCTCGACCTGCAGTCGGTGATACTTCAGGGCAATCGGGTCTTTGATCACCTGATAGCCAACACCCAGGTAATCGATCTTGGCGACGACCAGATCCGCGCGCTTCTTCAATGGAATTGGTCGCTGATTGGAAGCGACCATGCTGCCAGCACTCATCGGCGGATTATCCTGTCGGTATCAAACTGCATGACGCAGGCGCTTTCTGAGACGAGCTCTCGGACCTTGGCTATTCTCGTTCTTTTGAAAGGATGTAAGCATCGACGGGTACACCCTTCTGCAGCAGATACCGATTGTGTTTGTCCATTCGATTCCTGACGTAGACGATCAGTTCCACATAACGCACCTTGGTGATTACCTGAACGCTTTTGCCGATCTGCATAATCTCTCCGACAAAAACGCCTTCTCGGTCTTCATCGGCAGGCTCAGTGACTGGTTCTGCTGAAGGCGCCGATGCCCCTGGTTCCGAACACTGATCCGAAAATGGATCGCTCTTCTTCTCCGGAGCTGGATTAAAGTCATCAGCAGGGTCAACCACTGCCGCCGCAGCATCTTCCTGAATAACGATTTCGACCTGGTCACCCACAAACAGCTTATCGCGTTCCTTGTAGGGAACTCGCACAACGGCTCGCATCTCGGACATATCCGTCAGAGTCATCACAGGATCGCCCTGACGTACGTTGTTGCCCGGGTAACGAATCAGCTCAGACACCATTCCGTCAAATGGAGCACGAACCGTGTACTGAGCGAGCTGTGCTTTTTTGATTTCAACATCCGCTTCCTGAAGAATTTTGTCGCCGAGTGCCTTGTTGAGAGACGCTTCCGCCTTGGTGACTTCCAGGTTCGCGGTCCGAAGTTCGGCCGGCGTAAAACTACCAGGGCGTCGTTCGTTGGCCGAAACTTTTTGAGCCTGTTGTGCCTTTGCAACGTCCAGCGACGCTCGGGCAAATTCAATCTCCGTCTGCTGTTCAAATTCCAGCTGAGCACGTCGAACTTCGGCCTGAATCACGGAATCGTCGAGCTGAATGAGGACGTCACCAGCCTTCACGTGTTTGCCTTCCGTGGAAGGTGAAACACTGACGATTCGTCCTGCCACTTCGGTGGAAATCGGGACTTCACGCTTCAGCTCAATTTGTGCATTTGACGCTTTGATGCGAGTAATCTGCTGAGCTGATACCGGGCTAGCCATGCCGGTGCACAGAACCATCAGGCACAAGATTCCACTGCAGTGTTTCATAGTTGAGTCCTTCGCTGAGTTCGCCTGACGGAGTCCCCCCTTCAGGGGCCCATGCGAGAGGCGGAATCTCCGCGGAATTGGAAAATCAGGCCGTTTCCGAAAAACGGACGGCTGGAATCTATCCGAAATCGTTCCTGCGACTCAATCTGATTCTGCGACTCGCGCCTCCCGCCCGCCTTCCCACCGCGTCACTCTGGTGAATGTGGTGAAGGTGGCGACAAAAGAAGCCGTAATGAGACGGCAGAGCGACACGAAACCAACAGCCGACCGTCAAGCGACCGTCCCAGTCCCTCCCCAAGTCGAGCCAAGTTGCCGTCATTCTGGCGAAGTTCGATTCAGCCTATTTCTTCCGCAGGATGAAAACAACGTCTTCCGACCGGCCATTGATGACGTGAGGCTTCTGGATGTTGTAGGCAAAGTCATACGTCTCGGCGATTTCCAGGCTGGGAACCTTCGCCAGCAGCGATCGGAATTCCGCAACCTTGTACGTCCGATATTCCATGTGGTCCACGATTCTGAGTCGGCTGGTCGGTGTGAATACATCGACGTGCAGACCAAGATGCTCCAGTCGTGTCTTTCGGTCAATGCCCTTGGACCACATGTACGAATTGACGACCAGATTTCCTTTGCGTGCGGACCAGCTCTCTTCCTGCATCGGCTTGCAGGCAGTTGGTTCCAGGTGAATGCCAAGAACGTACAGTCCGCCCTTGTTAAGTCCTTTGGCCATGCATTCCAGGTGTCCCTGTGCCTGTTCCTCCGTTGGCAGGTGGCGGAACGTGTTGATCATGTTGAAGCCCGCATCGAACTTCTTGCGGACCTTGAAGTCAGACATGTCCCCGACGACAACATTGGGTGGCAGGTCAAAGCGGGCCATTCGCTTGTTGCAGAACTCCACAGCTTTGGGATTCAGGTCGTTGCCTGCGACTTCATAGCCATCGCGTCCCAGCTTGATCAGCAGTCGACCTGTTCCGCAGGCCGGTTCGAACAATCGCTTCACTTCGCACTTCGCATGCTTCGCGAAAGCCGCTTTCAGGAACTTCGCTTCCGCCGCCACATCGGACCCAAAGAGCAGTTCATAGTACTTTGGATAGTCGTAGATGCTGGCTTCAACCTGAGTAGACATGGTCTGACGTTTTCCGAAATCAGTTTGTCACTCAGTGAGCGACAGTGTTGGAATATGGGAAATAACAGCAAATCAACCACTGCGGCAGGCAGAACTCATTCGAGCCATAAACCTTCCAGCAATGCGATCAGACGCATCGTAACGGGATTTGCGGGAATTCCGAGTTCGCCGATGACTCGTGATCTGTTTCAAGAGATCACGGTCTCACGGCCACGTTCAGCGAGTGAATTTCAATCGATTCAAAGTCGAGATCGGTCTTCGGGTCGTGCCCCTGAAGACTGAGATGCCCCGCGGTCACCTTACGACCTTCGCGAGGATTGTCGCTGTCCTTGCGAGTGTCCTGCCAGCTGACCACCTGATAGCCATTCACCCATGATGCAAACTGATCGCCCTGAGCAATCAGCACGGCCGTGAACATTGTTCTGTCATCAGCCACAACATACCGAGCCGGAGTGCGCCGGAAGATCGCGCCGGTTCCGAAGTCTGCCGGCTGAGCTCGATCGCTGTTCTTTGTGCCGTTACTCAGCTGCATCTCGTAACCGTGCGAGGGTGCTGCTTCGGTTCCCGGCAAGGCTCGGAAGAACACGCCGCCATTCAGGCCATCGCCATTAATGCGAGCCGTGACCTTGAGCGCAAAGTCCTGGAACTGTTCTTCGGTCTCCAGAAACCCGGGACCTCCGGAAACATGAAGCAATCCCTCTTTAACGGTGAATTCCGATTTGGATCCCGGAACCGGCCGCCAGCCGGACGTATCGGTTCCGTTGAAGAGCTTTCGGAAACTCAAGGGGCGCACGTAGACGTCCTTGTAAGCAGCTCGTCCCTGATTCATCTGCAGTCCCAGCTGGCCACTGAGTCGCACATTCGGAGTCGTGTCGGTGAAGTCCACGATCTGCTTTTCATCCAGCCACACCTGAATGCGAGGACCTTCGCAGAGCACTCGAAAGTCGTGCCATCCACCTTCCACCGGCGGCACGTTCTCCGCGATATGGCGAGCCACCAGGCTGCCTGATTTGTGAGTCGCGTGGCTGTCGCAGATGTTCAACTCATACGTGTCGGTTGCCGGGTTCGCTGCGTTGGGGGCCGTTCGAAGAAAGAGCCCGCTGTTTCCACCAGCCGCCAGATGAAAGCTGCATCGCAATTCGAAGTCATCCAGCACATACGGAGTCAGCAGAAGACTCTTCTCCCCAGAATCCGCCACGATGGATCCGTCTTCTACATGCCAGTTCGTCTGAGTCGGCACGACCCAGCCGAACAGCGACTTGCCGTCAAACAGGCTGATCCAGCCATCGCGAATCTCCTGCTCCGTCAGGGCCGGGGCGACAAACTCCACAGGCAGTGCGGAAGTCACATCCTTCGACTTCTGGCTCGAAGCCCCGGAAGCAGCCGCCTCTTTGCCGGGCGATGACGATGCCTCCGTCTCTGAAGGCGGCGAACCTGATTCCGGCGCCGGGCAACCGCTCAGGCCAACAAGAACTACCACAAGCAGACAGGTCGTGACATATCGGCGAGGCATTTGACGTTCCGGCATCTGAAGAAAGAATCGTGATGCACGGATGATAAATGACACGGAGCCAAGTACCACTGACTCGGAATTCTACAAAGAGGCTCCCTCGCTGGGCGTTTTCTTCGCCGCTGTTTTGAGGTACCGGACAATGCGAATATCGCCATCAAAGTGGCACCGAGTCAGTTCATCTTCGATAATGGCCTGCACCTTCGCTGCGTTGCCGCCCCCGGAACCTGCACCGATCAGAGGCAACGCCAGCGACTGGTATCCCTGACTCTGAGCAATCGACACGGCATTGCGAACCGAGTCGCGAATTGAGCGTTCCGATGATCGCCACAGCATGTTGATGCCTGCGACATGAATGATGGACCGGAACGGAAGATTGCCCGGCGAGGTTTCTACAGCGTGCCCAAGCCGGATCGGGCCCATGCGTCCGAGTTCTCGAAATGGCTGCAGCCCTCCACGTTTTTTAATGGCCCCCGACACTCCCTGGGGAATCAGTAACCACCACGGAATGATGTTTCGATTCCATGCGTTGACAATGACTTCCACATTCTGGTCGAGCAGATCACCATCGACGATGCTCACTCTCATACATCGCTCCGAAGAAGCCCCCGAACAGGCGAACACATGGCTGAGAGTCGCCATCCCTTCCCGGTTGTTTAGCATTTTCACAACTTGCACGAGGGTTGTTGCCATGTCGGTCAACCAGCTTCCAGCTCGCACGGTGCGCGACTGCTCGAGACAGGCGAACAACACGAGCGACAACATGGCAGCGAGCCGGCCGGCTCCATGGGTATCAAATGCCTTTCAGCCCTTGATAGGCGAATAAACCGGAAAAACGGGCAACAACAATCTGGAAATCTGAGCCGATTCCGCACATATTTCGCAGCATCAGGGCTCGGTCTGCGATACGTTTCCGGGCGAGCTGCATGTTTGTTTTGGTGTTCGATTCCAGTTTTGTGCATCAGAGAATGAATCGCCATGATGCTTCACGTTGAACAGCCCTTTCAGCTGTTAATCACGGATGACAATCCTTCCTTCCGCAAAGTGCTTCGAGAAGTGCTGGAAGACCGGCCTTTTCTGGAGCTGCATGAAGCAGAGTCCGGCGAACAGGCCGTCGAAGTCGTGACTCACCGACGTATCGACATCGTGCTGCTCGACATGCACATGCACGTTATGACGGGCCTGGACACACTGCGAGTTCTCAAGCAGATGGACCGCGTCCGTCCCTGCATCCTGATCACGTCCGACACGAACGACGAACTGAAGCGAGATGCTCAGGAAGCCGATGCGTTCTCCGTCCTGAAGAAACCAGTTCCCCGCAAAGAACTGGTCCAGCTCGTCTCCGACGCCCTGACCATCGCTTATCAATAGTCCGCTTCCTTCTCCCCCCAAAAAATCTCATCCCCCAAACTCGTTTGGGGGAGGTCGATCGAGCGTCAGCGAGATCGGGTGGGGGCTCCGTGATTCACGGCCCGCTTACTGGGAACGGTTTGAAGCATTCTGTAGTGGATCACTTCACCGCGTTGCTTACTGCGCCATCAGGTACTTCAGCAGCTCAATTTTCTCGCGATCATTCAGCGTTTTCAAAAGTCCTTCCGGCATGAAGGAGTTCGTTGAGACGCTCGTCTCCTCGATATCGTCCTTTGCCACAGTTTCAGTACTGTTCAGAGTCCGAATCGTCAGCGATGTATCCGACTCCTTTTCTACCAGTCCCGTGATGACTCGGCCCTGTTTCGTCACGATGATGCGAGCCAGATAGTCGCGGCCAATGACCGCGTTGGGATTCAGAACGTTCTCCACAACGTACTCAACACCTTTCGCACCAGTGCCCGCGAGTTTCGGGGCGATGGCTTCGTTCTGCTGATTCGGCAGATGACACTGAGCACACAGCTTTTTGAAGTGGGCGGCACCGTTGTTGCCATCATAGGCCCACAGCGGCGCGGCTTTGTAAGCGCTGGCCAGTTGCAGAATTTCCTTTCGCACTTCCTCGGAACTTTGCCCCAGTGTGCCCCATTCCTTCTGCAGACGTTCCTTCAGTGCCGCATCACCCAGACTGGCCATTTGTCGTGCATAGAAGGCCGTCAACTGGTTCTTCGGCAGAGCGCCCGCAGCGATCTGATCCAGAGTCATGTTGGCCCAGGCGACTCGACTGCACAGCACTTCCAGAGCCCTCGCCTTCTCCGCTTCGGGCAAAGACACAAGCCGCTTCAGAAGCGTCTCTGGAACCACTGCGTCGTCGTATCGGCCAAGTTGAGGAATGATGTCGGACACAAGTTCCGGAATCTCCAGCTGGCTCATCAGCACCGGAAGATTTTCCAACGCTGGATCGGCCGAAAGAACCTGAATGGCCTGACGCTTCGCCGGGATCTTTGTGTTCGCATCCTGAAGCCGCGTTCGCATGCGAGCATACAACGCGGTGTCTCCGAAGGCGGCTCCGATGGATTCCGCAGTGGATCGAATGCCGGGGTCCGTCGAGTCATACAGCGGCACGGCGATCTCGGACCATGCGGAAGGAACCTCCAGGCCTCGTCGTCCCCGGACTGCCAGTTCCAGTAGCCGCAGCAGGTGCAGTTGAGCCTCAGGCTGGGCTCCTTTGATCTCCTGAGCAATCGTTTGCCTCGCCGGCTCCGACGTCTTCGCGGCATACCAACTGATATTGTCACGCAGCGTGGCCGAAGGAGTCACCTTCGCCAGCGTCATCGCACGATCTGTTCCGTCCTCAACCAGCGGAGCGATCCCGAACCACAACAGGGATGGAAGGTCTCGATCTGATTCCAGATCCGTTCGACGCCCCAGCGCCTCCGCAATTTCCCAGGCCGTCTTCGAAGGAACTCGCTGCACGGCCGACGCAAGGTAACGACAGACCAGCAACGAACCATCGTTGCGAGCAAAGTTCACGAGGCTGCCAAGGACCACGGGCGACTGGCCTTCAATGCCCAGCTGAATCACCCATGCTCGCATGAATTCGTTCTGATCGGCCATCGCGGCTTTCAGCACAGCATCGTTGAGCTGACCGATCGCATGCAGCGCCCACAGACCACGAACACGTCGTGCGGCATCGTCATGTCTCAACGCAAGGTCTCGCAGTTTGGCAACCGCCGACTCCGCAATCGCACGGCTCGCGGCCCGTTCGCCGAGAACTCGTCGCGCGGTGCGAACATGCCAGTCGTTGGCGTGCAACTGAGCCTCCGCGAGAGCATCGTCGCTTGCTGTAGTGTAGTCGATGCGAACCGGCTTCCATGTGGCATCGTACTTCATGCGATACATGCGACCGTTGCCGCGATCCCATTGCTCCGTGTCGGGATTGTGACAGTGTCGAGGATCATACCAGTCGCTGATGTAGACAGTCCCATCCGGACCATACTGAAGATCCACGCCAATGTACTGCCGATCCGCGCAGAACAGCATGTCCTGTCCGGCGTGCTGAGAATTGAAGCCGCCCTGATCGCGCACATTGATCTGGTGGTTGATCTGATGGCCATGCAGGTTGTGAGTAAACAGGTGATTGCGATAACTCGCCGGCCAGTTGTCACCAAGATAGATCATCGTGCCGACATGAGAATGGCCACCATAGACGGCGTCGGTTCCGGGCTTGCCTGCTCCGCCTTCGCCGTGGTCGTATCGAGCCGACGCAAGCAGATAGTTCTTCATCCACGGCATCCCAGGCAATGCTTCCGAAGAAACAAACGGTGCATAGCCGGAATTGCCCTGGTTCCAGTAATGCCCGCCCTGCATCACATGCGTCGTACCGCCTCGACCCCAGAAGCTGCGGCAGTGAGTCATAAAGAACTGGCCGAAGTCGTCGTAGTCCAGTCCCCACTGATTGCTTCCGCCGTGAGCAAACACTTCGAACACATGCTTCGTCGGATGATAACGCCACACACCGGCTCCCAGTTGCTGTCGAGCCTGCTCAGGGCTTCCTGGCTTTCCGATCATCGACGCATTGAAGACGCCCTGATTGCCGTACAGCCAGCCGTCTGGTCCCCACTGAAAGTTGTTGATGGTTTCGTGAGTATCCGCGTAGTCAAATCCATCCAGCAACACCTGCGGCGCGGAGTCTGGTTTGTCGTCGCCGTTTGCGTCGGGAATGAACAGCAACTGCGGAGCCGCGCCGACCCAGACGCCGCCAAAGCCGACTTCCAGGCCGCTGACAAGATTCAGGCCTTCCGTGAAGACGGAACGAGTTTCCCAGGAGCCGTTCGCATCGCGATCTTCGAAGATCAGGATCTTGTCAATGCCCTGCCCTTCGGGACGTCGCTGAGGATAGCAGTGACCTTCGACAACCCAGAGCCGTCCCTTCGCATCAAACGTGAAGGCCATCGGCTGATGAAGATGAGGCTCCGCGGCGATCACGTCGACGGAGAATCCTTCCGGCACGAACATCTGAGCCGTCGTTTCGGAACCTCGAAGCGTCTTGTCGGATTCCACGCGATTTGGCTTCAGATGCTGCAGCACCGGGTTGAACGTACTGCGCCAAACGGCGGACCCTTCCACAACTTCCGGTGCTTCATCATGCAGTCGCACATCGTCGAAGTTGATGTGGCCCCAGCCGCCTGGATTTTCGTCGACGACACGCACCTGCAGCATTCGTCCCTGGACCTTGCTCAGATCCACGGCGACTCGCCGCATCTGTTCCTGATTACGACCTGACGCTGCAAACAGCACGCTGTCTTCAGTGCCATCGTCCTTCAGAAGAACAAACTCCGCGCGAGTCGACGCGTCCTGGCCGCCGCCGATCAGAAAACTGCCAAAGGGATGAGTCACCTTGAACGAAGCCGACGTGAGCGTGCCTGTTCCCCGATCCTGTACCCGTTCGTATCCACCAATGAAGAAGTTGCCATTCTTGTTGCTGACCTGCCCCGGCCAGCGCTGGCTGATCCCATCGTTGTCGACCGGCTGACGATCAAACGCATTTCCCGTGGCGGTCCAGTGAGTCAGGTCGCCGCTTTCAAAGCCCAGGTTCAGAGGCTTCCCATCCGCACCGACCGGGACGACTCCGACGTCCGTGGAATTTGTTTCCGGCTGAGGAGTGATATGGAACGGTGCCAGTCGTACATCATCCGGCTTCAGGTCTTCCAGCTGAATGTTTCGAAACTCGACACGAGTCTCCGGACCGCTGTGAAGCTGAAAGGCTAGTTGCCCCTTGAGATCCTGTTCGCCGGTCTGCTGGTCTTTCAGTTCGCTGAACAGAGTCCCGTTCACATAGACAGAAATACGGTCGCCGATTGCCACGATGCGATAGTCGTTCCAGTCATTCTCACGGAACAGCACAGCATACTGGCTCGCAGGAGCAAACGACTCCACCTGCCGCTTGCCGGACGGATCAATGGCCACACGCGTGCCTCGTTCAACGAGCAGGGCTCGACCGTGTTCGTCGTAGATGCGACCGAGCCATACGGCTCCCATGTCGAAGTCGGCCTGGTAGCCCGATACATGGTCCACGTTCTCCGCCTGACAGCGAAACTGGATTCCCGAGTTGGCGGCAGGAAGACCGGTTAGCTTCACCTGGACTCGAAGATCGAAATCTCCCAGAGTCCCATCGTTCCAGATCAGCCACGTGTTCTTGTTGAGCGACTGCCCTTTCGGAATTTCACCAACGATCGCCCCGTTTTCAACACGCCAGTGATTCAGATCGCCTTCCCAGCCCTTCAGTGTTTGTCCGTCAAACAACTGGCGCGCTTCCTGAGCCGTCGCTGCAGTCCCCGCGAGCAACAGAAATGCGAACGCACACCGCTGCAACACGGCGATCATTGAAGCGGATGAAGAGAAGAAAGTCGTCATGAGAATGTTCCTGTCCTGCAAAGTCTCAAGCCTGTGGACACAGGATACAAGGTTCGCCTATCGGCGAAAATCCTCTTCGGCAGAGAGGATCTACCGTAGGTGCCGCTTGCCGAGCGGCACTTCGCGGCCGGCCGCGACAAGCGACCTCCAGGTATGCCATGTTCTGCAGCGTCGTCGTGTCACCGGCATGACGCGATGATTCACATGAAGACTTGGTCATTGTTAACATGCATGTGTCTCAAACAAGCTTTCCTGTACATGCCACCGGAACATTCTCTCTGGAGCCACCGATGCGTCGACTTGTCGCTGTTTCATCGCTGATCCTTGTATTCCTTGGCACTGCAGCCATCGGCTTCGCGTTAGATCCCATCTCCCGCCGACCCGTCGCTCGCCCCAACATTCTTGTCATCGTCGGTGACGACATGGGTTACGCCGACGTTGGGTTTCATGGAGCCAAGGACATCCCAACTCCGAACCTGGATGCACTCGCTGCCGGAGGAGTTCGATTTACGAATGGTTATGTCACCGGCCCCTATTGCTCGCCAACTCGTGCCGGGCTTCTGACCGGACGGTATCAGCAGAGGTTCGGCCACGAGTTCAATCCCAGCGGACCTCAGAACGGACTGCCTCTGTCAGAATCCACTCTGGCGGACAGACTCAAAGCCGCCGGCTATCGCACGGCGCTCGTTGGAAAATGGCATCTCGGCAATCAACCGGCCATGCAGCCGCAGCAGCGAGGTTTCGATGAGTTCTATGGATTCCTCGGCGGTGCTCACAGCTACGTCGACGCCAAAGGCATTCTTCGAGGAACAACGCCGGTCGATTCTATCACTTACACGACCGACGATTTTGGCAATGAGGCGTGTTCGTTCATTGAACGAAATCAGGAACAGCCGTGGTTTCTTTATCTTGCCTTCAATGCCGTTCACACACCCATGGACGCAACCAATGATCGCATGGAAAAGTTTTCAAGCGAAGCCGACATGAAGCGGCGCAAATACGATGCCATGATGCTGGCGATGGATGAAGCGATCGGCAAAGTTCAGGCGAAACTCAAAGCCACAGGACAGACGGAGAAGACTTTGGTGGCCTTCTTCAGCGACAACGGCGGCCCGACGATGAACGGCACGACAACGAACGGATCCAGCAACGCGCCGCTGAGAGGCAGCAAGAGGACAACACTGGAAGGCGGAATTCGAGTTCCCTTTGTGATCTCCTGGCCCGGGCAGCTCAAGCCCGCTGTTTTTGAATCGCCTGTAATCCAACTGGATGTTCATGCAACAGCATTGGCCGCGGCAGGCGTTGAGTCGAAGCCGGTATGGAAACTGGACGGCGTCAATCTGCTGCCCTGGCTGAATGGCGAAAAAACCGGCGCACCGCATGAGACACTGTACTGGCGATTCGGCCAGCAGATGGCCATCCGACATGGCGACTGGAAATTGGTTCGTTACGACGGCAATGCGGATACAGATTCCGGTCAGAAAAAACCGGTCTCTTCCTTCCGTCTGTACAACCTGGCTGTCGACATTCACGAAGACAACGATCTCGCCGCGGCTCAGCCAGAGAAGGTCAAGGAACTTCAGGCACTCTGGGACACCTGGAATCTGTCCAACACCAAACCTCTCTGGGGATCCGGAGCCGAACAAAACTCTGCAAACGACGCCAAAGCTGGCAACAAGAAGAACAAGAACAACAAAGCTCGAAAGAAGTCGGCTGAGGAGGCTCAGTAAAGCTCCGAGCCGTCTTTCAGATAGATCCGCAGCTTCGGTATCGACTTCTTCAGGGCGACGACCTCGCGCTGTTCAAGACGGCAGGATCCCACAACCAGATACTCAAGATGTGTCAGAGCCCGGATCGCTTTGACAGAATCGAGATCAAGAACCCCATACTCCAGAACTCGCAACTCCGGATACTCTTCAACAATCGCTGGAAGATCGATGCGTCGTGAACCATCTGAACTGAAAGCCGGCTCTTTGTCTGGTTGTGAGTACACGTCCGCAAAATAGGCGCGGCCATCAGGATCCAGCAGCACTTCAGTACGTCCACCACCTTTGTGCTGCACATTGAAAGGATCGTCTTTGGCCGCCAACCACAGATGCTGCCACTGCGATTCCGATGAGACCTCAAAGGAGAGCTTTGGAAGATCCGCGAGCCCCGCTGGAACGGAAGGCGGAGCATTCGCCAGCGACTGAAGTATGTTCCTGTCCGTTTCGCCGTGAAACGATCGAACCGCTCCATCACCAAGGCACAGCTGAACGGTCCCATCCTCATAGCCTGAACCAAAACCGGCGCTACCGTTCTGCAGCGGCGGCTCCAGTGACCGCCAGTTGAACGTACATCCCCAGGGCCGAAACTGCCCCGCAATTTCTCCGACGAGCCACGACTGGCTCAGCCCGCCCGTCATGTCTTTCAGTGATACGGACTCGTTTCGATGAAACACGGAAGGGTTGCCCATGTAATGAGTCAATCCGCGTCCATCCCGATCATATCGGACATCAAACGCCGGGTTCAGCCACGCAGGCATACTGATACGAAAGCGAGACTCGTTGACGGGATGATTCCACGGCAGATGCTGATTCACGTCCGAATAGAGACTGCTGGCTTCCAGATACGGCACGAGCCGAAAGTTCCAGCCGTGCATCGGAGTACCATCCGTTGCGAAACTTCCGCCAATGGGCAGTGTCTCGTAAACATCATGGTAATTCTGAAGCGCCAGACCGATCTGCTTCAGATTGTTCCGGGACTGCACACGACGAGCCTCATTGCGTGCCTTCACAATCTGAGGCACCAGCACCGATGCAAGAACGATCACACAAACCGCTGTGATCCAGAGACTTGTCCACGACCAGGAGCGTTCGGGCTCCGGCTCGGAATCCGCATTTTGAGCACTGGTCGACATTCCACGCCCCTCCGAAAGAGAACTCTCCCGGGAGTCCGTGAGGCCAGTTCTTTGTCTAAGAAAACAGCTCGCTGAAGAACTGGCCAGACAAAACAAAATGCCACGTTCAATCGACTGAACGTGGCATGCGATTCTGTTTCTTACTGCAAGTCTGCGACAGGGACATCAGCCCCGGCAGCATCCACCGTTATTCTTCTTCCTTCGCCCACAGATACGGAGCAAGTCCGGTTGGGGCCGACACAATTTCGGCGTCTTTGAAGTACGTAGCGATTTCTCGCTTGGCCGCATCGGGGCCGTCACTGCCGTGAATCAGATTCATCTGACGACTCGCGCCCAGATCGCCTCGAATCGTGCCAGGTGCGGATTCGCGCGCATTCGTCTTGCCCATCAGAGTTCGCATGACGGTGATCGCTTCCGGTCCTTCAACCACCATCGCGACAACCGGGCCGGAAGTAATGAAGGCTTCAAGGTCCGGATAGAATGACTTGGCAACATGCTCCGCGTAATGCTGCTTGCTGAGCTCAGGAGTGACCTGAATCATCTTCATCCCAACGATGCTGAGTCCCTTGTCTTCAATGCGGGACACAATTCGACCAATCAGACGGCGCTGGACAGCATCAGGCTTAACCAGAATGAGAGTACGCTCAAGGGCCATGGCAGGTTGCTTTCGATTCTTAACGAAACAGGATGTCTGGAAACGGCGGAAAACATCCCTGAATGAAACCGGCCATCCTGGTCGCCGGCTGTGGACGGAAACGCCCCTAGACGGCAGTCCCCTGCATCATCTGCAGAAACTCAGAAAACAGATAATGGCTGTCATGAGGGCCAGCGGCAGCTTCCGGATGGTACTGAACTCCAAAGGCCGGATGCACCTTGTGCCGAATTCCTTCCACCGTCTGATCATTCAAGTTGATATGAGTGACTTCGATATCGTCAGGAAGACTGGCAGCATCGACAGCAAAACCGTGATTCTGGGATGTAATCTCGACTCGACCAGTCCGCTTATTCAGAACAGGCTGATTCGCCCCGCGATGCCCGAATCGAAGCTTGTAGGTCTTCCCGCCGAAAGCCAGACCAAGCAACTGGAGCCCCAGACAAATCCCGAAGATCGGCTTCTTCCCCAGAAGTCCTCGAATCGTCTCAATCGCGTAAGTCAGCGGCTCCGGGTCACCCGGTCCGTTGGACAGAAACACGCCATCGGGATTCAGTGCCAGGATCTCATCCGCCGTTGATGTGCCTGGCACAACGGTAACTCGACAGCCAAGGTCACGCAGGTATCGAGCAATGTTCCACTTCATGCCATAGTCAATGGCAACAACATGAGGACCGTCCGTTCGCTCGGCTCCGGAAACAAAGTCCGAGGGTCGTCCAAGTTCGCTGAGCGGATCGTCCCAGCCGCAGTTTTCCTGAGGCATGACTTCCTGAACCAGATCGCGTCCCACAAGACCAGGAGCAGCAGCCACCTTCTTCAGCAGTGATGCATCGTCGAGATCGGTTGTTGAGAGAATGCCCTTCATGGCACCCTGAGTTCGAATCTGCCGAACCAGCGACCGTGTATCGATGCCCTGAATTCCGATCACGTTGTTGCGTCGAAGATAGGCATCCAAAGATTCGTGTGATCGATAGTTGCTGGGAACGTCGCACAGTTCCTTAATGATGAATCCCTTCAGAAACAGTCCGCGACTTTCAACGTCTTCCGAATTCACTCCGTAATTGCCAATCAGCGGATAGGTCATCGTGACGATCTGACCCGTGTAGGACGGGTCCGTCAGAATTTCCTGATAGCCAGTCATACTGGTGTTGAACACCACTTCGCCGTCAACTTCACCATCCGCTCCGAAGGCTTCACCTGAATAAATAACGCCGTTTGCGAGTGCCAGTTTTGCCGGTCGACCTGCCATGTTTTCTCCCCACCCTCAGCGCGCACAGTGAACGCAGTTGAAGAACACCTCGGAGGACGGAGTTTAGCTCCACAGGCAGCCGACGGAAAATCTGCACAGGGAAAGTCCCGGGATTTCGCGAAAATCAGAGGCTTTTGCGGTCGGCGTGAAAATCCGACTATTGCGGCGAGGCTTCGGATGCGGACTCACGGTTGCCGGACGATGACGTTCGCGGCAGTCGAAAATTCTTCCACGATCGCGACAGCGGCAACAGAATCTCTGCGGCCTCGGCCGCCGGGTCCGACTTCGCCGCCTGACAATACGGGCAGTCGACGGTGTAAATGATGCAGCCGCAGGAATTGCACTCATGCGGTCCCGGACGATGCAGCGATTCTCGAATCGCCTGTCGCCAGGCAATCCGCATCATCGCCAGAAAGACCAGCATCGCCAGCAGCCACGACCACGGCGCTTTGCCAAACGAGATGATGGCGGCATCCAGAGCAATCGCACTGGCTCCACAAAGAATATACGGCCAGAGCTGGCTGAAGAGACGAGAATCCTGCTGGTCGCGAACTTCGGCGTTCCAGAGCTGATTCAGAGCGTCTCGACGCAGGGTGGCAGCCTGCTCGGCTTCATCACTGTGGATGGCCCTCAGCAGTCGCTCAATGTCGTCGAGAATTCGATAAACGTCCCCGTCACTCAGCCGACTTTGATGCGCCCATCGATTGCGGAACTCGCGGAGTTCACTAATCAGGCTTCGCTCGACAAATGTCAGGTCAGAGCGGAATAAGTCGTTCCAATAGTCCCACATAAAGAGGAGCAGCGCTTGTGCATCCCACGATTCGATATCGCCGGAAAGCCGCGGATCTCTGATGTCTCCGGCCTGCTTCAGGCGCGCGGCGACATACGGTCGCAAACCGCGAGCAAGAACATTCAGACCTTTGGAAACGTCGTGGGGCACGGGAGATTCCGGACAACGGAGTAACGGTGAGTGCAACGCCGCTTTCGAGGTCTGCAAGCATCCTCAGGGACCCGCCACGATTCTGCTGTTTTTTTGCATCACTGATGCAGATTCTTAACACAGGGCTGGCTGTGGCGATTATTCCGGCTATGACGGCGATTTTGCGATGATGAGACAGCGAAACGCGATGGCAAGACCAGCCTCAAACCCTGCCTCAACTCAGTCGATACTATCTAGATGCGGGTTTTCACTGAGTCCAGTTGCGGCGTGACTTCGCGAACACTGTAGTTGTCGGAACTGCGAGTCGTGTTGGCGACAATCAGCTCGGCCAGAAGCCCCAGCGACAAGACCTGTCCGCCCAGAAGGATGGATACGATCGAATATGTCAGCAACGGTCGTCCGCCGATCGAGGCCATTCCCATCAGGTTCAACCGCATCAGCACCCAGATGAGGCCAAGATAGCTCAACCCCAGCAGACCAATCATGAACAACGTCAGCCCGATTCCACCCAATGCGTGAAGCGGACGACTTCCAAAACTGGTGAGGAACTTCACCGTGCAAAGATCCAGAAGGCCTCGAAGAAAACGCCTGATGCCATACTTCGAATGACCAAACTGCCGAGGACGATGATTCACGGCCACTTCCGTCACTCGAAATCCCCGCGCATGTGCAAGAACGGGGATGAATCGGTGCAGCTCACCGTAGATACGCACTTCCCGGGCAACGACGTTTCGAAACAGCTTCAGTCCGCAATTGTGATCATGCAGCTCCAGCCCGGTCAGGTATCCGACCATCCAGTTGAAGACTTTGCTGGGATACACCTTGTGCCACGGATCCAGACGGCGCTGCTTCCAGCCATTGACAACATCGTAGCCATCATCGATCCGGCGCAGCATCTGAGCAAACTCGGCGGGATCATCCTGAAGATCCGCATCCAGCATCAGGATCAGATCCCCCGTCGCGGCCTGCATCCCGGCCGTGAGTGCCGCAGCTTTGCCAAAATTGCGTCGAAAGCGAATGCCGGAGACTTCCGGAGAACGTTGCGAGAGTTTGCAGATCTCCGTCCACGATCCATCGGTGCTTCCGTCATCGACCAATAGAATCTCAACGGAACTCACACAAGCGCCAACACCGGATAGAATCTCATCGACCAGCTGCACCAGACTGGCCTGCTCATTGAACACCGGCACAATGACGGACACTCGCCGATCGGTTGCTGCGATATGGGGTTCCGAAGATTTGTCGCTCATTTCTCAGGCACCGGCTTTCGCGTTCTCGGCGTCTGCTCAACCGGCGGCAACGCTGCAGGAGCTGGTGGCGGCGCCATGACAGCTCGATCCCGCAAAGCTTCCGCGGAAATCAGATTCACCAGTTCCTGGCCAAGTCGATCCATCTCCATCACCAGTGAATCGACCTTGCCGGCCAGATACAGATACGCGGCCATCGCGGGGATCGCAATCAGCAGACCAACCGCCGTCGTCAGCAGGGCAAGAGCAATGCCGTTCGCCAGCGTCTGTGTCTGCCCCATAGCACCAGCCGTTGCAATGTCGTTAAAAGAACGAATCATCCCGACCACAGTGCCCAGCAGACCAATCAGCGGACTCAGTGTCGACACCCCGTTCAGAACTCGAAGGCCCTTTTTCAGCTGACTGATCTGACGTTCTCCGCCGTCCAGAACAGCCTGTTCCACTTCCACGCTCGGCCGTCCCCATTTGCGAACGCCATGAAGAAACACGTCCGCCATCGGACTCTCATTTTGCTGGCAAACAGAAATCGCTTCCGTCTTGTCCATTCGCCCCGCGCGAAGGTGCATCAGGAATCGCTCCACAAACGCCTTGGGAATGACTCGACGTCGGCGAAGAACCACCAGTCGCTCAATGACCGACCAGACTCCGATAATTGACGCCGCGATAAAGGCGGCCGTGAACGGTCTGCCCATCGCATCGGCAATGCCCAGCGGGTCCGTCGGGATCCCGGCCGGCGCTGCAGATTCCGAAGCGGACGCTGCCTGGCCTTCGGCGGGATTCGCTCCACCACTGGCAGCGTTTCCGGCTGGCTCGCCCGTTTGAGACGCAGCGGCGGGAGCGGAAGATGCCTTGCGAGGATCCGGTGGAGCGTCCTGGGCCAGCCCATGGCACGACACAAGAATCGCAACCAGCAACACGGTCGCCGCAGCGATTCTGAGATGAGTCGATGATTTCGGAAGTTCCATCATGGTGAACAACGCTGTCCTTTGTCTGAAGGGATGACTCAGGTCATCCGATCCGAAATACTACCATGCGAATTCTCAGGATCACAGCAGACCCGAAATGAATGCCCGAGTTCACGGGCTGTTCGCCACCGTTTCGCCCAGCTTCGTCAGCTCTTCCCTGGCCTTCGGTACCAGAGCAGACGACGGGAACGTGGCAATCAGCTCCTTCAAATCTCGAACAGCAGCCTCCTTCTTCTCCAGCTGAACTTCGCAAAGTGCCGCCTGCATCAGGGCCTGAGCCCGCAGTTCGTCGTAACGGCCGTAATTCAGATAGACCTTGAAGTATTCCATCACCGCTTCGTCCAGCCGAGACTGCAACACCAGAGTATCGCCGATCAGCGACTGGCACCGAGCGGCCGTTTCGGTTCCTTCCGCATGGGGATTCGTCACAACCTGAGTGAGGTACTCACGAGCCTTGTCGAAGTTCGGCGGTGCCTGCTGCTTCCAGCGCCGCCCCTGAACATCCAGCATCTGGAACAGGAACGGTGAGTCTCCATTGCGATCTTTCAGCTCCTTCTCAAGAACGTCGAGCTGATCATACTGCTTTGTTGCCAGCGAAACTTCCGCCAGGACAATCCAGACTCGATCCGTCCAGTCTTCCTGACTGGCTTTGCCCGCCAGAATCTCCGTCTTCAGTTCTGTCAGCACGCGAAGCGATTCTTCCGTGTTACCCAGCTGCAGCAGAGCATCTCCCGCAAACAGTCGAACCTGTGGCGTTAGAGGACTGCCGCTGTAGTTTTCCAGGAATTGGTCGGCCGCCACTTTCATGGGTTGCCATTTTCGGCTGGCCGCCTGAATCTCGATGATGTGAAAGAGTGCTCGCTCTTTTTCAGATGCTCCGTAACGAGCATCGTCGACAATGGCATTCATTTCCTTCAGAGCATCCTCAAGCTTGCCGGCCTGAAGACTGCTCTCTGCCAGCGAAAGCCTCGCCTGCCCCGCAAACGGACTGTTCGGAAACTTCTCCAGCAGCTGCCTGTGAATTGCATCGGATCGCTCATAACGCTCAGCCGTGGCGTTCATCCAGGCCCATTCATCCAAAACCTGGTCCGCCTGCTTTGCGTCTGGAAACTGCCGGGCCAAAGCTTCCCATGATCGATCAGATTCATCGATCTTCCCAAGCTTCTCAAGACCGCGAGACGCCTGACGTCCCGCGTCAAACGCATATTGCATCGGCGGAGTCTCGTCGGCACCGGCTGCGGCAGGAGCTTTGTCCTTTGTGAGCGTTTCAAACACAGTTTGCCAGGCCGCCACTGTTCGTGCCGGGTCCTTTTGCTCCTCAATACTTCGCGCCCGCATGAACAGATTCTGGGCGGCATCTTCCGAGGAAGGATAAAGCCGAATCAGGTCATCAAACGCCTTTTCGGATTCTGCAAACTGTTTCCCACGAAATCGACTCCAGGCAATTCCGGCTCGTCCCGCTTCCTGGATCACCGCATCACTGGGGTGCTGAACAGCCAGAGTGAAGAGGGCTTCTGCATCGGGAGTTGCTCCCTGCTCCAATGCCGCTTCCGCAGAGCGTAGGACAGCAGTCCATGTCTGAGCATTCGCGGGTGACGAAGCAATCAGATTCTTCAGCGTCTCCTGTGCTTCCGAATACTTCTTCAGATGGGAACTGGCAACCGCTTTCGCCGCCGAAACATCATCCTTCTGCGCCGAAGGCTTTGCCGAAGAAAGATACAAATCCGCCAGCCGCACAGTCTCCGTGTACTCTTTCTGTTCCAGACTGCTGAGAGCGCCGATCGCAAGAACACCCTGCATCTCACCAAGGTTCTCTGCCGGCACCTGCTTGAGGAGTTGCTGAAGTTCAGAACTTGCCAGCGGGAACTGCCGAGACTCCCAGGCCGCTCGGATCAAATAGTACCGCCCGACGGCAACCACCTTGCTGGTTGGATCCGACGCCTTCGTCAAAGCCTGCTGCAAAGCGCTGATGGCTTTGTCGGCTTCTTTGCGAACCATCAGAATTCGAGCCAGCAGGATCTGCTGTCGCAACCCCGTGACCTCCTGAGGAAAGTCCTTCGCCATCCTTCGCCAGAGCCGCTCAGCCTGTTCCGTCTGCCCCTGCTCAATGTTCAGCTCGGTAGCATTGAACAGACACTCCGGGACACGTGCATGATCGGGCCAGCGATCGGCGATATCTTCATAATACTTCGCTGCCGTGGCTCGTTCGCCAGCAGTCTGTTCAAGTTGTGCCCGCTGGAACGCGATATCGAAGGCCAGCGGTGAGTTTCCAGCAGCCTTCTGAGCATCCGTCAGAACTTTGCGAGCATCTTCGATCTTGCCGGTTTCCTGAAGAGCGACGGCGGATAGCATCAAAGCCTGCGGACCTGATGGGGAGTCTGCTGGAATCGACTTCAAGTACTCGGCGGCCTTCTCGTACTGCTTCAGCTTCAATGCCGCCCGCCCTGCCCCAAGTTTGGCGCTGACCAGCAAAGTGTCCGCAGGTTTCGTTGCCAGCAACTGCTCATACGTTGCAAGCGCTTCGGCAAATTTCTCTTCAGCCAACTGAAGCTGACCCAGCCGGTTGAATGCACGAGGAGCCGAACTCGCGTTCTTCGATGCGATCACCGCACGATACTGCTCTGCAGCTTTTTCCGGCTGTTTCAATCCTTCGTAGGCCTTGCCGAGGCTGAAGCGAGCATCCGACTGCATCCCAGGGTCCGCCGATCCTTTCAGCAAAGGCTCCAGCGTCTGAATCGCGGAATCGTACTCCGCAAGGGCCACACGTGAATCACCGAGAAACAGGCGAGCCCAGCCCGCGAGAGGATTCTCGCTGTGCCGTTTCAGAAAGTCGCTCAGCTGTTCCGACGCAGCCTTGTAGTCACGAAGATAGTAGCTGCATTCTCCCAGGCGATAGCGAGCTTCCGCGGAGTTCTTTCCATCCGGCTCGGCTTTCAGAAACTGCACGAGTTGCTCGCGTGCGGGTTCATACTTCTCCAGCGAATTCAGAGACAGCGCGAGATACAGCCTGGCGAGATTGCGGCGAGGATGCTCCGGAAAGTCAGCAAGAAACTTTTCGAAGGTCTGAGCAGCCGTGTCGTATCGCTGAGTCCGATAAAGCCCGACAGCCAGATTGAAATCATCCGTCGCTTTGTCCGGAACCAGCGACATCGATGCAGCCGACACAATCGCCGGAAGCAACGTGGCAAGAGGCGAGTTTGCAGCGCAAGCCTCGACCCGAAGCACCGACGCGACAACACAGACACCGGCAATGATGCCAAAGCGAGATGTCCAGTGCATGAATCAAATTCTCCAGGGGACGGAATGTCTGGATCGTTCGCAGCCATCCGTGCCCGCGGAACCGGACGAAAGTTCTGCTACCAATTTTACGCGGACCGCTTTCAATTCCGAAGTGTCCGCTTCCGAAATTCCCTTCGCCCTTCAAGGCCCTTCAAGTGCCAGCCACCTAGACTCATTTCGTCAATGAAAACACTGCGTTTTTGAAAAACCTGCGCGCAGTCGAACGAGCGCCGGACGCTATGCCGGGACGCCGTCGGAATCCTTCGCTCCCCGATCCCTTCCGAGCACCAGCAATGTCCCGGACACAAGGAACAGCGCCCATTCACCAGCC
Organism: uncultured Chitinophaga sp.; assembly: GCA_964538835.1. Lineage (GTDB taxonomy): Bacteria > Planctomycetota > Planctomycetia > Planctomycetales > Planctomycetaceae > SXXK01. The sequence goes on along the minus strand of CAZIGZ010000045.1, from coordinate 16,075 downwards.
GCCAACTTCCACGTCATCGCCTGAATATCCGTATACAAAATGAATCCCAGTGTACGGAATGCCACAAGGCTCGCATGGATCAGGAAGCAGCACACCAGGATCCTGCGAGTCATCGTCCGGTCGACCAGCGGCCACAACAGAACCAGGGCCAGGCCAAACTCAAGACCACCGTAGACCGTCAGGAATTCGGACTGCCCCGATCCCGGCTGCAGCTGAAATCCGACCAGTCGTGAGGTCTCCGCAGGGCGAATCGAGCACCAGATTGCGAGATAAAGATACAGGGCTCCGGTAAACGCCAGAAAGACTCGAGACAAGGGTATACCTTCCATCAGGTGCTTGGCACCTTGACTGACTTTGTAAGAAAAAAACTCATGTTTTCTCAACAAACAGCGCAGCAGTCCCTGCGTGTGAACAAGCACGGATGATGCCTGTTCGTCGTGCAGCAGACGTGGGTGTTTCTGCGGGCGACGATCATTTTGACGCAGCTGCAGGGTCGCGAACATAGAAGTTCGCAAACTCCGCCGCCCCGACCACATACAAATCGAAAGTCCCGGTCTCCGCGATCTCATTGCCTTCGCTGACCACTTCGCCGTTGACCGACACGTCCATCCGGCCATTGCTGATCGTGCATTCCACGCGAGACCACTCGCCAGCCTTCGTGTGTTTCGTCGGCACCATCAGCCCGGAGATTGCAACTCCATCGAATCCCTCACCCGGCTTAACGTCGAAGAGAAAGGAACGGCCACGAATCGATTCGGCGCTCTTCAGCATCGCGGCTTTGACATCTTCGCCCTTCCCGTCATACGACAAGACCCAGTCGTTCGACGTCCAGTGCTTCTGCCCTGCTTCTGAGGTGGTCCAGCCCTTCAGATTCAGGCCGTTGTAGAAACTGCGGAATCCGCGATTGGCAACGGCCACGTGTTCGGGATCAACCGGCGTGTCTGGCAACTCGTGAATCTTCATGTTGCGATAGTGAACAACACCTCCTTCCGATTCAATGCAGATGTAGCCTTTGCGAGGACTGGCGTCTTTGCCCTGCGTCACCACTTTTCCATTAACAGCCAGACTGATCGCACCATCGCGGCATTCGATGCGATAGTGATTCCATTCCGGCGAAGGCTTCGAACGCTCTTCTGTCGGAAACGCGCGACTTCCGCCTCGACCATTGAGCGGCGTCATCTTCGCCCCGTGAATCGGAAAGATGTCTCCGTGAGTCGTATGATGCTGGCTCTGCCCATAAGCGTTCTCCAGCACCTGAACTTCCACGCTTCGATGAAACGGCACGCCTCTGGATGTAATGTCGTCGGCCCAGACGAAAATCCCAGCATTACCACCGGGAACCATATGGCGCCACTCCACTTCGAGAATAAAGTTCTGGTACATCTTCTCCGTGCGAATCTCGCCGATAGGCTTACCGCTGCAAACCAGCATGCTGTCCTGGACAGACCATGTTTCGGCCGGAGTATTCACCAGAACCCAGCCGGTCAGGTCACGACCGTTGAGCAGTGCCTTATAGTTGTCCTGTGCCACGGCCGTCGTCGCTGCTGCCAGAACAACAACAGCCGTGATGATCGAGGATGCTGGCATCATTTCTTTTGTCCTTATGATTCGTTCCCTGAATTCGTTATCTGCTGTTTGTGAACACATGGCCTGAATGGTCTGAATCGAACACCGTGGAAATCCACAGTCTCGTCGATCAGTCTTCCAGGTTTGAGGCCTTTGCGGCTTTCTTCTTTCCGTTGCCCTTTTTCTTCGGCGCAGCATCGTTGCCTGATCCCGGTACGTTCGTTGTCGGCATTGGTGCGTGAATCTGCTGACGCCAGGTCTTGAGCTCGTCATGGAGCGACCTGGTCTTCTCGGGATTTTCCTTCGCGAGGTTCTTCGTCTCGCCGACGTCTTCGCGAAGGTTGTAGAGTTCCAGACGTCCGTCTTCCAAAAACTCCATCAGCTTCCAGTCTCCGCGCTGAATCAGACTGACAGGTGTCGTTCGCCACGAATCCACGCCGGCTCCAAGGTATCCCGGAAAGTGCTGATAAATGGAGGGCCGCCTTAATGAAGCGGATGCATCGCGGAACAGCGGGACCAGACTCTCTCCGTCCAGCACCTGTCGAGACTTGCTGGCCTGCCCGATTTCCAGCAGCGTCGGGAAGATGTCCACGTGAATCGTGGGGATATCACACGATGTTCCCGGCGAAGTGACTCCAGGCCAGCGAACGATGAAGGGAACGCGCGTGCCGCCTTCATACAGACTTCCCTTTCCACTTCGCAACGGTGCATTGTCCGTGACATCACCGCTTGTCTTTATTCCTTCTCGAACATAGCCACCGACTCCACCATTATCGCTGGTGAAGATCAGCACGGTGTTGTCCGCCAGCTTGAGTTCGTCAAGCGTCATGATGATGCGCCCCACGCTTTCATCAACAGAGGCGATCATCGCGGCATAGGTGGGGTTGTTATGGCCACCGACACCCGGCTTGTCCTGAAACTTCGCAACCAGTTCCGGTTTGGCCTGATGCGGCGAATGAACACCAAAGTGAGGCAGGTAGAGAAAGAACGGCTGATCCTTGTGCCGAGTCACGAAGTCAACAGCACGATCGGTCAGGAAGTCGGCAAGATACTGCCCTTTGGGATAGTCGGTCCTGGGGTTTGTTTCAAAGTCGAAGTGCTGGCCATCACTCACGATGGCTTCATCGAATCCTCGTTTGGAAGGATGATGATCGCCACGTTCTCCGAGATGCCATTTTCCAAACATGCCGGTTGCGTAACCTGCAGACTTCAATTGGTTCGCGATCAGGTCACGATCGAGCGGCAGCTGAGTCACATTGTCCACTGGCCGCAATGGACGCTTGCTCCAGTCAAAACGATCAATGCCTCCAACGGTGTACACTCCGGTGCGGGCACCGTACTGACCAGTCATCAGTGCCGCTCTCGTGGGCGCACAGTTCTGGCAATGGTGATGAGCCGTCAGCTTCATTCCCTGCTGTGCAAGGCGGTCGATGTTGGGCGTTTCGTAGTACCGGTTTCCGAAGCAGCCAACGTCGGTGTATCCCAGATCATCCGCCATGATGAAAATGATGTTTGGCCGGCGCTCATCGTCAGCCGCTTCGGCGGAACTCCCAGGCTGGCGGAGCGCTGCCAACATCAGCATCAGCACAAACCATCGTACAAATCGACTCATGAGGGAAACCTGAAAGCAGAAGTGGGCTGTCAAAGGGAAGAACTGCGGTAGCCGGGATGAGAATCATCGAAGAGCTCCGACAGCCAGCGTATGCCAATCCCTGGTCTGCTGGGAAGCGGCAGCGTCCCGTTCGTGACGCGAACTTCCTGATCGATCAGTAATGGGTAGAGTGTCGCCAGATGGGCTCGCACCGTCTCCTGAAACGCGACGCCCGTGTTGGACGCGGAGATTTGCAGACCGGAAAACAGTGTCATGGGTCCGGTGCAATCGTGCATCAGCACAGGCACGTTGTAGAGCTGAGCCAGCTCGGCGATTCGTCGGCTTGCGGAGATTCCTCCGACCCACGTCGGATCGATCATGACGTAATCGGCTGCCTGAGCTTCCAGCACCTGACGGTAGCTGTCCGCCATGACCAGCATCTCACTCACCGCCACCGGAACTTTGATCTGTGATCGAAACGCGGCCATTGCGTGCACGGAATCCGGACGCATGACGTCTTCCAGCCAAAGAGGCTTCACCGATTCCATGGCCTCGGCAATCCGTCGAGCCGCCGCAAGAGAAAAGAACCCGTGCCCATCCAGCATCAGCTCGATGCGATCACCCACTCTTTCGCGGATCTTCTCAAACGGCGCGATGCCTTCGCGGATGTCAGCCCATGTGACCGACTGGCCTCCGCTGCGTCGGTACACAGCATCGAACGACCACAGCTTCATGCCTCGATAACCAAGCGAAACCAGTTCTTCCGCGAGATCTTCGGGAGCATTCATGCTGGCCCAGTTGTCTTCAAGCGGACCGGGTTGTCCCGGATCACCATGGCCCGGCCAGCCCGAAGCCGATGGCGTCTTTCGATTCGACTTGCCATAAAACGGGCCGCCGCAGCTGTTGTAAACAGGAATCGCATCACGAACCGGCCCACCCAGCAGTTTCCAGACCGGCGCGCGCAGCAGTTGTCCGTGAATGTCCCAAAGAGCCAGATCGATGGCCGACAAAGCTCGCAGTTCAGCACCGGTCCCGCCAAAGGCCGTCATTCGTTCGTACAGAAACCGCCAGTGACTTTCGATCGCAGTGGCATCGCTGCCGAGCAGTCGCGGTGCGAAAAAATCGTGAATGACCGAAGCCGCTGCGGTGGGAATATAGTACGTCTCTCCATGCCCGATCACCGGAACACCATCGACGGTTCCGGCATCCGTATGTACTCGAACAGCAAGAAGCCCCGGCATGACTTCGTGAGGAATCACGGTCTCGATCTTCACGATCCGTGGCCCCGACCGGTAAGCGTGTTCCTGAGTCGGCCCGGACGCTCGTTTCAGAAAAGCGGAATCCTCTGCGCGGCTCATCGTGGGTTAGAGTCCCTTCGATTCCCTGGGAGTTAATTCAACAGACAACTTCGATCCGGCGAACGGGCGACAGAAAATCTGGCCGTGTCATCGGAGTGAGACGTCTCCGGATTGTGGCCGGAATCGGTCTTCGACGCCAACGATGGGCCACTCCAGATCGCAGCAGCAAGTGCCTGCCACACAGATTCGGCTGCAGACTTGATCAGGGACCTTCATCACTTCCGATCAGCTGCATCTTGCATCATAATCGCCGCCAGAAACATGGTCATTTCATCTACCTCCACCATTCCAGAGGATTCCACGTTATGTCGAACCAGCGATCATCCGCCAGTCGTCGCGGATTTTTGAAGAGTGCCGCAGCCCTGGGAGCTGCTGCGATCTGGGCTCCGTCCGCCAATCGCGCGTTCGGTTACCTGTCTCCCAATGATCGCCCAGTGTTTGCCACGATTGGACTTCGCAATCAGGGATGGACGATCACCAGCAAGTCGTTCAAGTTTGCAGACTTCGCAGCGCTGGCGGATGTGGATGCCAATGTTCTGGGATCCAACATTGAAAAGACCGAGCAGGCTCAGAAAAAGAAGCCTGACGGCTACGCCGATTATCGCAAAGTGCTCGACCGCAAAGATATCGATGCGGTGATGATCGCAACACCGGATCACTGGCACACGAAGATCGCCGTCGAAGCGATGCTGGCCGGCAAAGACGTTTACTGCGAAAAGCCTCTGACACTGACGATCGATGAAGGAAAGCTCATTGAGAAAATCGTCAAGCAGACCGGACGAGTCTTCCAGGTCGGCACGATGCAGCGCAGTGAGTTCGACAATCGTTTTCTGACGGCTGTGGCTCTGGTGAAGCATGGTCGCATCGGAACGGTCAAGCGAGTGACCTGCGGAATCGACTCGATGGAAGCATCGCCCGTCATTCCAGTGGCACCGGTTCCGCAGGGACTGGACTGGGATTTCTGGCTCGGCCCTGCACCGAAGGTCGACTACCGCGCGCTTCCTCAGCTGCGTGAAGGTTACGGCGGCGGAGTTCCTCTGTTCAGCAACTGCCACTACTCGTTCCGCAACTGGCATGAATACTCAGGTGGCAAGCTGACCGACTGGGGTGCTCACCATGTCGACATCGCCTGCTGGGCCCTGGGCGCCACAGAAACCGGCCCGAGTAAGGTCACTCCGGTGCAGTTCAAGCTGCCGGTGGAGTACAAGGATGGTAACCCGACCGTTCAGGATCAGTACAACGCGGCAACATCATTCCGCATCAAGGTGGATATGCCGAATGACGTGGAGATGATCATTACCAGCGAAGGCGACAACGGGATTTTGTTCGAAGGAACGGAAGGCCGCTTCTTCGTGAATCGTGGCAAGATCACTGGCAAGCCGGTCGAAGACCTGAAGAGCAAACCGCTTCCGGAAAGTGCGATCACCGACGTCTATGGCGGACCAATCCCGGAAAACCATACGGCCAACTTCACGGAAGCCATGAAGAGTCGCAAGCAGCCAATCTCCGATGTGTGGTCACACAACCGCATGCTGGAAATCTGCCATCTCAGCAACATCGCGATGCGACTGAACCGCGCGGTGAACTGGGATCCGACGAAGCGCGAAATCATCAACGATACTCAGGCCAATGCGTTCCTTGCTCGCGAAAGTCGCAAAGGCTTTGAGATCAATATGTGAGACCGGGTTCGCTGGGGCGATTCAGCGTCCTCGCGATTGAAACTCAGGGCCAGGAGTCATCCTGGCCCTTTTCATTGCACCAGACCAACCGAAGATGACCGATCGCCCGGACAATCTGTGTCGGCGGAGGCAGGACTCAGCCGTCTGAAGTCACTTGAGTCTGCTGTCAGAATCTATCACCATCCCGCCGTCGCTGCCGGACAATTTGCAATCCGGCAGGTACCACGGCCTGTTCCAGCCCTCATTGCCCCTCAACGTCTCGAATTCACCTATCATGAAACTGACGGCATCACCGCTGATTGAAGTCAAATCCACCAAAGGCAAAGGACGAGGAGTCTTTGCGAGGGAACTTATCAAAGCTGGCACTGTCTTTGAACGAGTTCCGCTGCTGGTGATTCCGGCCAAAGAGGTGCTCGAATGTGAGCACGGCGGATTCCTGTCTCAGTATGTATTCGAATATGGCAAGGGCACCGTGGCTCTCGCGCTGGGATTCGGGTCACTCTACAATCATTCGTATCAGCCCAATGCCCGGTACGATGATGCCGGCCGACAGGTCAAGGAGTTCAGGGCGCTGCGTGACATTCAGGCCGGCGAAGAAATCACCATCAATTACAACGGTGCGGAAGACGTAATGGATCCCGTTGAATTCAATGTCGTCGATTAGGTTCCAATTCTTCTGAAAGTCCCCAACTATGAGCGAATCCCATCCCGGTCCTCCGACGCCTGGTGCAGAGCATGCTTTGCTGAAGCCATTTGAAGGCAAGTTCCGGGCGGTCGTGAAACTGTTCTTCGGCCCGGGAGATCCCATGGTCCATGAGGGAACCATGAACAGTTCCTTCCAGCTTGGAGGACTGTACCTGTTCCAGGATTATGTCGGTGATCCCAGCCCAGGCCCCTGGCCTGCGTTTCTTGGTCAGGGTTTCTGGGGCTACAACTTCGGCACGAAGAAGTACGAAGGATTCTGGATCGACAATGCTTCTTCCATGATGCAGATGGAAACCGGGACCGTTGATGCTACCGGCAAAGTCTGGACGATGCTCTCGACGTTCACGGATCCGCATTCAGCGAAAGAAGTCCGGAAGCGAACGGAGATCCGCCTGATCGACCACAATACTCATGACATGACGACGTGGATGGCCGACGACAACGGTCACGAAATGCGTACGATGGAAATCCTGTATCGCCGCGTCTGAACAACACACGCACCGCTGAAAGCGGCGGGAGTCAACACGCCCGCCTGTGATTCACCATCCGCCTCTCCCGGCGACGTGCAAGACACTACTGATTCTTCGCGTTTCGCCCATACACCATGCGACCGCCGAGCCAAGTTTGTTCGACGGTCGTTTCCCGAATCGCATTCACATCACACGTCAGCAGGTCACGATCGATCACGATGAAGTCCGCGAGCTTGCCGGCTTCCAGTGAGCCTTTTTCTTTTTCTTCAAACGTGAGCCACGCATTGTTGATCGTGTAGAAGCGAATCGCCTGCTCTCGAGTGATGATCTCCTCAGGATGCAGCGAGTCGTCCGTCCATCGAGGCTGACGAACCAGCGTTGTCCAGAGACCAAGGAAAGGGTTGTACGGATTCACAGAACGCAGGCTTCCGATCTTCTGCATGTGATCTGAACCGCCGCCGACCATGACTCCCTGAGCGAAGAGAGTCTTGTACGGCTGAAACCAGCGAGTTCGTTCTTCGCCAAACTGCCGCAGTAACGTCTTCCCGTCCAGATACAGCCAGACAGGCTGAATGTCCGCCACGACGCCCAGCTCCTTCATGCTCTGAATGGCTTCTTCACTCATGAAGTTGCAATGAGTAATGCATGGTCGCTTGTCCCGCACCGGAAAGTCGTCCGTGTTCACTCGTCGATACGCATCCAGAAGCGCATGCACAGCCCCGTCGCCAACAGAGTGGGCCGTGATCTGAAGATCCTTCTGAAGGCACAGGCGAGCAATCTGATAGAGCCTCTCAGGTTCGATCAGCAACACGCCGCGATATTCCGGATCGCTGATGGAATAAATTGAGCTGACTCCCCAGGGCTTTCGCATCCACGCGCTGCCAGTCAGCATGCCTCCGTCCAGAAAGACCTTCACACCACGGAGCCACAGCATGTTGTCGTACGCATGAGCCGGGTGGCTCGCCGCCTTTTCGATCTGAGCAGCAACGGTCTCCCATTCTCCCGCGGGATTTACTCCCCAGCACAGAAACGTGCGGCAGGTCAGCTGGCCGTCCTGCTTCAGTTCCTCAAACAGCTTCACCGCTGTTTCATCCGCACTGCGCTGGACGATACTCGTGATACCCGCGGCGTTGTAGTCGGCCAGCAGCTTCCGCAACTGAGCTTTCTGCTCGTCGAATGACGGCGACTTCTCCGGCGACTTCATCTGTATGAATCGGCCGGCACTTCGAATGATGCCCGTTGGCTCACCAGTCGCCGGATCAGTCTCAATACGACCCGGCTGCCCATCAGTGATCCGAAAATCCTTATCAATCCCGTTCAGCTGCAGCGCCAGAGAATTCAGAGCGGCATCCGGGCCCGTCCGAAAATACACCGGGTTCTTTGGCGCCACCTGATCGAGTTCATAGCGAGTCGGAAAACGCTGGTCCCGCAATCGAGTAATGAAGACCTGGTTCAAAACAATCCACTGACCATCTTCCAGAACGTTCGCGCGATGAGCCACATACTTCAGGACGTCATCCAGTGTTTCCATCTCGGGAATTGGATGATCAAACTCGTAGACTGCTGCCCCGGTGGCGTGGACATGAGAATCAATCAACCCAGGCAACACCATCTTTCCGGCAAGGTCGATGGCCTGTGTTTTTTCGCCGGCCAGTTTGCGAATTTCATCATTGCTGCCGACCGCCAGAATTCGGTCGTCGCGAACTGCCATCGCTTCCACAACATCAAAGCCGGAATTCACGGTGACGATCCGGCCACTCGTCAGAATGAGGCTGGCTTCCTGTGCAGGCAGACTCTGCGCAAAGATCAGGAACACAACCACCAAACCCGCACATCGCATTCGACAGTCCTTTGCTTATCGCGGCGTCAGATGATTTCCTGAATCACTTTGCCGAACACATCCGTCAGCCTGAAGTCGCGCCCTGCATAGCGATAGGTCATGCGTTCATGGTCGTAACCCATGAGGTGCAGAATTGTGGCATGCAGATCGTGAACCGAAACCGGGTTTTCGACCGCTCGAAAACCAAAGTCGTCCGTCGCACCGTAGATCGTGCCCTTGCGAATTCCACCACCAGCCATCCACAGAGAAAATCCCCAGTGGTTGTGGTCACGCCCCTGACTGGCTCCCGTTCCGTCCTGACCCATTTCGACCGATGGAGTACGCCCAAACTCTCCGGTGCACAGAATCAGCGTTTCATCCAGCATGCCTCGCTGTTTCAGGTCGATAATCAGCGCCGCAAGACCGGAATCACACTGGCTGGCACAGCGACGATGTTCTTCATTGATGTTGGAGTGGCTGTCCCATGGCTGCATGTCTCCATGCCACGTCTGCACAAAACGCACACCACGCTCCACCAGTCGGCGAGCCATCAGCAACTGGCGATTCTGAGGACCATCGCCGTAGAGCTTCAGAATATGCTCGGGCTCTTTCGACACATCGAACGCTTCACTGGCTTCGGTCTGCATCCGATACGCCAGTTCAAATGACTTGATGCGAGATTCAATAATGGCTTCGCCAGGTCGTTCCTGCAGATGACGAGCATTCAGTTTCTGCAGAAACTCAAACTGCTTTGTCTGTTCATCCGAAGAGATCCGCTTGTTCTGCAGAAAATCAATCAGGCGAGTCGGATCGGGGTTCGATGTATCGATCTTCGTTCCCTGAAAGGCTCCGGGAAGAAACGCCGATCGCCAGTTCCCGGCACCACCCACCGGCATACCGCCAGGACACAGTGCGACAAAAGCAGGCAGGTTCTGGTTGATGGACCCCATGCCCCACGTCAGCCACGATCCCATGCTTGGTCGCACGAGTCTCATGTCGCCGGTGTTCATCAGCATCAGCGACATTTCGTGACTGGGAAGCTCTGCATGCATGGAACGAATCACCGTCATCTCATCCACGCACTTCGCGAGTTTCGGGAAGATGTCGCTGACCGGGATTCCGCTTTCACCATGCTTCTCGAACTTGAACGGACTCGGCAGCGCGACGCCGGTCTTGCGTTCCGTCTGCAGATTCTCGTACGGAAGCATCTTGCCGGCGAGTCGAGTCAACTCAGGCTTCGGATCGAAGGTATCCACCTGCGAAACCCCACCATTCAGAAAGACGTGAATGACGTGCTTCGCCTTCCCCGGAAAATGAGTCCTTATCGCGCCGCCGGTGTCCTCGGCCCGCACCGCTGAACTCATCAGGTCCGCCAGCGCCAGACCGCCGAAGCCCATCCCGCATTGCCGCATCCAGTGTCGTCGCGTTTGATTCTGCATAAAGCACCTGAGTGGTCAGGGTCGTCGCGAAACCGGTTGATGTCTCACTGCTGTATCGTGGATTGTCGCATCCCGCACTCTAGCCGGAGCACTCCCATCTGGGAACTTTCCACAATTCCTCGCTGAAAAACGCAGTAAAATGTAAAGCGATTGTCCTCAATCACTTCCTTCGCGAAACGGCTGAGTACAGCCGTTCTACACTTTCGATCGACGAAAACGTTCAAGCAGGCCCTTGACCCCGCCGAATAAACATGTAACATTCTTGTTACATATGGAACCAGAATCGATGGACGCCGTTTTTCTGGCTCTGGGACACCAGGCCAGACGCAAGATTTTGGACCTGGTGCAGGCAATGCCCGGGTGCAGTGTCGGCGACGTCACGAAGTACTTTGACGACATCAGCCGCATTGCCGTGCTGCGTCATATGGATGTGCTGGAGACTGCAAATCTCCTGATCTCACGCAAAGTGGGGCGCCGTCGCGAATTGTTCTTCAACGCCGTTCCCATTCAGATGATCTATGACCGCTGGACGACGGAATACAGCCGTTTCTGGGCCTCCCGCGCTCTCGATCTGAAATACATGATTGAACAGAAGATTCAGAAAGCAGACTCATGACGGCCACTCGCCAGATCGTCCACAAAGTCATCATCCGCGCATCGATTCAACAGGTCTGGGATGCACTGACGACCGAAGGCCAGGTGCTTCCGCACTTCTTTGGTTCCGTGATGCACACGACCGGACTGAAGCCTGGGGCTCAGCTGCGAATGAGAACGCCGAATGGCAAGTATACGGGCGTGGTCGGCGAGATCCTGGAGGTCAATCCGCCTTATCGCTTCAGCCACACATTCCGCTTCACGAACCTGAATGATCCGCCCTGCCGTGTCACGTATGAGCTAAAGGAAGTGGATGGCGGAACAGAATTCACTCTGATTTCGGATGCGGTTCCTGTCGGCACAAAGACAGAAAAGCAGATGGCTCAGGGAGGCGGCTTCATTACGAATGTCCTGAAGTCCGTTGTTGAAACCGGACGCCCCTCCTTCGGCTATCGACTGCTGCTGGGAATCATCCGGATCATCCCCAGTCCTGCGGCCTGCAAATCGGAACTGTGGCCGATGGACCGCAAAGTCTGACGTTACCAAATACTGCCGTAGAATGGCCGCCCTCGGCCGTCTCATTCCGTTTCGGATCTTCCTTCAAGTTCATGTCGTTGGTCATACGTTTGATCTGACGCAGCGAACCAGGAAAGAGATGAGAGGCGAAACGCAGACGGACGGGGGCGTCCATCCTACGTTTGGCTTGCGGGCGCTCGCTCGACCCCTCCCTTCGCTTCGCGTGGGGGGAGATGTTTTGCGCGGCCTCATTCTTTTGGCATCTCAAGCCGCTGTAATGCTCGATCTGCCAGGGCCTGCACTTCAGGATCATCATCGTTCTGCAGCCTTAACAGATCACCCCGAGCAGACTCGGGGGCGAGATCTGCGATGATCTGCATCGCACTGCGTCGTACACCAGCGGATGATCGAGATCGCTCGCTTTGAACATACGCCAGCAGCGGAATGGTTCCGGCCGGTCCCAGTTCCCGGATCTCCTGAACGTAAAGTGACGACATTTTGGTTTCGCCAATCGCTGCCAGCATCTGCTGAAGAAGATCCTGTAGCTCCGGATCATCCGCTGCTCCCAGATTCAGCAGCGGCAACTGCCAGCTCAAAGACGACAGGCGATCGCCAACTCCCATCGTGACGGGTTCCGTCTGCCCTTCGATCGCCATTCGCTCCATCGGTGCCATCGTGCAGGAGAATGCGCCCGGAACCTGAATCTCCACGGTCGTCAGCGACAGACTCTGGCACATCGTGACTCCAGGCCGCGCTACCCACGAAGAAACAGACTCCGTCGGGCAAACGAAGGCCGCAAGCCTCGCTGCTCCAGCTTGATCAGACGCCGTTGTTTCCGAAGCTGGAACCTTAACCGTGATACCCTCCGGTCCGTCAGCTCGGCACCAGATCATTCCACTGACAAGATGGAGCTGATTGGATGTTTCCACGACAACTTCCGTGTCTTCACGCAGCCGAGTCTTCCCGTTCGTGGGCAGATCCAGTTCGCAAAGCACGCCAGGCTGAGTCCTGATCGTTGTGCCGGCGGGAAGCGATCGCGGCTGCATCGAAACGAAAATGGTCTCCGGCTGTCGATTCGGAGACTGAATAATCACCGGGCCAGTCGCTCGAACCAGCATGGCTCCGGGATGAAGCTGATCTGCCTTCACCTGGACCAGTGAATCAGCCCACTCCTTTGACGGAGAACGCACCAGAGCCGACACAACGACAAGGCCCAGAATCGCCAACGCCACAGCCATAACGCTGCGGCCGGATTTCATGCGTGCCCCATCGAATTCCGCTGCGTCAATCGCGATCCGCGAAACGCTCACGACAGACACAGCCGGAGTTTGCTGCTCACGATGCGTGCGCTCTTCAAGGCGTTCCAGAAAGTCTGCGACATTCAGCTCGCCAGACTTCAGGACTCGACGCAGTGTTGCATCCAGCTCCTGAAGCTGTGCAAACTCTTCGCGATCACCAGGATCATCCAGCAGCCTTCGTTCAGCCGCATCCTGATCCACAGGCGCGAGTTCATGATCCAGCAACTCGTCCTTCCACGCCGGTGGAAGAAGGCGATCCCGGTTCTGATCATCACTGGATTCACGACGATTCGGAGTCATGACATCACGCTCCCAGGTCGACTCAGCCGCATTCGCAGCGCCTGCCGTGCGCGACTGAGTCTTTCACTGACGGTGGCACGAGCCACATCGAGCCACTCTGCAATTTGTTCGTAAGTCATCGAGTTAAGATAATGAAGAATCAAAACTTCTCGAAGATCCTCCGGAAGCAACTGAAGCTCTGTGAGCACCAACTGCTGTTCTTCCCGGTCGGCCACGATCTGATCCGGCGGGTGAGTTTCCGGAAGGGCCGCTGTGAGCATTTCAGAACCTTGCGACGCCCGCAGTTTTCGATTTCGACGCAGCCAGTCGAGGCAAACATGAACAGCAATCCCTCGCATCCATGACATCCATCGCTCAGGATCGCCCAGGGAAGAAAGCCCTGTGATGGCTCGCAGCAATGTCTCCTGAGCCAGCTCCTCGGCGTCCGCTCGCTGCCGAACTCGAGCCAGACAACAGGCCAGCACACACGGATACGCCCTGCGCGCAAGTTCGCCCTGCGCGGACCGATGCCCCGCAATCGCCTGACGAACTACCGCAATGTCGTCATCACACTTCATAAACACCATATAGCGGAAGGGCGCGAGCCCTCCGGTAACGGACATCGGGGCACTGCAGCATCGGACAGCTTGCGCCGTTCCGCTCATTCGTTTGGACACATCACGAGCCGGAACAGTGTCGTTTCAGCAGAACACGCAGGCTGGCGAATTCCCGGGCAATTTCAAATTTCCTGAAAAGTCGCTTCGAACCATCAATCTCTGCCAGCCTCATTATGCCCGCCGTGCGACCCCCGCATGCCAATGTGCCTCGTGTCTCCGACGCGAGCCCCCCGCAATGCGTGACAGAATTCTGATTCTAAAAGGAACACCCATGAAGACACTGTCCGGGTTCATCATCGCACTCGCCATGGCTGGCGGAATGGCCACATCGTCACTCTGGACTTCAGCCACACCATCGCCAGCTTCACCTCAGGAAGCCACATCTCAAGGTGATTCCACGTCGCCGCTGATCGTTCACGAATGGGGAACGTTCACAACGTTTTCCGGCTCGAACGGAGTTCATCTGGACTTCCGCCCGCTGCTGGATCACGAACTGCCTCACTTTGTGATGGACCGAGCGGAGCAGGCAGGAACGATCTGGTTTGGAAAAGGTCGCATACGCTCGCGAGTCCGCATGGAAACGCCTGTGACCTACTTCTATACCGATGTGGAACGGACGGTGTCGGCCAGGGTTCGCTTTCCCAAAGGCATGCTCACAGAATTCTATCCGCCCGTGCGTGAAATGGCGCCGGCGTATGATCTGAACGCGGCAACTCGTGGCGATGGAGAACCTGTTTCGGAAGGCCTGCTCGACTGGGGAGCGATCGAACTCATTCCCACGTCATCACTGCGCCCCGGCATCAAGGATGCCCAAACAGCCAGCTGGCTTCAGGAAGTCATCGCTTCAAAAATTCTGCCGGAAGCGAACGGCAACCACTACGCCCATGCACGCGAGACCGATGCGGCATTCGTCTATTCACGATGGCCAGGCGTGGATCTGCCGGAATGGATGGAGAAGCCACTGCAGTCACCATCCGGCGCGGTGCGATACTCGCCGGGTCACCATATCGAGAAGTTTCTGTTCTACCGCGGCGTTGGTCAGTTTGATGTCCCGGTTCAGGTGACAACCGATGATAAGGATCGAGTCACGATCGCCAACAAGGGAACTCATCCAATCACCGGAATGCTGCTGCTGACAGTGAAAGATGACCAACTCCGGCTGGCCCAGGTCCCCGACTGTGCCACCGGAGAAACTCAGAATGTCGTGCTTCCCTCTGAGCCAGTCACCACAGCCGAGCTTCGCCGTGCAATGACGGAACGACTGGTGGGCGCGGGACTGTTTGAAAAAGAGGCGATTGCCATGGTCAATACGTGGCAGGATTCATGGTTTACAGAACAGGGAACACGCCTCTTCTATCTGGTGCCACAGGAAACAACCGATGCGTTGTTGCCACTGGAGATTACACCAGCTCCGGACAAGACCGTGCGAGTCATGGTTGGTCGCGTTGAAATCATGTCGGCCACTCTGGAACAGCAGCTGATGGCCGTTCTGAAGCGATCTGCTCAGGACCGAAAAGTGGCCTGGGCCAAAGCGGCCGAAGAAAAGTCACCGGTCGCTCCGACGCTGCCAATTCCGGCAGAATTCGTCACGCTCGGACGCATGGCTGAACCCGCGCTCGCTCGACTACAGGCTATCGCAAAACAACGCGAAGTCGCTGACGAAGCCGAACTGCTGCTGACACAACTTCGCAGCCAGATTCAATAGTGTGAAGCAACTGTCTCAGTTGCTTCCGACACCCACGCAAGCACAAATCCCTCACCGACATCCAAAGCCCATGGGAGGAGAACGATTGGGACAATCGTTCTCCACTGGTCAGATCACGATGACGGCATCGCTCAGCTCGTTGCAGTCATCAGAACTTCGAGGCAGTTTGGCAGAGAGTTGCGTTGATGCGTGTTCCAGAAGACTGGAGACAGCATTGGCGATCGACGTAGTCTTCAGTTGACTCGTCAGCCTCTGACACCACTCATCCAGCTGCGCCTGCCCGCAGGCGGCCAGAAGTCGCTCATCAGCCAGAAGGAAGGCTCTGTGCTCAAAGACGGACACATAGATCAACAGCCCTGCTCGGCCTGGGGCGTGATGAATACGCTGATCGAAGAAGACCATGCGTGCTGCACGGGCAACTTCTTCGTCGATCTCGCGA
>CAZIGZ010000044.1:11814-41436 GCA_964538835.1 uncultured Chitinophaga sp. | reverse complement strand
GATAAGTGAAATGAAGAGTAAAAAGACTGAAGTCTGGTGTCGAGGTGGCTGGCACCCTAATTGGGCATTTGATGTGCATCGAGACATCTGAATGCATCATTTTTCAAAACGCGGTTTCGTCCGGGATGGGGCCGGG
The DNA here is from genome assembly GCA_964538835.1 of uncultured Chitinophaga sp. GTDB lineage: Bacteria > Planctomycetota > Planctomycetia > Planctomycetales > Planctomycetaceae > SXXK01. The sequence goes on along the minus strand of CAZIGZ010000044.1, from coordinate 41,300 downwards.
TTCGGGGCAGTTCCAGCAGACGACAAGGTGGTCGATAATCTGGCCAACGCCGTCGATTTGACGAATGGCGCGGCAGACGTCGAGATTATCGCTGTGGACTCGGATGACGCCTTCAAGACAGACGCCGTTGGGAAGGCGTCGCACGGCAAGGCTGGCGACTTCGAGTCCGTCTTCGGCCAGGAGGGCTCTACGGATGCTGGCCTCCAATTGCCTGGCATCGGAATCGGTTTCTGCGGAATCCTGCGGGCGTGGAAAAAAGAGCGCGGGCATCGTGTCCTCCGTGTGTGGATCAGAAAACAAGCGGCTCCATGTCGCGGTTGAAAATGTTACCTAGCCAAAACACTTCCGCCACCACTTTCCGGCACCATGCGACGAATTCAGGGCAATCCATGCCCTTCTTTCCCAGCGTGTTTTCGCCCCATTTCGCCCAGTTTTCCGATGTTCAGCCAGAGACACTGTGAGCGCGCCGGACTGCACACCAGCGACTCGCCTGGATTGTTCGAACTCCGCCTCGAACATAGTTACTCTCTTCGAGCCCATCGAGTCCTTGCCCTTCGTCCTCGAGAAACACGGTCTCTGCGGGCCGACGAGGCTATGCCGTTTGCCGTGCCGCCGCCATCTCGGCCTAGTGACGCAACGCTGGATTTTGCGGGGTTTAGGTGCATCTGGTTTCCAATGCCGGTTTGGCGATCGTATCATCTTGCCAGACCTGCGAACCAAGCAGTCACATTGGCTGCCACGGCCCAATCGGCCGTCGTTTGTCTGGGATTTCAGACGACTTGTTTGATGTCATTTGTTCACGCCCACCAAGGAGTTCTTCCATGTCAACGTCCTCCGTTGAACGCACCACGGAATTAGCACCAGCGGTTGCCAGTTTCCTTGCAACGCCCGTTCATAAATCCTTTGCCGGAGGGCGCTGGGTTGAAGCGGCTGACGGCCAGACCTTTGATGTGCTCGACCCGGGCAGCGGGAACAAGATCGCCACAGTCACCAGCATGAAGAAGGCGGATGTTGACAAGGTCGTCGATGCCGCACTTGATGCGTTCAACAACAGTGGCTGGGCCACGATGCAGGTTGCGGAGCGAGCTGCCTGCCTGCACCGGATCGCAGACGCTGTCGAAAAGCGAATTCACGAGTTTGCTCAGATCGAATCACTGGATTGCGGCAAGATCTATTCGCAGGCTGTTGCGGACATTCAGAATTTCATCGACACGTTCAGATACTTTGCGGACCTGTCTCAGGCGGTCAACTACCGTCAGGTGATTGCCGTCAAGCATCATGAAGCATGGGTCGCGCGGCATCCGTGGGGACCATGTGGATTCATCATTCCATGGAACTTCCCGTTCCTGCTGACTGGCTGGGGACTTGCTCCGGCTCTTGCGGCCGGCAACACATGCGTCCTCAAGCCAGCGGAAGATACTCCTCTGTCGGCTCTGTATTTGTGTCGCGTCATTCAGGAGCAGGAGCTTCTTCCTGCCGGCGTTCTGAACGTCGTTACAGGCCTGGGCGAAACTGCCGGTGCAGCCGTATCACAGAATCCGAAGTTCCGTCGCATGAGCTTCACGGGCTCTCCGGAAGTCGGACGTCTGGTTGCAGAAGCGTGTGGCCGAAACCTCGTGCCGGTGAAGTGCGAACTGGGTGGCAAGGGTGCTGCGGTTGTCTTCAATGACGTTGACATTGCAGAGACTGCCGACAAACTGGTTCAGGCGATTACGTTCCATACCGGACAGGTCTGCTGCGATGCGACTCGCTGGCTGATTCAGCGAGACATCTACGACGACTTCGTGGACGAGTGCATTACTCGCATGAAGTCCGTGCAGATTGGCTACCAGTTTGACAAAGAGGCACAGATGGGACCGCTCGTCAACGCCAAGCAGCGTGCTCGGGTTCTGGGCTACCTGCAGAAGGGTGTTGCGGACGGAGCTGATCTGATTCTGGAAGGCGGAGCTGCTCAGATTCCGGGCAAGAACGGTTTCTACGTGAAACCAGCCCTGCTGGCCGGTTCACTCAACAACGTTGCTGCACGCGAAGAGATCTTTGGCCCGGTTGCCTACCTGGCCCCATTCTCCAGCGAGGAAGAAGGCATCCGTCTGGCCAACGACACCGAATACGGTCTCGGCAACAGCGTCTGGTCCCGCGACCTGCAGCGATGTGCGCGAGTCGCAGAAGCATTCCGATCAGGAAACGGCTGGATCAATGCTCATAACGTCATCGTTCATGGCGTTCCGTATGCTGGTATCGGCAAGAGCGGAATGGGTGGGGGCGTTGTGAGTCCGGATACTTTGAACGATTACCTCCGTCCGATTTCCGTCGTCCGTCCTCTCTAATGTTCTGAATGTGTCCAGAAGCCCGGTTTCGCCATGAGACCGGGCTTCTTTCATGAGTCTCTACCTACCTTCATCAAGCCATCACTCTGCCTATGAAAACTCGCCTCTTTGTCATGATGTTTCTGGAGTTCTTTATCTGGGGGGCATGGCTGCCGCTGATTTTCGGCTACCTGCCATCGCTCGGATTTACCCCTGGGCAGCAGTCCTGGATTCTGATCGCGTTCCCGATTGCGTCGATCATCGGCATGTTCTTCAGCAACCAGTTTGCCGACCGGAACTTCGCTGCAGAACGATTCCTGGCATTCAGCCACCTGGTGGGCGGGGTTGCCATCCTTGGCCTCGCATTCACGACATCGTTCTGGCCATTCATGATCCTGATGTCGGTCCACTGCCTCTTGTATGTTCCAACGATTTCAATCACGAACTCCATCGCGTTTGCCAACATGAAGGACGCGCAGGAAGAATTCGGGATCGTTCGAATGGGTGGCACAATCGGCTGGATCTTTGCAGCATGGCCATTCACCTTCATTCTTGTGGACTGGGACAAGGTACAGAAAGCGAATCCTCAGGGCTTCGTTGCATGGCTTGGTGAGGTACTCGGCAGTGGTCTGACTGGTGAAGCACTTCAAAGTGCAACCAAATGGACTTATGTCGTGGCCGGTGTCGCTTCAATTGTACTGGCAGCCTACAGCCTGACACTTCCACACACACCGCCAAAGAAGGCTACGAATTCAGAAGGCGGCCAGAGTCTTGCGTGGCTTGAGGCACTCAGCCTTCTCAAGCATCCCTTTGTGATGATTCTCTGGATCGTCGCGTTCATCGATTCATTTGTGCACAACTGCTACTTCAACTGGACCGGCACATTTCTGACGAGCGATGCGGTGAAGATTCCCGGCAACTGGGTCATGCCCGTGATGAGCATCGGCCAGATTGCCGAGATTCTCACGATGTTCATTCTTGGAATGACTCTGAAGAAACTTGGCTGGCGAGCAACGATGATCGTTGGTGTGCTCGGACACGCACTGCGATTTGCGGTTTACTCGTTCATGCCTCAGAAAGAGCTGATTATCGTTGTGCAGATTGTGCACGGGATCTGTTATGCATTCTTCTTCGCAACAGTCTATATCTTCGTCGACGAATACTTCCCGAAAGACGTTCGCACCAGTGCTCAGGGATTGTTCAACGTGATGATCCTTGGTGTTGGCGCACTGGCGGCCAATTCACTTTGTCCGTACCTGATTCAGGAAGTTTACACAAAGGATGGTGTGACAGATTATCGTGGACTGTTCCTTGTTCCGATGGGAGCAGCGATTGTGGCTTCTCTTGCCATGGCACTGTTCTTCCACCCGCCGAAGAAAGAGGCTGGAGCATCCGGACCTGTCGTGACAGGTCACTAGTACAGCTTCCGTCTGATTTGTTCAAAAGCGAAGAGCCCGTCCGATTAACCGGTCGGGCTCTTTTTGTTAGAGCTCAAGAGCGACAGCCTGCCTGCACCTGCAGTTTCGTTCCCATTACTGCTTCGTTTCCGCTGGCCGCTCAGATACCTGTTCCGGTTTCGGAACCTCCTCGAGCGGACTTTGCAGTCGGATGTTCTGCCTCATCTGAAGAGGCGGGCTTCCTTCGTTCTGATTGAGCAGAACCTGCACTTCATACTCGCCCGGAGGCGGTGGCTCACGGAACCCGAAAAACAGCTGATCCGATTGACCAGGCAACAGCCATCGCCCGTAGCCCGCGTCCACTACAAAGCCGCGGCCAAAGGAATCAGTCAACGTCAAGCGGCCTCGCAAAGGAACATGCATCAGCCCTCGGTTCGCCACGGGAATCGTAAACCCGGCCCTTTCGTTGCTGATGATCCAGTCCGGCTGTCCGGGTTCCAGCTTGCCGAGAGATTCGCTGTTGGTGAGCAAAGCTGTTGGAATCTGAATTGCCCCCAGAGCTTCACCGCTCGCTGGCAATGCGGTCAGCAGAATACTGGCGTAGCTGTGTTCGTTCGTATCGCGAGTCGTATCGACGGTCACGACAACCTTGCGAGACTGTCCGGGACCGAGTTCAAATTGCGGTGGCCGCATCTGAAGTGATTCATGCAGTGATCCCTGCAACGCCTCCGACTTCAATTGAATCCGAACCTTCTGAAGACTCCCATTGGCGACAGTCAAGGTTTCGATTCTGCGACCGCCTTTGCGAAGCGAAAGCTCCAGTTGAGTCGGCGATACGGTAATGTCCTGCGCCACGCGAACGACGCGAGCATCCTGTTCCGGAAAATCGCCGTCTCGAATGCTGGTCGGAAACTCTGTGACCTTCAGCACTCGTCCCTGATGCAGCAATTCCGTCTTCAGAGAGTACTCGCCGGAGAAGACCGCATGGGGAAGGAACTCTTCGAGCCGCAGTTTTGTTTTGGGTAGAATTCGAGCCTTGTAACGATCTGGCCCCTGCTGACCTGAACGCACGGGAACAACCAGGCCAAACTTCTTTCCGGCACTTTGAGTCTTGTCACGAAGCAGCTGAGTATTCACAGAAAACTCCATGGCTGTGTCCGTCGGGTTTTCAACAAAGACACGAGCCACGCATCGACCGTTCTGAGAGATGAGTCCGCCATCATAGAGCTTCAGTTCAGCGACCGAGTCACCTTTTTCCCCAAGTACATCCACGTCGACTCGAAGAAGATACTGAGTCACAAAACGGATGCCGACACGAGCCTCATCATCCGGGCTGTTCGCCGTGTCGTCGTCGATCGGAATTTCTCTCGCGAGAATACCGTAGGACAGAAACGGCGCATTGGATTGCGGAATCCGCATCTCAGCCTGGATCGTATGCTTTTCGGACTTCGTCAGATCGAGTGTTGTGTCGCTGGTGACACGAATCAGATTCGGGGCCGGCGTTTGCTCATCCGGCATGATGACCCCATTCTCCTGCTGGATCATGGCAACAGGCCGGATTTCCAGACGCGAAGGGCGGTCGTGCGCTTCGATCTCGAATTCAAATTTCAGCAACTGCCCCTTACGAGCCTGAAGCCGCTGCACCAGAGGCGTGATCAGGAACGCTGGCTTGACCTGCTGTTCAACGGTCACGGCTCTCAGGTCATCCGGCTTCGCGCTGTCTTTGTTCTCATCCGGCTTGATTTCGACGGTGGGGTCCTGAGCGATTGCGGTGGTCAAGCCGACCATCATTCCAAGGATGGCCAGAATCGTCGCGCGAACACGAGCGATGGGCCTGGCGGATGCAAATGAAAACTGGCGAATCATCATCGTGGTGTCTCATCAATTTGGAACATCAAGCCCATCGGCTGGAGCGACTGGAGCAGGTGTGGTTGCAGCCGTACATGCAGGTCCGCTTGTCACGATTCGCGGTGAAATGAAAATGACGACTTCCGCATCCTGCTCAAGTTTCTCGACGGTCTGAAAAATCCTTCCGGCATATGGAATCGAACCCAGCACCGGGATTTTGGCGATGCGATCCACGGTCTGTCGCTGGACCAGACCACCAATGACGATCGTCTCTTCGTCCTTGACGTTGACTGTTGTTGCAACAGAGCGACGGTTGATCAGCGGGTAAGGGTTGTTGGCAATGTTGGCATTCACATCAGTCGTGCGAATATCCTCACTGACTTCGGCCTTTTCGATCTTCACGGTGATGTTGTCGCCGCGAATGATCGGAGTAATCTCAAGGGTAATGCCCGCCTCGACATCCTGAAGTTCCTGGCGGAAGAACGCATTGGCGCTGTTGGGCTGAGTACTGAAGAACGACTGGCGAGTAATCGCGATCTTCGCCGGCTCACCATCACGCGCGGTGACTCGCGGAGCAGCACGAATCGTAAGGTAGCCTTCCTGTGCCAGCAGCTTCACAAACGTTGAAGTAACCGCAAAGCTTGAGAACGCATCGGACGTGCCTGTGCCGGAAGCCGCACCGGAAACAGCGAGTCCGGTCATGCCGATTCGAAACAGATCATTGCCGTTCATCGTGACGGCATGACCCCAGTCGAGGCCCGACTTGAAGGATTTGTCAGGAGCGATCACGCAGACGATGGCTTCGAGCTCCACCTGTGGAATCGGATTGTCCGCAGCCTGAAGGCGTTCAAGAATCGGCCCGGCGATTTCCTGCGGAGCTTCAACGATGAGCAGATTGCGTTTATCCACGACCGTCACAAAGCGTGACTCACGAGTCGGCAGCAGTTTGACAAGTTCATCGGGACTGAGGTGCAGCGGGCGATATTCACTTCGATCCGAGACACGTGAAAAGAGCGGCGAAGCCGGGTCAGCGGTTGACACGATGTACTCTTTCGGAGCCGTCTGTCGGAAGATGAGTCCCAGCGGCAGCACCACTTTTCGCAAAGCGGTTTCGAAGGGCTCATTTTCGATCAGAGTCGTGACGGTTCCATCCACCCTTTCATCGACGATGATGGCGACTCCGGCCTGACTCGCCAGCAGCTGCAACGCCTGCCGGACATCCGTCTCTTCGAAGCTCTCTGTGACGGTTCCTGAGCTGGCGAGACTTGAAACAACCCCGGCCTGCCCCAATTGAGCGCGGTGTGAGGTTTGAACAATGCGAGAAGACTTGCTCGCGGAAGCTGACGCCTTGTGTTTCTTCCAGCCGTCGGCTCGACCTTTGTCCGCAGAAACGACCAGCGTGGACGACCATGCCGCATCACCGACAGCACTCTGATCAGTGATTGCCGGGGCTGGTGTCTGCGTCGCTGGAATTGTCGCAGCAGGAGTCTGATCTTCAACGGGAGGAAGAATGAGCCCTTCAGGACGTTGAACGTTTGTGTCCTGTGTCGCAGCAGGAATGGAATCTGTCGGCAACTCCACCGCTGGATCTGGTGTACGCTCTGATGCCGATTGAAGCGATGCAGAACCGGAGCCGGAGTCAGTCTCGGAGTCCGCCACGCCCGGAATCATCTGCAGCGCTGACTCCGGAGGAACAGGAGGCACCTCTGGTGGTTGTTCCGGACGATCGATGGTCGCCGCGTCTTCCGTCTTGACGGGGAATTTCGGATTTCTCGGCACAGAGGGATTATGTGCCGGCATCGTCGATTTCGCGGACGGATTGGCCCCCAGAGTCTGTTCCGGTGTCTTTGCATTCGCCGCCAGAGCTTCGAAGTACAGCTCATTGATGCTCTTCCGCTCAGGCTCCGGATAAACCGTGCAGCCAAGACTCAGCGCGCACAACACCCATGTGGCATACGCGGAAAAACGCGCACGTCGCCGTGGATCGTGATGCTGTGTCAGGGGAATAGTCATGAGACTCCAAAGGTGTGAGATGTGCGTCGAGTTGAGGGGCCGTCAGTCATCGCGATGATCCAGAAATCCTCCGTGAGCAGTTCGAGACACGTACGTGCGTGCATAAAGAGAAGGTCAGACTCTAGGGCGCCGAAATGGTTCCAATCAGCCTTGATTCATATCGCCCTGCCGCTGGAATTGAGCTGCCTGAAGGAATGAAGGCCACGGTGACTCCGAATGATGCAGACCCCTGATGTGTTCCCACGGCCGTGACGCTGGCTGTTCTGTCGCCACGAATCAGTGAACTCTGGTCAACAGGCTGCGAGATATGCCAGGCATTGCGTGGTCCGCCGCTGCGGAGTCGCAGGCTCAGGCCGACATCAGCCTTTGGAGCAACCCGCGAAGACCCCTTGCTGGATTCAAACGCTTCCATGGACCATTCAATCAGGATGTCATCCTGAAAACTGTTGTGAACGTCCCAGCGAACTTCTGAGAACGTGGCAAGATTGCTGCTGACAGGATGCGTCAGCGACTGGTCTTTCTCCATGGCCCGAATTTCAACCCACTGGGCGCTGGCTGCATCTGCAAACACAAACAGGACCAGACTGATTGCAGCTGCCTGCAACCATGTCTGGTCCTGTGAGTTATTCAATTTCGCATCCATGCGTTTGGTTCGATATCAGATCAGTTGGCCGCGATTGTGCCGACCACATCAATGGAGTAATCGCCCTGAAGCAGAGTCGAATACGTGTTGGTGATGAACGTCACTGTCAGAGCCAGCGTTGCTTTGCCAGGCGCTGACGACGTCGCTGTCACTGTGGCGTTGTTGTCCGCCGAGGTGTAGTTTGTCTGGTCTGTCGCAGAGCTGACTGTCCAGATCGCAGAACCGCTGCCGTTGTTGTCCGTGGAACTCACGGCCAGCGCAAGCCGAGCGTCTCTCTTGTAACTGCTGTTTGTCGCGTGAGTGAATGGTGTCGATGTTGTGAGATTCACAGTTGCACCCGCACCCGAGTTACACAGCACCGCCCAGTGATTGGCCGTGTTGGTACCTGGTGAAAACACCTGATTGTTGTTCGTCGCATCATGGGTCAGCAGCTGATCTGCCGGAGCAATGATCGACAAAGCGGAAGGAACATTGACCGTGAACTTCTGTGTGTCGGTCGTCTGAGCCATAAGAGACTGACAGCCGACCATCGCAACCACTGCCGAGACAACCTTCAGCAAACCCTTGATGTTCATCTTCATGGAAAGAACTCCCGTGAGTGGCTCGATGACGAGCACTCGTGACCAAGATTCGTATTCGGAAAAACCCCCATTTCCGAATGAGCCAACACCTGCACAATTTGCGAAATCCGAACGATCCGCAAATCCTGCCCAACTCCTCAGGAACCACCGGAAAAAGCGATTCATGTTGCCCAAAAGCAACACTTGTTGAATTCCATAAACCCATGAGATGAAAGGCTTTAATGCAGGAACCTTCAAAAACCTAGGTCGGGATTTCCCTTGGTCAAATTCCCCGTGGGGGAAAACACGAATTTTGCCGGTCTCCGGGAGCGGTCAAGGGCTTCTGGCTGATTGGGTGGCTTGCAAGAAAGGGGCAGATTCAGAGGTTTGGCTCGGGACGTGCGTGAGGCCGAAGCCCGTGGTGTTTGCGGCCTTCCCGTCCTTGGTTCTGCGGGTCATTCTGATGCTCGGCCAATCTCGTATTGAAGCACTCAGTCCCTTTCGATTTTCGCATCGCTGCCTGGCGGTGAGCGTCGTCTTGTTCATTCTGCTCAGTCACGGAAGTCGTTCAATTCCCGCCGGTGATCCACCCCGCCGTCAGCAGTTTACGGTCCATGTTCCCGTCAAAGCTCTGATTGAGGAATCCGCACCAGGGACTCTTCGAATCCACGCGACTCAGCCCGTCTCCGTCAAGGTCCGGACAGCAACATCCAGAAATGCCTGGACGCTTCGATCATCCGCCGACCTTTCAACCCACACCATTCTGGTCAACTCCACCAGCCCCGATGGCCGGCTTGTAGTGACAATCGCAGCCCCGTAGACGGCACCCCTCGCATTTCAGGTGGCAGGCACCTTAACCCTAAAACGCAGTATTTTACTGATAATCCCGATAGTCTTGCGCGCAGGGATGGAAGGTCCGGGGGACTCGATTCGCAGGGGCTTTTGAATTTCCTATGATGCCGAGATTGAACGACTCTCTGGTGTTTTTGATTCGTAGTGCCACGCTTATGCCTCGACTGATCTTGAAGTCCGCGGTGTTCACGGACGGGGCCATTCAGCTGCTTCCAGGCGACCTTCCGGTCACTCTGGGGCGGAGCCATCGCGCGGACATTACGATTCACGATTTGCTGCTGAGCCGGATCCATGCTGAGATTCGGCTTTCCGAAACCGGTGGTTTTGAGCTGGTGGATAATGAGTCCACTAACCTGACCATTGTGAACGAGCAGGATATTGATCAGGTGATCCTGAAGTCCGGAGATCGAATTTTGCTGGGTGATACGGAATTGATTGTCGAAATCGATTCGACGGATGCAGACATCCACGAAAAGACGACTCGCGAGATTCCCATGATTCCTCCCTCTGAGTCTTAGCCAGGGAAGTCGTTCCGTGTCTCGAAAATGGACGTTTCATCCTCACGATGCCGCTGCGATCCGAAGACTCTGCGGGCAACTTCGTGTTTCTCCGCTGCTGGCTCAGGTGCTGATTGCTCGTGGCAAGTCAGATGCCGACGTTGCTCGTCGATTTCTGGATGCCAAACTGGGTGATCTGAACGACCCGTCGCTGTTGCCCGGGATTAATGCGGCGGCCGAGCACATCGTTCAGGCGGTTTCTGACAAGCGTCGTATTACGATTTACGGCGACTACGATGTTGATGGTGTCACCGGAACCAGCATCCTCTGGCACTGCCTGCAGCTGAGTGGCGCGAATGTGGATTACTACATTCCCTGTCGAATGGAAGAAGGCTACGGACTCAACAAGGCCGCGCTGCAGCAGCTTCACGAAGAAGATCCAAAGCGACTCGTTGTTTCCGTTGACTGCGGAATCGCCAGCGTTGAAGAAGCCGCACTGGCTCGTTCGATCGGACTGGATCTGATTGTGACCGATCATCATCACATCGGCGCTCGGCTCCCTGATGCTCAGGTGCTCGTTCATCCTCGTCTGCCTGGCTCCGAATACCCGTTTGGTGAACTCTGCGGTGCCGGTGTGGCATTCAAGCTGGCATGGGCGATTTGTCAGCGGCTGGGCGATGGCAAAAAGGCGTCGCCCCGAATGCGTGAGTTTCTGAAGCAGGCTGTGGGCCTGGCATCGGTAGGGACCGTTGCCGACGTTGTGCCCCTCGAAGAAGAGAATCGCGTCATCGTTCGATACGGCCTGATGACGCTCAAAGAACAGTCCTCCATCGGCATGAAGGCGCTGATGAAGGTTGCAGGCCTGATGGATAAGGAAGAGCTGCGATCGGATGACATTGGTTTCTCGCTGGCTCCGCGAATCAACGCAGCGGGACGACTTGGGCAGGCGCGGCTGGCCGTGGAGTTACTCACGACCGACAATCGCGAACGCGCACTGAAGCTGGCCGAGTATCTGGATCAGCTCAATGACAATCGCAAGACTGTTGAACGACGCATTCTTCGGCAAGCGAAGGAAATGGTTGCCGAGCATCCGGAATGGGAACAGCACAAAACTCTCGTGCTTGCTCATCATGACTGGCATCCCGGTGTGATCGGCATTGTGGCGAGTCGCGTGGCCGAAGAATTCGGCAAACCATCGATTCTGATTGCTCTCAAGGATGATGGCACGGGAACCGGCTCGGGACGCAGCTGGGCGGGATTCGATCTCTATTCCGGGCTGTCCGCCTGCCGCGAACACCTGATCACATTTGGCGGACACAAAGCTGCGGCCGGAGTGAAGGTGAGCGCGCCCAATGTGCCAGTCTTCCGGGAAGCCTTCGCGACATGGGCCGCGGAGAACTTTCATCCCACCGCCGAAGATACTCAGCTTCGCATCGACGCCGAAGTACTGCTGTCAGAAGTCAACTATCGCGCGGTGCAGGAACTGGAACGACTGGGACCGTTTGGGCAGGCCAATCCTCAGCCTCGCTTTGTGACCAGTCAGGTGGAACTTGCGGAGCCTCCGCGGACGATGGGTGAAGGTGACCGCCACTTGTCGATTCGAGTTCGGCAGAACGGAACAATTCTGCGAGCCATTGCGTTTGGACGAGGCGAGTGGGCCGAAGAACTGCAGACTCATCGAGGACCATTCGCAATCAGTTTCGCCCCGGTGATCAGTACGTTCAACGGATTTAATCGCGTCGAGCTTCAGTTGATCGACTGGAAACCAAATGCGGCGTCTCAGCAGGCCGCCGGCTGAGAAGGCTTGCCCGGCGTCATGGATCAACGTGTGCCGTCGCTGGCTGATTCAATCACCGGAACATCTCCGTTGGATGGCAGCCAGACGTCTCGCTGCTACAGTGCCGAGACGCAGACCGCTGTATCTCTATTCCACACTGCTCTTCCCACGGAGTAACAATGGAACGCTGCATCCTGGCTCTTGATCAGGGCACGACCAGTTCTCGCGCGATCGTCTTCAACGCGGACGGCACCATTCGTTCGGTCGCTCAGAAGGAGTTCGCTCAGCACTTTCCGAAGCCGGGCTGGGTCGAACATGATGCCGAAGAGATCTGGACCACTCAGCTGGCCGTCGCAAAGTCTGCCCTGAAAAGAGCGGGCCTGAAAGCCAGTGAAGTTGCCGGTATCGGCATCACGAATCAGCGCGAAACCACGGTGCTGTGGAATCGAAAGACTGGAAAGCCGATTCACAATGCGATTGTCTGGCAGGATCGGCGCACCGCGGACCTGTGTGCGAAACTGAGGAAGAGCGAGCATGCTCCGGAGTTTCGAGCACGCACGGGCCTTGTCATCGACGCCTATTTCTCGGGCACCAAGATTGCCTGGATGCTGAACAATGTCCCGGAAGCGAAGAAGCTTGCGAAAACCGGGGACCTCTGTTTCGGAACGATTGACTCATGGCTCCTGTGGAAACTGACTGGCGGCCACGTCCATGCGACTGATGTGTCCAACGCGTCTCGCACAATGATCTGCGATATTCATCGAGTGCGATGGGACGATGATCTTCTGAAGGCTCTGAAGATTCCTCGAAGCGTCCTTCCCGAAATTCGCGGATCCAGCGAGGTCTATGGTGAAACGACCGCATCTCTCTTTGGTTCTCCCATCCCGATCGCAGGCATCGCCGGAGATCAGCAGGCCGCACTGTTTGGACAGGTCTGCCACAAACCTGGCATGGTCAAGAACACGTACGGAACCGGTTGTTTCATGCTGATGAACACCGGAACAAAACCCAAAGGCTCTTCACGAAATCTGCTGACAACGATCGCATGGCAGCGCAATGGTACAGTCGAATACGCATTGGAAGGCAGTGTCTTCATCGCAGGGGCTGTTGTGCAGTGGCTTCGAGACGGGCTCGGCGTTATTCGCAGTTCGTCTGACGTTGAAGCGCTGGCAGCGAGTGTTCCTGACAACGGCGGAGTCTTCCTGGTTCCTGCCTTCGCGGGGCTTGGCGCGCCACACTGGGATCCCCATGCTCGCGGACTGGTCGCGGGGCTCACTCGCGGCTCGACGAGCGGCCATCTGGCTCGTGCTGCACTGGAGTCCATCGCGTTTCAGGTCGCGGACGTTCTGGATGCGATGAAAGCAGACTCTGGTATTCGGATTACGTCGCTGCGCGTCGACGGAGGAGCAGCGGTGAACAACATGCTGATGCAGTTCCAGGCGGACCTGCTGGGCGTTCCTGTGGTTCGTCCGAAAGTGTTTGAAACAACAGCATTGGGAGCAGCGTGGCTGGCCGGACTTGCGACCGGAGTCTGGAAAGACCTGACTGATCTGAATACTCAATGGCAGATCGATCGCACCTTTGAACCGTCCATGAAAAAACGGGACGTCGATACTCTGCGGGCCGGATGGAACAAAGCTCTGGAACGATCAAAGAACTGGAGTGAGTGAAGGTCCGGCTTCGCTGCGGAAGGTCATGTTGACTCTTCGTTAATAGGCAATCCCTGGTCTTCGAAAGGAGTTTGGCGGGATGATCAGCAACCCCTATCAGGCTCCTGCCGATGAGTTCTCGGTCACAGTCGCAACTGCAACAGCGACAACTCGGGCTTTCGCAAGGTGGCATGTGGCCAGCTTTGTGCTTCTTTGGCTGTTCTTTGGCGGACTGTTTGCATTTGTCGTTCAGTCAGGACTCGATGACCAGCCCGGCAAGTGGTTTCGAGTTCTCATGACACCCGTGGTCACACTGGTCAGCCCGATGGTCGGAGCATTTTCCCGAGGGGCCACGAGTGGCTGTTGCTTCGAGACCTCGACCGCCGTTCTCCTGTACGTTTTTCCAGCACCCCTGTCGGCGCTGGCATCGCAGTACTTTTGGCGCCCATCCCACGTTGCCGCCCGCGTTGTCCGATGCATCGTCTGGCTGTTCCTGTGGTTCGTCTGGTTTGCCAGCGGGATTCTTCCGCTTGGCCATGCTCTGTCGTGAAAAATGATCGGATTCCGGCCGGGATCCGGTCCAAAATCAAGATTCAGGTGCCAGGCACCTGAATTGAAAATATGAGTCTTTTTACTGGAAATACTGAAATGAAGCGGCGCAATTTGGTTCGGGCTTTGGCGGCTGGGTTTCTGGGCGTTCGGACAGCGGCGAACGCTGTGGCGGGAGGCGTTCACGGGACCCTGGCAGCGAAGAAGTCCTTCGTGTTCGTCAGCCTGCTGCAGAAGAAGCAGATCGTGGCATGGGAAAGGAATCAAGAGACGGGAAAGCTGCAGATGGCGGCTGTGGCGGAGTGTCCTGATGAGCCTGCCAACACGCTGGGTTCGCCAGACGGGCGGTTTCTGTTTGTGTCGCTGCGTGGGTCAGGTGAACTGGCGAGTTATCAGATTCAGCAGGACAGTGGAAAGCTGCAGCTTTTGAATGTCGTGCCCGCGGGGGATGATCCGGCCTATCTGCTTCTGGATCGGACAGGTCGGTTCCTTCTGACGGCCTACTATGTCAGCAACAAGGTCACGGTTCACTCAATCTCGTCCGATGGGAAACTCTCGGAGCAGCCTGTCGACTCGAAGCCAACCGCGCAGAATGCTCATGGTGTCTGCATCGATTCCACAAACTCGTTTGTCCGAGTCAGCCATACGGGAGCCAATCGGATTGATCAGTTCCGCTTCGACTCACAGACCGGAAAGCTGACTCCGCTTGATCCGCCGTTTGTCGTCGCACCGGCCGGCCAGAATCCTCGCCACATTGTTCTTCATCCATCGGATCGATGGGCCTACTGCAGCAATGAAGCGGGCACGAGTGCGGAAGATGGTGCGTCCTGTTACGAATGCGATCGGCAGTCGGGCCAGCTGCGACTTCTTCAGTCTGTCGGGTCGCTCCCCGAAGATTTCGACGCCCTGCAGAACTCCACGGCTGAATGCCTGCTGACGTCCGATGGGAAGTTCCTGTACGTCGCGAATCGAGGCCATAACAGTCTGGCTGGCTTCGCGGTGGATCAGACATCGGGAAAGCTCGCCTTAATCTCCATCACGCCAACAGAAGCTGTGCCGCGCTCATTTGCGATCAGCCGCGACAACCGCTTTCTTTATGCGGCAGGTGAAGCAACAGGCAAGGTCGCCTGTTTCCGCATTGAATCAGACGGCCGGCTGAATCGATTCGACACGGTCGACTCCGGCCCGGTTTCCTGGTGCATCACCTGTGTCGAATAGGAGCGTGTACGCACCATCGGTCTTGACGTTCGGCAGGCATTCCAGCCTGATGATCTGAGCCTGATGCTCAATCAGCGCTGATCGCTCTGGAGGAAGGCGACGAGGTCGGCGATCTCCTGAGGACTGAGCAGTGTCAGCAGGCCATTTGGCATGGGGGAAACATTGGATGGCAGGATCTGCACAACCTCACTGCGGGCGATGTGAATCGACTTGACTGCGTCCTGAGACACAACGATCTCTGACTGATTTTCTCCGGTCACAATTCCCGCAATAACTCGTCCATCTTCCAGCTCGGCGGCAATCGGTTCATAACCGCGAACGATACTGGCACTGGGGAAGACGATGGCTTCCACGAGATCGCGACGATTGCGAGCCTTTCCGATGTTGGTCAGATCGGGGCCAAGCCGACCTCCGCCGTAACCAAGTTTGTGGCATGTATTGCACGCGGCTTTGCGGCTCATAAACACTTCATGTCCTCGCCGCACATCCCCATCCGGAAGCGTCTTCAGCAGCTGCTCCAGTTGTGCCGTCTGTTCTTCGACGCTGGCATTCAGCATTTTGACCAGCGCCTTTGAGGATTCCTGAACGGGTGCCGGATACTTCGCAAACAGCGGCTGTATGAGATCGACTCGTAATCCGCGAAAGCCCGGTGACGCTTTCAGTGCTTCCACCAGCCTTGCGCCCTGATTCTCCGACGCATGCTGTTCGAACGCCGGAAGCAGCTTTGGAAGTTCCATTGCACCTACCTCTTTGAGCGATTCCACAAGTGTCAGGACCTGAGCGTCCGTCAGCACGGATCCCGCGAGGCGAGTGGCAGCGATACTTCTCTGATCGAGAGGCAGGTCAGCATTCAGATTGCGCCGAAGCAGATCAAACGTCTGATTGTCGAGCATCAGTCCGTTCCCGGCGGCGTCGATCGCGGACAATCGCAGTGTGTCCGCCAGAGCGTCGTTCGCTCCGATGCGAGCCAGTGCCACTCTGAGTTCCGCATGTCCGTCTTTCGGCAGTGCCAGATGTCGCGATACCTGAACCACAAGAGCCAGCGTATCGGGATCATCCGACGTTGCCAGTTTTGCCAGCGCATCAAGCCAGCTCACGGGAGTCGATGACAGCCCGGTGGACGCCAGTGTCTTCAGCGTGAGTTCGCGAACGTCGGCGTGTGCGTCCGAACTGAGACCTTTCGCCAGCAGCGTCTGGATATCCGGTGATGAGGACAGGTTCGCCAGCAATTCCTGAACCTGTAACCTTTCCGCGTCGTTCATCTGGCTGAGTGATTCCAGACGCTCGGCAAAGTACTGTGCGAGTTCGCTGCCCCAGTCCGCATGATGGTTCACAATCCAGGCCGCTGTCGCTCGAAGCCGCGCGTCGGCGTGAGCCATATAGGGCAGAACTTCACCAGGCTTCAAATCCCCGCCTCGCATCTGATCAAGCGCAACGAGTGCCGCGCGCACGACGGACGGAGCGTCCGATGCAAGTCCCGACCGAGTTGCCTCCGGGCTGGCGATCTCGATCAGGGCATAGATCTTTGCGTGTTCGGAAATTCTCAGTGCATCCTCAAGAGGCTCTCCGCCCGGAGCAATCTCGGGCGATTCCGGCCTGGCGAGCAGGTCAAATATCGAAGACACAGCTTCCGTTCGGCGGAGCCTCCCGATGGCCTCCAGAGCGGCTCGCGCTGGTCCCTGTTCTGGTGCAGAAGCGACATCCAGCAGACGCGGCAGCGAAGCCGCATATCGATGAAGACCCACAACATGGGCCGCCGCCTGACGCACATCCGCGTCTTTGTCTTCCAGTGCCAGCGAGGCCGCCTGAGCCGCATCGGAATGTTCAATCCCGGCGAGCGTCCACACGGCACGGAGTCGGACGGCGGACGACGAGTGATTCAGGACTGTGTTCGTGAGAGCCGGAACGGCACTGGTCCCTTTCAGCCGCAGGAGATCAGACGCACGCCGCTGAACGAACAACCGCGGATCTTCCAGATATCGAACCAGCGTCTCTTCATCAGCTGATTCCCACGGAAGTTCATGGCCCAGAGCATTATTGATGGCAGGCTGGCCCTTGCGACGAACTCGATAAATCGCGCCGAGGACATCCGGCTTTGCCAGTTGCGATGTCGGGCAACAAACTTTGTACCAGCCACCGGTGTCTACAATGAGCAGGCTTCCATCCGCATCTTCGAAGACATCTGTCGGATGAAAGTCCGGATGGTCACAGGAAAGGAAGTCGGTATCCTCAGTTCGGTATGTTGGACCATTTGGAACAAGACGATGCTGCACCACCTTGTGGAGATTGAAGTTACACGCGAACAGCTGCTGGTCGTGCTGTCCGCCAAACAGCTGATCGCTTCCGGCAATCAGACCGCATGGTGCTGCGGCCCCCTGATGATTCAGAACGGGCATCACATCGCCCGTCATCGGGTGGGCGTAAATTGACGAGTGTTTCTTGCCGTAGACACCTCCGTAGATGGCATGGATCAGGCCGTCACGACGACCCGCTTCGGGAAACTGGAAGAACGTGCAGCTGAGAAAGCGTTCGCCATTCCGAAGGAACGCCACGTTGACCGGATTGTCCATGCCGCCGGTCAGAACATTCTCGATATCACTGCCATCCGGCTTTGCCCGAAAGATGTGCGATGACTGAGTCACCAGGGTCGTACCGTCGGACAGAACATGTGACTGTTCGGCAAATGCACCCTTGCACCAATACAGCCGGCCATCGAGTCCCGCGTAAGGACCATGCAGATCGTTGCCGCAGCCTGTCAGTGTCTTTCCGTCAAACCAGACTTCGCGCTGATCACAGACACCATCATCGTTGATGTCCGTCAGTTTCCAGATCTCCGGCGGCGCGGCGACATACAGGGAACCGCGAAACCACTGGCAGCCTTCCGGGAACATCATTCGGTCGGCAAAAAGGGTCGAGTGATCATAGACGCCATCGCCATCGGTATCCGTGAGTCTTCGGATGCGATGCGGCTTCTCTTCCAGCTGCTTTTCCGCTCGCTCCGTCATTCCTCCCGAATCGGTGACGTACAGGCGTCCTTGTTCATCACGAGCCACCGCGATGGGGCGTTCGGCCAGTGCAGAAGGAACGGCCAGCGAAACCTCATAGCCCTCGGCGACGCGCAGAACACGATCACCGATGACCACGTCATCCGCCGCAAGGGAACCTGCTGCGCAGAACATGCTACTGACAGCGGCGAACAGAGAACACCGCGTGAACGAGCCCATCGCTAACCCCCGTGATCAGGACAATGATCAGACTGCCACGAGAGTTTATCGGGCGACTTCCGGGAAGACCAGGGACGTATGTCGATGGAGATCTGAGACTTCGTCCTGATTGCGCAAGTAAAAGGCCCCATCCGTCGTCATCTCTGACGGTGGGGCCAGCACTGACTCGCAGGTAGAACTGTCTATTCTGATGCCGTCATCGCAGCCGGCTTGTTAAAGAGCCGGGCCATTGCAATGAACCAGGCAGCGATGATCAGCTGAGCGATCACAAAGATTGCCAGAGCGTACAGTCGGCCTTCCGTGAAGCCGTAGGAATGCAGACCCGCACGCAGTTCATTCACACCGAACCATGACCACGCTGTCACAACATTTCCGAGCATGGCCAGAACGGCGGTACCATAGTCGCCGACCATTTTGTCCCAGCGAGCATGCAGAATCAGCGCGTTCCAGATCACGATGAGCATCGCACCGTTTTCCTTCGGGTCCCATCCCCAGAATCGGCCCCAGGAATCATCAGCCCAGAGTCCGCCAAGGACGGTTCCGACGAGACTGAAGAACAAAGCAAAGCAGAGAACACCGTAAACCATGCGTCCGGTCATCAGCCGCATCGATGTCTTCGTCGCTTTATTCACAATCGGTCCCCGGAACTTTTCGGCTACGCAGATTCCCACATAGCCTAGCCCGAGGAAACCAGCAAGGAATGTCGCAGCGTAGCCCAGCGTGATGCAGACCACATGTGTTGCAAGCCAGAACGCTGTATCCAGGACCGCCTGCATGACTCCCAGTGTGTCACCTTCGTCAACCGCCAGGTAGTGAGCAATCATGAGTGTTCCGGCCCCGACAGAGGCGCCGACCAGATTTCCGATACCGTTCTTCAGGAGAACTTCCACAACGGCGGCGGCAATCACAACAGCCCAGCCAATGAAGATGGCGGATGAATAAAGATTCGTCACTGGTGGCCGACCGGAAATCCACATACGCAGGCCCAGTGCGGCAGTGTGCAGAATGAACCCGAGAACAACCAGGTAAAAAGCGGTGTTTCTCAGCGAGCCATTCAGGGGGAACAGCCAGCCGATGAAGGTCAGCAGAATCACCGGCAGATAGATGAACTCCGTCTTGTAGAACGGCTCGAAGTAGTTGAACCATGCCTCGAGCGCTACGCGTTTCGCATCCACATGGGGCAGAGGATTCTCCGTCAGGGAGGCTTTGTACTTTTCGACTGACTCGTTGAACCCTTTGACATCCGCTGTCTTCCATGCACTCAGGATCGAACCGACAAACGCCGATGATTCGGTGAACGAAGCATTGGCCTTGCCGCCTGGCATCAGATGCCCGACTCGAGCCTGAAGATCGTCCCACACGAGTCGACCGAGTTCTTCATTCATCGCCGCTGACAGAGCAGTGGAGTCTTCTGTACCCAGTGCCTGAAGCCTGCTGCGAATCTGAACGAGACGCTTATCGTTCGGTGAATCCTCCATCAACTGCGAAATCACCTGGAACAGATCGGAAGAAATCCGCTCCGCAGCGACTGTCTGAGCCTGCTCGAGGGTCACTTCCTGAGCAATCTCTTCCGGCGTCTTTGTGGTGTCGGCCTTGGCCAGGATTGAAAGGATGTTTCGCAGGTAGACGTCATCGACTCGCTTCAATCCATCTTCCGCCGTCTTGCGAACCGTTTCTCCCGGAGTCGCTCCGGTTGTTTCCTCTTTCGCGGAGTTCAGCAGAATGTTGTAGCTTCCGACGACGGACCGACGGACAAGTTCCAAAGGTCGCTTGTTCTTCAGATAGTCTGCGAACTGTTCGTAATTGGTAATCTCCAGCTCGGACAACTGCTGGTTCATTTTGGAAACAGCATTGGCAGCGACAAAGGTCTCCCACGATCGCTGTTCGTCTTCGCTGTAGCCTGTAGGGACGGCCATCACAGCAGGTTCGTTCCCGAGTGCTCGCAGAATTCGCCAGGAGGTCAGGGCAGAATCCAGAGCATTGTCGGAACCCTGCGACTGGAACATATCCGTCAGCTGACTGATGCGTCGCAGGTTTTCGAACAGCGTGACAACACGGCGTTCAGTGACTTCCAGATCGTCTTCTTTTCGGTCACGCTGTTTGGCGACCGCTTTCTGCATGATGTTCTCCAGCGCTGAGAGATTCTCACGAACCTCTGCGATGGAGTATGTCAGTCCGCCGCGTTTTTCGAGCCCCAGAAGCGACAGCACAGTGTCGTCTTCAACCTTCAGGACTCGATGTCGTTCGGCCACTTCGGGGCGAGTCACCACATCCAGCAGCCAGTGAACCGCAGGAGCCTTGCGAACCATCAACGGACGAACACGTGCTTCGACAGCCTCTTTCTCGCCCTTGGTCAGTTCGATAATCTTTGCGATCCATTGGACATACGTGCCCTTCAGACTGGTCAAATCCTCTGTCTTTGCCTCTGGCCATCCTTTCTGAACGGCTGCAATGATCTTGTCGCGAACCGCAGGCTCACTCAGCTGCCATGGTTCCAGTTCTGCTTCAAACGTTGACTTGGACGACAGAAGCATGAGTTGCGTTCGTGCGAGGGAATCGACTGGCTGAGCACGACCGTTCCACGCAATTGGAAGCTGAGCAAACCGATACAGATTCATCGCGGCTTCATTTGCGCGCGGAGGTCGCATATCTTTGACGATCCACACGGCAAAGATCAGGGTCACCATCAGAGGTATCCCCACAGATGCCATCATGCTGGCCGGTGGAAGCGGTTCCTCATCCACTTCTTCTCGCAATGCCGGTGCAAATCCCGCGCGGGCGAACAATGGAGCGGCACTTTCCGTGGACGCCTGAGACGATCCGGTATTCACGGCGGCCTTTCGATACGGTCGATCAAGGAATCGCAGCAGTGTCTGACCGAACTGAGCAAACATGCCCACCGTCACGATCATGCAGGCAATGTACGGCAGCATCCATCCGGAGTTTCGAACGACCGAAAGCGTCGTAGCCTCTTTGCCATTCTCCAGCGGCGTGTAACCTGACTGATAGAATGTCTCACCCTTGTAGCGGAGAGGGTTATTCATCCAGAGAGTAAATTTCTCGGTTGTGCCGTCTTCCGTAATCTCAATCTCGGAGCGGTAATCGCGAGGAGTTGCCGTTCCGACATAGTTCTTACGGCTGACATCGATCAGCTTGACTTCGTACGGCTTGTAGTTGCGCTGGAAGCGAAGATAGAAGTAGTAGTCCTTGTCACCGATCTGAACTTTTTCCGCCAGGCCCGGGCCCTGAAGTTCGCTGACGTTCTGAGACACCAGCAGCGACGCCAGAATTTCACCTGATTCACGATTGATCACATCGACGAACACACTGCTCTGGTCCTGCTGCTCGTCCATACCGGTCACAGGGGGAAGTTCATCAACAGTTGCAAAGGAACTCAGGCCCTTTGCCAGCTTAAGCTCTTCACCGGGCATCAGTGCGCGCAGTTTGCTGTTCCGCACGAACGACCGCACGGCCAGGTCAAACGGCAGTTGAACGCGTTCGCGATTGGCGAGACTGATGATTTGCTCCGGAGCAACGACACCGCCAGGTTCTGACAATCCGGGATCTTTCTTCCGCTTGTCCGGACCGACCGGCTGACTTGCCTTCACAAGCATCCCCTCGGAGACCGTCACCCACTCTTCTTCGCCGTTGTCCTTGCGGAACAAAATCGCCAGCTCACGTTCTCGCACATCGCGTGCGAAGGTTGTCGTTTCGCCTTCGGTCAGCATGACCATGTTTTCTTTGGCCACCAGCCCGACCTGCAGTTCGCTGATCATCAGCAGAGCGACACCAAAGTGCAGCAGAGCAATACCGCCTCGTTTTTCAAACAGCAGGTTGGAACCAATCAGCAGCACGATAGAGCAGGCTGTGCCCTTCAGCAGCTGCCACAGAATACGCATGGACGAAAGGTTAAGCCGAGTCTTTTCGCCGCCGATGAAGTAGTACAGAAAGACGCCAGTGAGGATCGCTCCAACGACGATGATGACAGCCCTTGCTGTTTTGCCATTCTTCTCGTTCAGGTAGCCGGCCGCCATTGTGGCCAGACCCGACAGACCCAGGATCGCCAGCATGAGATACCAGATGGTCAGCGGCTGCAAAAACCAGTTGGCCGCTTCAACGCCCGTCTGACGATTTCCCGTGTAGACGATTGCCCAGAGCATGATTGCCCCGGCAACGATGAAACCGACACCGGCCATCAAACGACTTCCGGCCGCACGGATCTTGAACTTCAAAGCATGAGCGGCGATCAGGTTTGCCAGCAGCAGCCAGCCGATCGTCCAGCCCCCCGGGAACGGGATGAAGCGCAGAGCACCCAGCTTTGTGGCCAGTTGTGTCCCGTAGTCCCTGAACATCGAGGGAGGAAACAGATCCTGAATGTCGATCCACGCGATGTAACATCGGAAGTACTCCGCCATCACCTGCCACACATCGCGGCGGCTTTGGGCGAGACTGCCAATGAAGACAATCACCATCGCCAGCAGGAACAGAACACACGTCAGCTTAAGTGACGCCAGCGCCTGGACAATCTTCAGCGCGAACGCATCCGAACGTGCCAGGACATCATTTCCGGTCGAGCGGAATTCGCCTGGTGCAGCTGTGGTTGACATCTTCAGTTCCCTCTATGTGAAAGCTCGATGTTCGAGCACTTTGAAATCTGATCCGGTTGATAACTCAAAACCAAAGGCCCTGCTGGACGACCGCAATCTGTTCTGGACGTCAGCCGGCTTTCCATGATTCACAGAAGCTTCGAAAGTCCTTTTTCAGTTCCTGAGCCACCGACTTCTCAGCCCGCAACTTGACCACCCACAGACTGTCTTCGAACGGAACGATCATCCCCAGGATGGTCTCCGAGGGACCTTCGAGTTCGATCCACTGTCCGCTGGTACTTCCGAGAGGAATATTCTGAACCAGCTGCATGAGTGCTGCCGGATCGTTGCTCGCAAAATTGATCTGTCCTGCCCAGCGAGAAAACTGCGGGGCGATTCCGGCCTGTCCTGGCAAATCACTGATCGTGATTCGAGCCGGCGTAGCTTCCGGGCCGGCACTCCATGCCATCTTGCTGAACTGATCGTTCTGAGCATCCTTCCAGGATTTTGGAACATCCCATCGAAACGGGACGGCCTGAAACTCGGAACGAAGAACGTCCGAGGTGAAGATTTTCGACTGATCGCCCTGCACGGAATACTCGCGAATGCCAGCGTCATCAACGCAGCCAGCGAGCCCGCAAAGGGCAACGATCGTCAGGAAATACTGAGTGCGACCAAAATGCATGGAGGTGGGATTCTGTATGGCAGGACAGGCGATGGCCAACAATTGACAAGCCGGTGATTCAGCCAGGGCTGGCATCAAACCGACCTGGGACAAGTCACAGTCTGCCAAATTCTAGGCAGGAAAGGCCGCAATTTCACGGAGCAGTGTGGTTCTTCTCGTTTCAGCCACCAACGCGGTGGCATTCCCGGCACATTGCGAAGCGACGGTCTGTCTGATGAGTCCCCACTCGGAAGATTTCACCGGTTTGTTGCTCCCACGCAACAGCGCCAACCGAGGGGGAAAACCAGGAAGATTCGACAATCTTTGACCCCGTCTTCATCGCGCTGTCCAGGGTCCAGCCGGGCTGTTCCGGAACAGTGGCCGGTGAAAATGCAGAGTCATTTGTCCGAAGGCTTCCTTCGCTGGCCCCTGCGGATGACTCCGTGTTGGCCACAGAATTGCTCACCGGGCCGGAGTCCGTCAAAGGCGTCCGAAGACTCGCTGGCAGAAACAACCGACCACTCACCGTTCCCACCACCAGGCAGACCGCACAGGCCAGCCACGGACTGGCAGCAAATCCGCTGTTCGCCGAACCTCTAACGATCGCGCCATTCATCACCGGCGCACACGATGACTGCTGAGATCGCGAGTCGCTGCCGCCCGAACAACTGCTGGCCGACGATGAGCGAAGCTCGGCAAGCACTCGAGCCTCCAGTTCGGGAGACGCCGGCATCAATGGCAGCTCCGCCAGTTGTTTCTCAAGGTCACTCATGTGACATTCACCCATCTCAAGGCTGCTCATGTGTGTTTCCTTAGCGAGTCTTCAATGTGACTGAGTGCACGGCGATAGCGAGTTGCGGCGGTGGATCCGGGGATTTCGAGGACCTGTCCGATTTGTTCGAACGTGAGTCCTCCGTAGACTTTCAGGATCACGACTTCTCTTGAGGGTTGTTCCAGTGCTTCCACCGCTGAGCGAAGTAATTCGGCTCGGTCTTCCTTTTCCGAGTCTCCATCCGTCGACTTTGCGGACCGCATTTGAAAAATGGACTGAGCCAGCTTCCGCTGAGTCTGTTGTCGACGACCTGCGTCGATCGCAGCATTCCGCACCGCCGTGAAGATGTAAGACACGAGGTCTGTGGAATCTGGCTGATCCGGCGAGGACTGTTGATTCTTCAGGTCACCTGGGAGATCCTTTGAACGACACAGACGTATGAACGCTTCATGAATCGCGTCCTCTGCCATCGCCGCGCAGCCGGTTGTTGACAGAGCAAGGCTGAACAGTGCCTGTCGGTGGCTGAGGTAGATGGATTCGAGTGAACGATTCAAGGGAGGTCCTGAGGCGGGACGTTCGTGGGGATTCAGGCGGGCAGCGACGGGTGTCTCAAAAGAGCAAAAGAGTGTGACAAATCGGGTGTGACACGCCGTGCCGTCCGGGAAGTAGACGTTCACCAGGCTCGGATTTCTTCACTCTGAAAGAATTTTCTCGCGATTCGTGAACATTGAGCCCGTCGGCGGGGTCTGAGCCTGAACAGTTTTCCTGACCGTCTCGCCGAAACTCCCTGATCTGTCAACGACTTTCGTCGGAATAGCGGCCGACACGAACTGAGATTCGTGCACGGCAACGTCTCCGAAAAGCCTTCCGCAGAATTGCGAAACGCGGGTCAGTGAAGCTGAAATCACAGGGTAGATAACGCCAAGTTCGAAGACCTGAGACGTTGTCGTGATTGAGACTTCATGCACCTCAGTTTCCGCCTTTGCATTTTCCCGAAGTCCTTGACCCGCAACGGTTGACGGTTAGAATTGCCCGACGCCGAAACGGGGCCAACGGAAGCCGGCTCCGGGCGTCGCCAGCCATACCCATCAGCGGTTGAGCAGAAGAGGTCTCCCGCTGTTTTAGATACTCCGGTGTCAACCACATTCGCCCCTCTGCCTGCGCTCCTGCGCGGCTGTTGGGAATGGTCTGACAGCGGCATACAATTTGAACTTGTCAGTCTCACAGTTCTTCAACCCTGAACCAGGATCTTCAGATCACTCAAGGAGTATCACGGTGCAGGGATTGGGAGACGACTTCAAAGAGCTGGTGCGATCCAACACGAACCTGGTGGATCTTGTTTCAGAGATCGTTTCTCTGAAGCCCCAGCATGGCGGTCGTCAGTATGTGGGCCTGTGCCCGTTTCATGATGATCATAACCCGTCGTTCTTTGTGTACCCCGATCGTCAGTCGTACCGGTGCTGGGTTTGTGAAGCCGGCGGCGACTGCTTTCGATGGGTGATGGAAACCGAAAAGGTCACTTTCCCGGAGGCGATTGAGAGTCTCGCGCGGCGTGCTCGACTGGAAATTCCAAAGCGGGCACGAAGCAACGAACAAGCTGGTCCCAGCAAAACGGACACACTGGCCGTTGTTGAATGGGCCGCCAATCTGATGCACACGGCACTGCGAACTGGTGAACAGGCCGCACACGCTCGGGAGTATGTCAAGAAGCGAAAACTGACAGAAGAGACCGTTCGGAACTTTCGGTTGGGATACCACCCGGAAAATCGTCAGTGGTTCATGGAGAAGGCACGAGGGAAATTCACACCGGCTCAGCTGGTTTCTGCGGGGCTGATTCGTGAACGCGACAACGGACCAGGGTACTCCTCGATCGATCTCGCCGATCGTCTCGTGTTTCCGATCTTTGACGAACGTGGACGGATTGTTGCGTTTGGGGGACGAGTGTTGCCCGGACGCAACGACAAGGACCGGGGGAAATATTGGAATAGTCAGGAAAGCGCGATCTTTCAGAAACGTCGCATGATGTATGCGTTCGATCGGGCTCGTGACACAATTCGTCGCAGCAAGACTGCAATCATTGTGGAAGGATATATGGACTGCATTGCCTGTCACCAGGCGGGCGTCACCAACGCGGTGGCGACGCTGGGAACAGCGATGACAGAAGAACACGTGAGATTTCTGAGGCGTTTTGCGGAGAAGGTGGTCCTCGTTTACGACTCTGATGACGCAGGGCAACGCGCCGCAGAACGCTCAATATCGCAATTCATTGCACAGGATCTTGATTTACGAATCCTGAATGTTCCGTCAGGCAAGGATCCGGCGGACTACCTTGAGGAGCACTCCAAAGAGGAGTTCCTCAAATTGACGGAATCTGCATCGGAGGCGTGGGAATACAAGTTGCAATCAGTCCTGAAACGGTCCGGTACGACTTCCGTCGCGGGCCGTCAGCAGGTTCTGAATCAAATGGTGGAGTTTCTGGCAACAGCTCCTGGAATGGCGGGCAGTGTTCGCGAAGACCTGATTCTTCGGAATATCTGCTGGCGAGTTCAGGTGGACGAGAGAGTGGCTCGTCAGCAGCTGCTGGATCTTCGAGACAAGAATCAAAAGAAGCCGGTCAGTTTCCAGCGTGGTCCGGCTGCCAAACCTGTTCCACTCAAGCCAGCGTCAGAGAATGCTCTGGATCGGGCGGAACGGGAACTGCTGGAAATCATCCTGACAACTCCTGAAACCATTGATGTCATTCGGCACCACATCGGGTCGGATGACTTTGAAAACCCACGGCACCAGCGGCTGCTGGCACTGTGTATTGATCTGTGGAAGGAAGACGGAGACCTTCCCGACCTAGGTCGACTCATCATCGCGGCGGAATCGGATTCAGATCTTCTGAGCCTGATCAACGCCGTGGTGGATTCGGCAGAGGAGAAGGGAATCGCAAGGCTCATGTCGGAGCAGCCGAACCGACCGGAGCCAACAGGTGGAATGCCACCGCATCTGGAAAGGGTCCTCGGACCTCTTCTGGAACGGCGAGAAAAACGACTGAACCTCGTGTCGAAACAACTTCTTGCTCAGACGGCACAGTCCGGGAGCGAATTAAACGACGACACCAGAGATGCGCTTCGCCGACTTTACAATTTTCGTCAAAGTCAAATGGGTCATCCTTCTTCACTGAAGTAGGACATCATCAGCACATCACAACTTCACCCACCTCGTGATTGCTGGTGGCACGGAAGTCCTTCGGAGCAACTCTCATGCAATGCCTTGATGAAGGTCTGCGGAATCTGATTGAAACGGGAATGAAGCAGGGACACCTGACGTTTACTCAGGTCAATTCCTATCTTCCCGATGAAGCCACCGATCCGCTGCATCTCGATAATCTGATCATTTATCTCGAAGAGCTGAACATTCAGCTGGTTCCGGAACCGGAACAGCATGAAGCCGGCGTTCCGCTCGCTTCGCGCAAAAAGCGCAAGCAGGAAATCCGCATCGACGATGATTCACGCGGGACGGAAGATCCGATCCGTGTGTATCTGAGCCAGATGGGCGAGATTCCTCTGCTGGCACGCGAAGAAGAAATCTTCCTCGCCAAGCAGATCGAAGTGACTCGACGTCGCTTTCGTCGCGCTCTGCTTTCAACCGAGTTCGCGCTGAACTATTGCCATGAAACACTGGTCAAGGTTCACCGTGGCGAACTGCCGTTTGACCGCACGATCAAAGTGTCGATGACGGAAAGCCTGGAGAAGGAACAGATTCTGGGCCGCATGCCCTGCAATCTGGCCACCATCGAACACATGCGAAAGCGTGACCAGGAAGACTATGCTCGCCAGCGTTCTGCCGATCTCTCGGTCGAAGAACGTGCCGAGCTGACTCATCGGATGGCGGAACGCCGTCGCCGCTGTGTCACTCTGCTGGAAGAGCTCAGCCTGCGTACTCAGCGTCTGCAGCCGTGCATGAAGCGACTGGAACAAATCTCCAATCGCATGACGGAACTGCAGGAGCAGATCGACAATCTGCGCAACCTGACCTCGGCGGTCGACGAGCGAAAGCACCTGCAGAAGGAACTGGACGACCTGATTCAGCTGACTCAGGAATCACCAGCGTCCATGGCCGCCAAGATGGCCGTCATCCTGCAGCGTCACATCGAATACGACAAAGCGATGCGTGACCTGTCCGGCGGTAATCTCCGACTGGTCGTGTCCATTGCCAAGAAGTATCGCAATCGAGGCCTGACGTTCCTGGACCTGATCCAGGAAGGCAATACCGGCCTGATGCGAGCAGTCGACAAGTACGAGTATCGCCGAGGCTACAAGTTCTCGACTTACGCCACATGGTGGATTCGCCAGGCGATTACTCGGGCCATCGCGGACCAGGCTCGAACAATCCGCGTTCCGGTTCACATGATCGAAACGATGACGAAGCTGCGAGCAGCCGCACGTGTTCTTCTGCAGGATATCGGTCGCGAACCAACGGTCGAAGAGATGGCGGAAGCGGCCGGCGTGCCTCTTGATGAAGCTCGTCGAGTCATGCGAATCTCACGTCAGCCAATCAGTCTCGACAAGCCAATCGGCGAAGGCGAAGACAGCGCATTCGGAGACTTCATTGAAGACCGTGGCAACGACAGCCCGGTCAGCAATGCCGCATCCGAAATGCTGAAGGACAAGATCGATACCGTCCTGAAGACTCTGACCTACCGCGAACGCGAAATCATCAAGCTGCGTTACGGCCTGGGTGACGGTTACACGTACACTCTGGAAGAAGTCGGTCGCATCTTCAAGGTGACTCGCGAACGAGTTCGTCAGATCGAAGCGAAGGCTGTCCGAAAGCTGCAGCATCCGGTTCGAAGCCGACAGCTCCAGGGATTCCTGGAAGGCATCGCCGCAGTGGCTGGTCACTGATGCCACTGTGAACGGAAATCAACAAGTGAAGCCCGGCCT
>CAZIGZ010000044.1:5871-11804 GCA_964538835.1 uncultured Chitinophaga sp. | reverse complement strand
CAGCGGAAAGGCAGGCTCGGCCATCCCTCCGTGATCAAAGCCCTGCAGCTCAAACAGCTCCGTGTCCGTATGGCCATTCTCTTTCATCATCCGCCAGAGATACGCATTCTCTTCGTAGCGACCGAGAAGCTCCTTGTTGCGGTCACCGGAGATCAGCAGAATCGGCGGAGCGTCTTTGCGAACGTGAAACAGGGGTGCATATTCATCAATCAGCGGCTGCGTTTTGGCAATGCCGCGTTCGTCACGAATCGTGAAGTGAGTGATCACCTGACCGCTGAATGGAATCAAACCCGCGATCCGGTTGGCATCCACGTTCTGGGCCTTCAGCCATTTCTGGTCCAGGCCGGTCATCAGAGTGAGGTACCCGCCGGCGGAATGTCCGCTGACAAAGATCTTCTGATCTGAGCCGCCGTACCTGGAAATGTTGCGGAACGTCCATGCGATCGCTGCCGCCGCATCTTCGATGTAGACCGGTGCTTTCACCTGTGGATTCAGTCGGTAACCGGCAGCCACCACTGCAATCCCGTGTCCCTTCAAAGCGGCAGGAATCGATCTCTCCCCCTGAGTCAGGCCACCGCCGTGAAACCAGACGATCGTCGGAAAGTCCTGAACACCTTCCGGAACAGACACGTCGACAACACAGCGCGACGCGGCGTATTCATCAAGCGTCTCACCGTCTCTGTAGGGGACATTCAGCCGGAGTTTTTCGCCCGGTCTGCTCTGCTCGCTGCCACTCTCCTGGGCCACGCACGAGCAACAGAAAGCGAGCAGCCAGATCGCAAAACTCATGACCCGCATTACTCCCATGCTTCTCATATCGCTGCTTTCCTGATCGGGCCGGAACTCAACTCCGGAACCTTTTCCCACAGAATGCGCAGGCCATTTAAGACCACCAGCACGGTGCTGCCTTCGTGGCCAATGACGCCCATCCAAAGAGGCAGCTGAAAGAAAGTGGAAATGACCAGCACCGCAATCATCGTGAACGCAAACACCATATTCTGCTGAACTCGGCGGCGAGCCTGGCGACTGATCCAGACAGCCAAAGGCAGAGCCCGCAAATCGTCTCGCATCAGCACAACGTCTGCCACTTCCAGAGCCACATCCGTTCCCGCCCCGCCCATCGCGATACCGACCGTCGCAGCAGCCAGCGCAGGAGCATCGTTGACGCCATCGCCGATCATGGCCACCGTTCCATCTGCGGCCAGTCGACTGAGTTCGACAACCTTCTGATCGGGCAGCAAGCCCGCACGAACCTCGTCCGCTCCCAGTTTCTGGGCAACCGCTCTGGCGACGTTTTCATGATCGCCGGTCAGAATCACCTTTCGACGAATTCCCAGCTGTGTCAGTGCGGCCATGGCGGCGGGAGCTTCCGGTCGAATCTGATCTGCGACTCCGATCACGCCGTACAACCCAGGCTGATCAGACAAAAGCAGCAGTGCCGTCTGGCCAGCCTGTCGCATTCGAGCCGCGTTCTCCATCAGGTCATCCGGCAGCTTCATGTCATGAGTTTCAAACAGGCCTTCTCGCCCGACGCCGATCCAGACGTCCTGAACTCGAGCATGCACGCCGAGCCCGGTATGTGAATGAAAATCCTGCAGGGAACCTTCAGAGCAGCGAATGCCACGCTTCTCGATCTCCGCCAGCACGGGAACTCGCAGAGGATGTTCGCTTCGATGTTCAACTGCGCCAGCAAGGCTCAGGAGGTGATTCAGATCGGTTGATGCCGGACACCAGACTTCCATGACGGCGGGACGCCCAAGAGTCACAGTGCCTGTCTTGTCGAACGCAATCGTGTCCACAAGCCCAAGGTTCTCCAGATGAACGCCGCCCTTGAACAATACGCCCTGGCGTCCCGCTCGCGCGATGGCGGAAAGCAGAACGGCCGGTGAACCCACAACGACCGCACAGGGCGACGCCGCAACCAGCAGCACCATCGCGTGGTAAAACGCGTCGCTCCATGCATCCTTGTGAAGCAAACGCGTTCCGAAAAACACGAGCGTTGCTGTCCCCAGCACTCCCAGAACATAAGGCTGCTGCCACGATTCCACGAAACGCTGCGTCGGTGTCTTCTGTGCCTGAGCCTCCTGGACCATGTGCACAATGCGCTGCAGAGTCGTGTCGGCCACCGCGCGAGTCATGCGCACGAGAACACTCCCGTTGCCGTTCATCGTGCCGGCAAACACCTGCCCACCGACGTTCTTGGTAACAGGCTCACTTTCGCCGGTCAGAGTCGATTCATCGGCCCATGTTTCGCCTTCTTCAATCACGCCGTCGACAGGGTACCGTTCTCCCGGTCGAACACGCAGCACGTTTCCCGGCACCAGAGTTTCCACGGCAACTCGCTGTTCTCCTCCAGGCTGGACCAGCGTTGCTTCACCCGGCCGAAGCTGAATCAAAGCCTCAATCGAACGCGTGGTTCGGTACATCGCGAACGATTCCAGCGTTCCGCTCAGTGAAAACAGAAAGAGCAGCACTACGCCTTCCAGCCAGTCTCCGATGATCGCGGCTCCAACTGCGGCCAGAATCATCAGGAGGTCGACGTTCAGCTGCCGCTCTTTGAGCGATTCCAGAGCATTCTTTCCGGGAATACTGCCGCCTGCGACATAAGCCAGCAGGCTGACGATCAGGAAGGTACGATCCCGTGCCGTGTAGCCCTGAAAATGCAAAATCGCGACCACAATCCCAAGAACCACGCAGATGGCTGTTGCGATTGCAGCCGCGATCGGCGGACGCACGTCGGGTTTTGATTTATCTTCGGTCATTGTGCCAGGATCCGACTCTGTTTTTTGTTCAGAGATTCGCCTGGTCACGTTTCAGAACACAACGAGCAACCTCAATTCCGTTGCCAGGCTAGCTCTGGATTCTGACAACTGTGTCGTCCGATGGAATGCTTCCCACGGCGCCTTTTGGAAGTCGACAGGAAATACAGACTCTGGCCGCATCGTCATCCACGTACGTGCGACCCTTTTCCTGAGCATGCTGAGTCAGCCATGCAAACAACCGTCCGTTGCCTACGCCCGTTTCGATCTCTGCATCCACATATCCGCCCGAGAGACGTTCCGAGACGACCGCACCAAGGCGATCGATGCCTGTCCCGTCGGCTGCACTGATGGTCACTGTGTCGTCATATCTCCTGCGAAGAATGTCGATCACGGACTGGTCTTCGATGCGGTCGACCTTGTTCAACACGAGCAACACGTTGTTAGTCTCAACGCCGATCTCTTTCAGCACGTCGTAAACCGTCTGAATCTGTCGTTCCACTTCCGGATTGCTCGCGTCCACAACATGCAGCAGAAGGTCCGCATGCCTCGCTTCTTCCAGAGTCGATCGAAATGACGCAACCAGATGGTGCGGCAGGTTGCGAACGAAACCGACGGTATCGCTGAGCAAGACGTCTCCAAAGCCCAGCAGTCTCCAGCGCCGGGTTCTTGTGTCGAGCGTGGCAAACAGCTTGTCTTCGACCAGCACATCTGCTCCCGTCAAAGTCCTCATGAGTGTGCTCTTGCCCGCATTGGTATAGCCGACGAGTGACACTGTGGGATTTTCACGGCGAAGAGACACGGTTCGCGCACGACGATCTTCCACATCGCGCAGTCGTGACTTCAGTTCGGAGATACGCTTGTCGATCAGCCGGCGGTCGGTTTCCAGCTGCTTTTCCCCAGGACCACGCCCGGCTCCAAGTCCGCCCGTGCCGCCACCGCCAACTCGTTCCAGGTGAGTCCACATGCGCTTCAGCCGCGTTCGAAAGTACATCAGCTGCGCGAGTTCCACCTGCAGCATCGCTTCATGCGTGCGTGCATGAGTCGCGAAGATGTCCAGAATGACTTCGCTTCGGTCAACGATCGGCAGCTTGAGTTCCGTTTCCAGAGTTCGGCCCTGGGACGGAGTCAGGTTGTTGTCGAAAATGACCAGCTGAGCTTCCGTGGCTGCGGCCAGTTCTTTCAGCTCTTCCAGCTTGCCTGAACCAAGACACGCGTTGGGAGTTGGTGCTTCCCGGAACTGCACGAGTTCGCCGACGACGTCGACACCAGCGGTCTTCACAAGCCCTTTCAGCTCGTCCAGAGCATTCATGCGGGCAAAGCCGTCATCCGGATGGAACACTCCCACCAGAACTGCTCGCTGGCTGCCAACTTTCAGCGTTTCACGCTTTGGATCACCCAAGATTTCTGCCCTCGCTGCACTGCCTTACAGAATTTTCGTTCGTTCGTCGCAGACACTGACTGTCACGACCAGGTTCGTGATCATAGACCAATCTTCGGCGGAAACACACGCCCAGAATGTCGGAAAGCCGCGGTCCGTTCCTGAGGCCCTTTTGTGCGAAACCACACATCGGCTGCACACCTGCTTTTGGTACTCCCTCCGTCGCGATGGATGCAAATCGGGGTTGTGAATGCTCTAATTCCATTCGTGCATTGTCTTCCCCGCCTCATTTCCCCAATGGAGATCCCACCCGTGAAAATTCGTGCGTTACTCACGTTCGCTCTGATGCTGACTGCCTCATCAGCTCAGGCTGAACTCAAAATGCCCAACGTCTTCGGCGACCACATGGTTGTCCAGCAGAAGATGCCCATTAAGGTCTGGGGCTGGACGAAGCCTGGCCACGATGTCACCGTGGAAATGGCGGGAAAGTCCGTCTCCGGAAAGGCCGATGCGGATGGAAAGTTCGTCGTCAGTCTGCCGGAAATGATGGCCGATGGCACGCCTCAGACACTGACGGTTACGGCGGATGAAACAAAGACATTTCAGGATGTTCTTGTTGGCGAAGTCTGGGTCGGCTCCGGTCAGTCCAACATGCAGTGGAGCGTGAACGCTTCCAACGATCCCGATCTCGAAAAGCTGGCTGCGAAGTTCCCGAAGCTGCGCATGATCAACTTTCCGCAGGTGGGGACTCAGGAGCCGATCCTGACTCACCCGGACCGCCAGTGGCAGGTCTGTACTCCGGAAACCGTCGGAAACTTCTCCGCGGTCGGATACTTCTTTGCTCGCCAGCTGCACCAGACTCTGGATGTTCCTGTCGGCATGATCAACAACGCCTGGGGCGGTTCTGCCTGCGAAGCGTGGGTGAACCGAAGCAAGCTGGTGGCTGACGAAAAATACAAGCCTCTCATCGAACGCTGGGAAGGCATGGAAAAGCAGTTTGCAGAACTGTCTGGCAAGACGGATCTGTCAGAAGATCAGAAAAAGCAGCTGGAAAACCTGAAGCGACAGATGGGCGGCAATTCTCGTCCGGCCAACATCTACAACGGCGTCCTGAAGTCTCACCTTGGCTACACGATTCGCGGAGCCATCTGGTATCAGGGCGAAAGCAATGCCAGCCGAGCTTATCAGTATCGCGATCTGTTCCCGCTGATGATCTCCAACTGGCGCGAAGAATGGGGTCAGGGCAACTTTCCGTTTTACTGGGTTCAACTGGCCGACTTCAAGAATGAGGTTGCAGACCCTGCTGAAAGCGACTGGGCCGAACTTCGTGAAGCTCAGACGATGACTATGTCTAAGCTTCCTCACACCGGTGAAGCCGTCATCATTGATATCGGTGAAGGCAAAGACATTCATCCCAAGAACAAAGTGGATGTCGGTCGTCGCCTTGCTCGATGGGCTCTGGCCAATGAGTACGGTGTGAGTGTTCCATTTCATAGTCCTCAGTACAAGAGCATGGAAAAGCAGGGCAACAAGATTGTACTGACCTTTGACCATGTCGCCGGTGGATGGCGTCCGTTCGATGTCGGCAAGCCGGTTGGCTTCGCGATCGCCGGAGCCGACAAGAAGTTCGTCTGGGCCGATGCAAAGATCCTGGAAGATGGTCGCATCGAAGTCTCCAGCGCGAACGTCGCAGATCCAGCGGCCGTTCGTTATGCATGGGCCGACAATCCCGTCTGCAACATGTTCTGCGGTGCCGGACTTCCGCTGACACCGTTCCGCACGGACGACTGGCC